>CAIMWS010000270.1 GCA_903845125.1 uncultured Verrucomicrobiota bacterium
CTTGATCCAAGTCATGGGTTGGAGCAGATGGGCTTTTTCATAAACCATGAAAGCGGGATTGGCTTGACCTGGGGCCGCGGACTTTTCAGGATCGCGAAGCAGCATAGCGAAAACAACCCGCATGATCCATTTGTGTCAAATTGTGAGCTGGCGCCAAAATTACGATCCTTTTAACAACTGGGTCCTCTCCACGCTCATCTCAGCCCTGCCGGTGCTGACGCTGTTCTTCGTGTTGCTGGCGCTTAAAAAGCGGGTCTGGATTTCCGCGTTGAGCGGGATGATCATGGCCGTGGGCCTGGCCGCCGTGGTGTTCCATATGCCCGCCACGCTGATTGCCCAATCCGCCCTGCTCGGCTTTGTGTTTGGCTTCCTCAAGATCGCCTGGATCATCATCGCCTCCATCTTCCTATACCATGTCGCCGTTGAAACCGGCCAGTTCCAGGTGATGAAAGAATCCATCGCCACGCTTTCCGCGGACCGCCGGATCCAGGTGATCCTCATCGCTTTTTGTTTCGGCGCGTTCCTGGAAGGCACCGGGGGCGGCGGCGCGCCGGTGGCCATCGCCGGGGCCTTTCTGATTGGGCTGGGTTTTCCGCCTTTCCAGGCCGCCACGGTGTGCCTGCTGGCCAATACCGCGCCCGTGGCCTGGGGGGGCGTCGGCAATCCGGTCCGCGTGCTGGCCTTGGTAACCGATCTGCCCGAACCCGCCTTGAACGCAATGGTGGGCCGGATCCTGCCGCCGTTCTCGCTCATTCTGCCCTTGTGGCTGGTCCGCAGCATGGTGGATTGGCGGCGGACCTGGGAGGTTTTTCCCGCGCTGGTGCTCAGTGGCGGGTCCTTCGCCCTGATGCAGTTCTGCTGGTCTAATTACATGGATACGAGCCTGGTGGATATCGTGGCCGCCATTTTCTCCCTGCTGGTCATGGTGGCTTTTCTCAAGGTCTGGCGGCCCAGGAATCTCATGACCATCCAGGAATCGGCCATTATCCTAAAAAAACATGACGCCTGGAACGTGATGAAAGGGTGGTCCCCGTTCATCCTCTCCTCGATTTTCATTTTCGTCTGTGGGATGCCATCCTTGAACAAGTATTTGAAAATCGCCGCCCTGAGCTTTCCCTGGCATGACCTCCATAACGCGGTGATCCGCATCCCCCCGGTGGCACCGGGGCCCAACCCGGAATCGGCAATCATGGATTTGAACGTCCTGTCCCTGCCGGGCACGGCCGTATTCGCGGGCGCCTTATTGTCGGCCTGGCTGTTGGGCATGCCGGCCCGCAAAATAGTCACCATCCTGGGACAGACTTTCCGCCAACTCATCCCCTCCCTGCTCGCCATCAGTTTCATGGTGGGCCTGGCCTACGTGACCCGTTATGCAGGAATGGACACCGTCCTCGGCCTCAGCCTTACCCACACCGGCTGGCTTTACCCGCTTTTCGGCACTTTGCTTGGGTGGTTGGGCGTGGCGCTGACGGGCACTGATGCCGGCTCCAATGCCCTGTTCGGCAACCTGCAGAAAGTGACCGCCGAACAACTACACCTGAGCCCCATCCTGATGGCCGCCGCCAACAGCGCCGGGGGGGTCATGGGCAAAATGATCGACGCCCAATCGATCGTGGTGGCCAGCACTTCCACCCGGCAGGAAGGCAAGGAAGCTGCGATCTTCAAGGCGGTTTTCAAACACAGCATCGCCCTGGCCACCCTGGTTGGCCTGCTGGTTCTATTGTATGCTTATGTTTTTCCCGGCATCATCCCCATCCTGGGCAAGTGACCGGAACCGCTGCACCATGGCAACCCACCTGAAAGGATCCCCCCCATGAATCGACGCCATTTTCTCAATCGCTTGACCAAAGGTACCGCCCTGGCGGGTTTGGTGTGCGGTGGCCCCCGCCTCCTGGAACCGCCCGGCCTGGCCGCCGAAAGTTCTCCCCCGGCGGGCCGCCTAAAAATAACCAAAGTCAAAGCCATCCTCACCAGTCCGGGGAGAATCCGCTTGTGCGTGGTGAAAGTGGAGACCAGCGAACCCGGTTTGTATGGCTTGGGTTGCGCCACCTTCACCCAGCGCATCCGCACCGTGGCCACCGCGGTGGACCAATACCTGGCCCCTTTCCTGGCCGGCAAAAATCCGGACCATATCGAGGATTTATGGCAAAGCATGTATCAAAGTTCCTATTGGCGGAATGGTCCGGTGCTCATGAATGCGCTCAGCGGTGTCGATGCCGCCTTGTGGGACATCAAAGCCAAGCGGGCGGGCTTGCCGCTTTACCAACTGCTGGGCGGCAAGTGCCGCACGGCGGTGCCGATTTACCGCCACGCGAGTGGCAACTCCCTCGAGGCTGTGGCCGACAGCGTCCTCAAAATCATGGCGGAGGGCTGCCGCCACATCCGCGTGCAACTGGGCTTGCGCGGCAATAGCAATTACGGCGCCGGAGGTGGCGGCTCCCCATCGCCGGGCAGCGATCATTTCCAGGGGGATCTCTTTGATCCCGGCGCTTACCGGCGCTCGGTCCCCAAGTTGTTTGATTACCTTCGGCAAAAAGTGGGGGATGAAGTCCAACTGCTGCACGACATCCACGAACGGTTGGCGCCCATCGACGCCATCGGCCTGGCGAAGGAACTGGAGCGCTACCGCTTGTTTTTCCTGGAAGACCCCCTCGCGCCCGAGGACGCTGGCTATTTCAAACTTTTACGGCAACAGTGCGCCACCCCCATCGCGATGGGCGAATTGTTCAATAATCCGAACGAATGGCTGGAATTGGTCAGCGGCCGGCTGATCGATTTCATCCGCTGCCATTTATCCCAGGTGGGGGGAGTCAGTGCCGCCCGGAAAATTGCCGCCTTGTGCGACTTTTTTCGCGTCCGCACCGCCTGGCATGGACCTGGCGACACCTCTCCGGTGGGCCACGCCGCCCAGGTCCACCTCAATCTCGCCACCTGGAATTTCGGCATCCAGGAATGCACCCTCTTCAACGACACCGTCAAAGAAGTATTCCCCGGGACGCCGGAAGTCAAAAACGGCCTGATGCTGTGCAATGAGCAACCGGGATTGGGCATCGACCTGGATGAAAAACTGGCGGCCAAATTTCCTGTGAAAGACGAGCCTCCCTTCGACCTGCAATGGGGCCGCTTGCGCGGTTGGGATGGCACCATTCAACGCCCTTGAGCAAACCATGAAAAGTGTAGTGCATTGGTTCCGGCGCGATTTGCGAGTAGCGGACAATACCGCTCTCTATGAAGCCATAAAACGGGGCGAACAGGTTTACCCACTGTTCATCCTCGACGATTCCATTTTAAACGCCCCGGATATGGGCGCCGCGCGTATCTCCTTTCTGCTGGATTCCCTGCGCGAGCTGGCTGGCGCATTATCCGGCCTGGGCTTCCGACTGACGGTTCGGAAAGGGCTGCCCGAAAACGAATTACCCCGTTTTTGCCGGGAGGTGCAGGCGGAGGCCGTTTTTTGCAACCGGGATTACGAACCCCATTGTCAGCAGCGTGACCGGCGGATTTTCAATCTCCTGAACGCCGGGGGGATAGGCTTCGAGGTTTTCAAGGACGCCGTAATGTGGGAGGACGGTGAAGTGCTCACCCGCACCGGCACGGTTTATTCCGTTTTCACCCCCTTTGCCAAAGCCTGGCGGGCGAAAACGCCACCCGCCCCGCGCCCCCGGATTCCCGCCGCCAGCCATAAAACCAAACCCACTGCCTCGCTCGATATCCCTCAAACCTCGGCCAGCCTCGGCTTTCCGCTGCGGCAGAAAATCCCCTGCGGCGGAGAATCAGCCGCCCGGGATTTGCTGCACCGGTTTGTGAGCGAGCGCCTGTTTGATTACGAACCCGCGCGCAACTTCATGGCCGTGGAAGGCACCTCCCAATTATCACCTCACCTGCATTTTGGGACCATCAATATCCGCACCATCTGGGAGGCCGTCCAGCGCGTGCGCAAACCGGCCACTCCGGTCCAAAACAAAAGTGTGGAGGTGTTCCTCAACGAGTTGGTCTGGCGGGAATTTTACCTGCAAATCCTGGCGCATTACCCGCACGTGGCCACCGGCTGTTTCCGCCCGGAATACGACCGGTTGCAGTGGCAGTCCGACGAAAACCTTTTTCAAAGCTGGTGCTCAGGCAGGACTGGCTATCCCATTGTGGATGCAGCCATGCGGTGCCTGAACGCCACCGGGTGGATGCATAACCGCAACCGCATGATCGTCTCGATGTTTCTGGCCAAGGATCTCCTCCTGCCCTGGCCCTGGGGCGAGCGCTATTTCATGCAGAACCTGGTGGATGGCGACCTGGCGGCCAACAATGGCGGCTGGCAGTGGAGCGCCGGGACCGGCACGGATGCCGCCCCCTATTTCCGCATTTTCAATCCAGTGCTCCAGGGGGAGAAATTCGATCCCCAAGGCGAATTCGTGCGGCAGTGGATTCCGGAACTGGCCGCCCTGCCCGGCCGCCACATCCACCAACCGTGGAACCACCAGCTCGTTTTAAGCGCGAAAAGCAATTACCCGGCCCGGGTGGTGTTGCACGAGGAACAACGGGAAAAGTGCCTCGCGTTGTTCCAAGCCGTCCGCGGGCGGCCGCCGGGCCGGATGCCGGCTTAAAAAGCGCTGTCCAAATCGGCCGCTCCCCGCAGGACTGGCGCCGGGGCGGGATTGAGGACTTTCTTGAGGTAAGCCACCGCGTCCGGGATGCGCTGCACCGAGCGCGGCAGCGTGGCGCCCGCGGCATTGGCGTGTCCCCCACCCTGCAGCAGGCTGGCCACTTTGATCGCCTCCCCATTCCGGCTGCGCACGCTTACCACCACCAAGCCATTGGACTTGCGCAACAACGTCAGCAAGGCCGAAAACGGGGTCGCTTGCTGTTCCAGCAATTGGTGCAGGATGTAATTTGAATCGCCAAACAAGGTTTCCACGTAACCCACGGTGGGGCTTAACGCGGACACATGCTCCTTGCACCAGGCAAATCCCAGCGGATCCTCCACCCGCCGCTTGACCGCCATCACCTCCAGCAACGGGTGATCCAGCAGCTTCTCCAACTGGTTGCCAATCAAGGAATGCAGATTGCGGAATTGGTAGGTCTTGACCAGCCCGGCGTAATCCAGGGCGGTAAAAAAATCAGGATCCTGCGTTAAATACAAATCCGCCACATTGTTCAGGTGCACGAGGCGTTCCAGCGGCGGCGAACCCAATCCATGCTGGCAGCACCAATCATAAACCAACGAACCCGCTGACTTGGCGGGATCATGGATCAAACGCGCATACTTGGGAATGCATTGGGTCGGGTGGTGGTCAAAAACCACCCAGTTGGCTTTGTCCAGGCGATCCTCGAAAGTAAAATCCGCCACCCAGGCCGCGTTCTCTTTCAGCGGCCGCTGCTTCCAGGAATCGTAGTGATACATTTCCAACCGGGGCTCCTCACCAAATGATCGCGCTGCCAAGCGCTGGAGCAACAGGCCCGCCACCAACCCATCCAAATCGCTCTCGTGGGTCAGGATCACATCCGGTTTCGGTAAAGACATCATGCGGCTCATAAGCTAGACTTGGAACGGCTGTTTGGCCAGCATTTTGGCAAAACCATGGCGCCGCCGCAGGCGGGTGGCGCCGTCAAGGCTTGGGCACAAACAACGCCAGGGAGGCTGTATAACCATGCAAAAAATTACGCTCCCCGACCGGCCCGATTTCCCCATTGCAGAAAAATCCGGTCAGGCCCATTTGCCCCAAAACCTGATTCACCAGGGCGGCATCGTGGTGTTGGGCCCCAAACAGCCGGCTGCCGCGCCCATTGCAACAGCACAAGCAGCCGCCATAAATGGTTTGGCCGCCCAGTTTTTGCTGCGTCCGCTTCAGCAATTCAGACATGTCCTCCGTGGCCGCTTCCGCATCCCGGCGCTGGAATTGCACCGTCTGGCCCTGCCGCGGCGTGGCCCCCACCGCGATGATTCCCGACCGGGGATCCGCGCCCAGCAAATTGCGCACCAGGAAATCGCCCCGATGGAAATCCTCCAGATACTCGTTGATGGCCAACCCCACCAGCACGTTGCCCCGCGTTTTCTGCTGCTCTTCGGGTGACATCCGATGGAACATCTCGAGGAGGATTTCGTAGGCGCGCCGTTTGCCGATTTCCAGGATCAGGTTGCGTTCCGCTTTGGTGATGATCCAGGTCTCACCGATCGGAGTGCAACCCTGCGAAATAACGCTTTTGATCTGAACCGCCCCGCCGAACGACACCGCCACCGCGCCCGAATCGTAAACCTCCCCATTCAAAAAAACCCAGGTGCGGGTTTCGTTTTCCATGCCGCTGGCCAATCCGCCGATGATCGGCAGGCCGGGATAGGCTTCGTTCCAACCCAAGATCATCCGCTCCATGTCCAGGTGAAAAGGATCTGCAAAGACCAGCCAGCCGTTGCATTGCTCCGGCTTGACCTCCGTCTCCAGGTGCCAATACCCGGGACCATTCGCCTCTTCCACCTGGTCCCCGGTCACCCGGCAGGCCTGCAACTGGGCGCCGGGCAGATAATAAAGCCCCAGCACCAGTCCATTCAGGTTCTCATATTCCTTGTCCAAGGCGATCAACGACTCGCTGGTGCAGCCTACCAGGAGCGGCACCTGGGCGTGCAGACGCAGGATTTCCAGGATGGCCTGTGCATGCGCCTGCAGCTGGGGAGCCATAAATACCAGTCCCAAAGTCACTTGGGGTGCCGCCAGTTGGGCGCGCAGGCCATGGGCCCACTTTTGCAGCCCATCCTCATCGAACTTGGCACACCAGTGCGATGCGACAGCATTATGCTTATCCATATAGCCAAGTTAATATTCCCATGGGTTTTAGCAATCCAAACCCGTCCGGTTTTGCTCGCACCGCGACATCCAAACCCGTCCCTTGGCCAACACCTCGGATTCGGCGATTTCCCGACTCTGGAAAAACACAGCCAAGCAACCCCTCCCTGCCGGACGGCCCTCGCGGCCAACACTTTGGCAGGTCTCATAGCCGTCCGAATCAAAAGCTTTCGCAAGCGCAGCATGCGCCTGGCGCGCCTGGGCCTGGGCATACCGGCGGGCCAGGCAAATATGTCTGCCCAAAATACGGGCCTTTCCAGAATATCAGCGCCACGGTCCAGCAATCCCTGCGGGTCCGGAGGATCCATGCTGTCCAACGGACTCACCTTCCGGAAATCATCAGCAAATTTGAAAAAACCTCACATTCAGCACTTTTACTTCAGGGCGAGAGGCGGTAACCTCCTGGCCGGTTTCAACCAACGAATTTAAAAAGGATGAACGGATTGGCAATAACCGCTTGGCTGCTGGCGGTCATGGCACAAACAGCCATCGCGCAGGAGGACCGGGTGGCGATCACCGAATTCATGGCCGGCAACCAGCATACCCTGAAGGATGCCTATGGCGATTCGCCGGATTGGATCGAGCTGCAGAATTGGGGCGGCAGCCAGGTCAACCTCGCGGGCTGGCGCCTGACGGATGATCCCACCCGCCTGGACCAGTGGATCTTCCCCAGCGTGACGCTGCCTCCGGGGGGCTTCCTTGTCGTGCTGGCCTCCGGCCGGGGGACCACCGATCCCAGTGGCCAGCTGCACGCCAGTTTCCAACTGGCCCGCGCCGGTGAATATTTGGCCCTGGTCAAACCCGATGGCGCAACCATCGTTTCGGAATACAACAATGCCGCACAATACCCCGATGTGTCCTTCGGCCTGGGCCGGCAGGTCCTGACCAACCGCCTGGTTCCCCTCGGATCCGCCGCCCGGATTCGGGTGCCCACCAACGGTCTGGAGGGATGGCGTTGGACCGGCTCGGCCGCCAGCGAACCATTCAACGATTCAGCCAGCGACGGCTGGACACCAGCCGTCACCGGCGTTGGCTACGACAGCGGTTCAACAATCGATCCGTTCCAGCCCGTGGGTTTCTGGAATTTTGACAACGCTACCAACACCAACCTGGCGCTGGATGCCTCCGGCAAAAAACACCACGGCACCATCATCGGCGCCCTATACACCGCCAACGCCAAAGGCCGGACCGGCTTGCCCGGCGACCGTGCGCTGGATTTCGGCCTGGGCGGCACCGGAGCCCGGGTGGAAGTGGCGGACGCCGCCAAAGGCGTGTTCGACTCCGCCGCCACCCACAACGCGCTGACCATCAGCTTGTGGATCCTGGGCGCGTCCTCGCAGCCCGCCAATGCCAGCGTTTTTTGGTTTTCTGAAAATGCCGATGGCGGCGGGGCCCGCGCGGCCCAGGCGCACATCCCCTGGGGCGATTCGGTGATATACTGGGACACCGGCAATGGCAGCGATTGCTGCGGGGAATCCGCGCGCATGTTCAAAGCGGATCCGGATCCGAACCATTGGAGAGGCCGGTGGAATCATTACGTACTTTTGAAAAATGGCAGCCGCAAGGAAATCTGGCAGAATGGCGAACTGTTTCATTACGACGAAAACAACTACCCACTGGCCGTTCTGCATGGGCTGACCATCGGCGCCATGCCGGGTGGCTCCGCCAGCTATGCCGGCCTGATCGATGATTTCGCCATCTGGGATCAGGCTTTGAGCCCCGACCAGATCCGCGCGCTGGCCATGGGCGCCTCCCCGCTGGCGTTGTCGAGCTTGAAAGCCTTCATCGCCACGGATGTAGCCGCGCTGATGCACAACCTCAGCCCCTCAGTATACGTCCGGATACCCTTCCAGTTCCAGCCGCCCGCCAGCTTCGACTCCCTGCAATTGCGGATCCAATATAACGCCGGCTTCATTGCCTATATCAATGGCACCGAAGTAGCCCGCCGGAACGCGCCGGCCAGCGTGTCATTCGACAGTTGCGCCACCGGCGGGCGCTCCCGGGCAAAAACTCTGGAATTTGAGGAAATCGATCTGCCTGGCGCGGCCGCCCTGCTCCGTGCCGGCACCAACTTCCTGGCCTTGCACGGGCTGAACACCTCCACCACCAACGCCGATTTCCTGCTGCGGCCCGAATTGGTTCCCTTGAAAACTTTCCCCCGGCAATACCTGCCGCAGCCCACTCCCGGCGGGCCCAACGGCCTGGGCGTCACCGGTTTTGTGGCGCAGCCGAAATTCAGCCAGCCGCATGGCGTTTATGCTACGCCCTTGGAAACCACCATCCAAATCGACACTCCCGGAGCCACCCTGGTTTATACCACCAACAGCTCCACGCCCTCGTTGACCAATGGCACCAGTGTGACCGCCGCCAGCCCTGAGGCCGGCCCGTCAGCCGTGGTGCGCCTCAGCCATACCGTCATCCTGCGGGCGGCCGGATTAAAGCCGGGGTTTGAGCCCAGCGCGCCCGCCACCTGCACTTATTTGTTTCCCGCCGATGTGGAGCGTCAACCCTTGCGTCCCACGGGTTTGCCCGCCACCTGGCCTGATGGATACCAGGCGGATTATGCGATGGACCTACGGATCGTCACCAACACGCTGCCCGGCTATGGGATCCGGGAGGCGCTCCGCGCGATCCCCAGCGTATCCATCGCCATGGATCCCAAGGATCTGTTCGCCACGGCCAATGGTATTTACGCCAACGCAACCCAGCGCGGCACGGCCTGGGAGCGGGCGGCCTCAGCCGAGTGGATCCCCCCGGACGGCGGGGCAGGCTGGCAGATCAACTGCGGGGCACGGATGTATGGCAATATCAGCCGGCAAAACGACTTCACCCCCAAACATTCCGTCCGGCTGGTTTTCAAATCCCAATACGGCCCATCGCCACTGAAATTCCCACTGTTCCTGGATTCCCCGGTGGACCACTTCGATGAAATCGTGTTCAAGGGCCTTTCCACCGACACCTGGCCGTGTGTCGAATGGGGCGCGGGCGCTGATGGTTTCCTGCGCTGGCAACGCCGTCAAGCCAGCTATATCCGGGACCAATGGGTGCGTGACACCCAACTGGCCATGGGCCAGCCTTCCAGCCACGGCACCTTCGTGCAGCTATACCTCAATGGCCTGTATTGGGGCCTCTACAACCTCGTCGAGCATCCCGATGTAGCCTTCCTGGCCGACTATTTAGGAGGCGCCAAGGAGGACTATGACGTGATCAAGGATTTCGTGGAAGTGGTGGCCGGCTCCAGCGACACCTGGGATCAGGCGACCGCGCTGGCTACTGCCGGTTTCAGCACCGAAGCGGCCTACCAGCGCATCCAGGGCAACTGGCCCGATGGCACCCGTAATCCGGCTTACCCGGTTTACCTCGATATGGACAACCTCATCGATTACATGATCCTCCATATCGCCATCGGCGCCGATGACTGGCCCAACCATAATTGGTGGGCCTCCCGCCGGAAAGGACCGGTGAGCCAGGGCTTTAAATTCTTCGCCTGGGACCAGGAAATCAGCAACAATTCCACCCAGCGCACCACCACTTCCTGGGGGCCGCGCTATGAACTCGTCGATGCCTTCAATACCCCCGCCTATTTTTACAGCCGGCTACGGCAGAATGCCTCCTTCCGCCTGCGGTTCGCCGACCGCGTGCAGCGTCACTTCTTCAGCGGCGGAGCGTTCACCACGGAAGCCAATGAACAACGCTGGCTGGCGCGGTCGCGGGAAATCGGCCAAGCCGTGGTGGCCGAGTCCGCCCGCTGGGGCGACAGCCAACGGGCCAGTCCACCCTACAAACGCGAGGTTGAATGGCTCGCCAACGAAGCCTGGATGCACGGCTACTGGCCCCTGATGCGCAACCTGGCCCTGCAGCGCTTCCGCAACGTGAGCCTGGTCTCCCTGGTGGGCGCCCCGGCCTTCCTTCCGCCGGGCGGCAGGGTCCCCCAAAACTTCGCATTGACCATGACCCACACCAATGCGGGTGCCACGATCCTCTACACCCGGGATGGCAGCGATCCCCGACGCCCGGATGACACCCTCAACCCGCTGGCGGAAACCTTCACCCAACCATTGGTTATTTCCAATGCCTGCACCCTCCGCGCCCGCGCAAAATACAACGGGCGCTGGAGTGCCATCACCGAGGCCATGTTCCTGCCGGTGCCGGATTTGACCTCCCATTTCAGCATCCAGCAGTTCCAGGCCAGCAATTCCCATATCCAGCTCTCCTTCCCGGCGGAGCCTGGAGCCAGTTATTTCCTCCAATTCCGGCCCAGCCTTTCCGAAGGCGCCTGGCAGTATCTGCCCGCCCCAATCCAATCCAACCCCAACGGCCTGCTTTCGATCCTTCTCGACTGTCAAACCAATGCCCCCTCCGGATTCTACCGGGTGATTTGCACTTACTGAAAACCCAACCCAGGAGTCTCCCAACTGGCTTTAGTCAACACCACAGTGGCCGGCCTGGATGCCAGGGGCGAATAGGCCCCGGACAGCCGACCAACCAGCCCAGCCACCACGAATCCTACTACCCCCGTGGTCCACGCGTTTCAAACGTATATTTTAACCGGTGGGTCAAGCCTACTCCCGCGTGGATTATGGCCATACCAAACCTAGCTCCACGCCCACACATTCCCGTGCATACTATATAGTCCCGAAGGTTTGGGGAGCTTAAAACGCACCGGATGCGTTGGCCCACTACTATTGAGATCATACCATGAATAGTCCCCCAAAATGGGCTAGCTTGGTGCCATCCACGGAACGCGATCCAGTCCCGCCATGGACGAAAGGCAACCGCCCAGCAACCCATTGGGACGGGAAAGCTCCAGTTTGCCGGCCCGGTGGAACTGCAAGTTGGAGCGTAGGCGGGAGCCCCGAAAAGTATCCTGTAACCTTTTCCGCACCCGAGACTCAATATCTTCGGAAAAGGAAAAAGTATATGAAGATGGAAAATGCAATCCGGGTTCTGGCGGGAACGATGGTGCTGATCAGCGTGGCGCTGGCACACTTTGTCAGCCCGTGGTGGATGCTCCTGGCGGTTTTCGTGGGGTGCAATCTCATTCAATCGGCATTCACCGGCATTTGCCCAGCGGAAACCATTTTGGCAAAATTGGGGGTAGGCAAAGGGACTTGTTGCGGGGGGAAACCTGAAGGCAAGGGTACCAAGCCATCCTGCTGCGAGCATTAAAAGGAACGTTGAAGGGTTGGTTGACCCGTAATCCCAGAAAAGAGGCGCATGAATCATCTTACCCGCCGGAAATTTCTGAAGATTGCCGCCGGCACCATCGCTGCGGCGGGTGCGGGCTTGGGCATGGGAGGAGGCGGAACCGCCGGGCAGATCGAGCCCGGCCAGGCCCCAGCGGCGACCCAGGGTCTGCGAAGCATTCCCACCTTTTGCGATATCTGTTTCTGGAAATGCGGGGCCATCGCCCAGGTGCAGGATGGCCAATTGTGGAAGCTGGAAGGCAACCCGCTGGATCCGCTGAGCCAGGGCCGGCTCTGCCCGCGCGGCACGGGCGGCGTGGGAGCCTACGCGGACCCCGACCGGTTGCGCACGCCATTGATCCGCACCGGGGAGCGGGGCCATGAGGAATGGAAAACCGCCACTTGGGACGAAGCGCTGGACTACATCGCGCAGCGGCTGCTTCAGATCAAGGAGAAGCATGGGCCGGAATCGCTGGCACTCTTCAACCACGGGATCGGCGGCACGTTCCTGCGGCACCTGGCCAAGGCCTTTGGCACACCGAACATCGCCGCCCCCTCCTTCGCGCAATGCCGCGGGCCGCGGGATGTGGGATTCCGGCTGACCTTCGGCGAGGACATCGGCTCGCCCGAGCGCACAGACATCGAAAACACGCGCTGCCTGGTGCTGATCGGCAACCACCTGGGGGAGAACATGCACAATACCCAGGTGCAAGAATTCGCCACCGCAATCGGGCGGGGGGCGAGCCTGATCGTGGTGGATCCGCGATTCTCCACCGCCGCCAGCAAGGCCA
>CAIMWS010000271.1 GCA_903845125.1 uncultured Verrucomicrobiota bacterium
GATCCGGCGCCAGCACCTGGCCCAGGCCATACAACACGAAGCGCAGCGTGTCGGGATGTCCGTGGCCGCCGCCATGCGGGCCGTAATCGAGGCACAGCCAGGTGGCCGATCGGCCGGTGCCTTGGGCGAGGATGGCGTAGCCGGAGGCGGGGAAATTGCGGCTTTGGCAGGTCCACGGCACCGGTTCCCCTGGCAGATCGGCGCCCACCAAAAGGGCCGCATCGGTGTTGCGCTGGCTGCGCTGCAGCAAAGCGGCCTGGCGCGGATCCCGGTAGCGCGCCCAGGCGATTTCATAGGCTCCGGCCTGGCCCGGCAGGTGGACTGTGCCGGAATCGTTGAAGGGCGGCAGATGCAGATCGGGCTGGGCGAAGTCCAGGGGGGCGTCAAACAGGCTTTTCACGGCTTTGCTATAGAGGTCGATCCCGCAGTGGAAAGCGCCTTCGGTGAGATGGAGCAGGGCCGAAACGGTGTAGAAATGGTATCCCCAGGCGCCCTCATACCATAAGCCATCGGGGCTGATCCCGCGGGCCATTTGTTGCTGGAATCCATAGGCGCCATCGATGGCTTCCGTGATCAGTTCCTTGTTGTCCAGCAACAAGCCGGTGAGCCCCACCGCGGAGTTTTTCCAGCACTGGATGTTATGGATCGGCAGTTTGTGCTGGCGGATCACCGCGGTGGCGGGCAGCAACAAACGATCCCGCACCGTGTCGCGTTCAGCGCCGGACAACGTGGGCCAAATGCAATCCGCCCCTTCCACCATCGTGATCAGCCAGGTGGCTTCGTCCAGGGTTTGGGGGCCTACTTTGCCGCCGCCAATTTTGGCTTCACCCTTGGTATTGTGCAGGGGATAGCTCTCGTAGCGGTCGGCGTAGGCCAGCAGGATCTCCCGGGCTTTCCCCGCCAGCGCTTCCTCGCCGGTCAACTGGTAAACCAGGCCCAGGAGGCGGACCCCGGCCGCCAGTTGGTTGTGCAGGGTGCTGAGATAAACATCATCGTAGGGATAACCGGAGAAGACCTCCTGGTCCACCGGGCAGACGTGCCGGGTGGGCCCTTCCGTGCGCAGGCGTGCCCCATGTTTCGGGCAGGAATAATAATGATACCATTGCCCGCCGCGGCTGGGCAGGACGATTTCCCGGCCCAGCCAGGCCCGGGCCTGGCCGCGCAGGCGCTCAAAGTGTGCCGCCGCCCATGGCTGGCGCGCGATGCGTTCCCGGATCACGGGGAGATCCCGTGCGGTGAGCAGCAGCCGCGGGTGGGGCGGCAGCGGCGGGATCTCCACCGCCGCCCGGGGCCAAACACCCCCGAGCCATAGTGAAGTTGCCACCCCAAGGAATTTACACCAAGCATTCATGACGCGCGATTTTGAGCATAAAAGCCAGGCGGTGTCCATGCCGTTGGGGCACTGTTTTGGCACCCGCCAAGCGGCGCGTTTCCCGCCGGCAGCCAGCGAGGAAAGAACGCCGTTGGGCGGCCGCCGCCCCCCCCGTGAGGGCATCCCACTGGGCAGAACCGGTGATTGACTCTTTTGCCCGGGGTGCGCAAGGTGGACTCCTAATTAACTGGCTGAACGACATGTGCAACACAACTGACCTTGCGGATCGGGCCAAACGCTGCGGTTTGGCCCGCCAATTAAAGTTTCACCATCTGCCGGGAACCCTGGCGATGTGGCTGATCCTTGCCCTCACCTGGCCGGCCGCGGATTATCTGCGGGCCGCCGAGGCCGGCTATATCGCGCCATCCCCGGGCTGGGATAACCTCCAACCTGCCACGGGCGATGCCAATGACTGGCCGTGGTGGCGCGGGCCTTCCGTGAACAACCATGCTCCGGCCAATCAAAAACCGCCGGTGAAATGGAGCGAGCAGGAAAACATCCGGTGGCGGATCACCCCGCCCGGGCGGGGCCACGCCACGCCCTGCGTCCGGGGCGATCACATTTACCTGCCAGCCGGAGATCCCGCCCAGCAGGCCATCTGGCTGTTTTGTTATGACCGGGCCACGGGGCAAAAAATCTGGCAGGCCGAGGTTTACCACGGCCCTTTGCCCAAGATCCACGAGGACAACTCCTACGCCTCTGCCACCCCGGCTTGCGACGGGGAACGCATCTTTTTCCCTTACCAGGCGGAAAATGCGGTCTGCCTGGCCGCGGTGGATTTAAGCGGCAAGGTAATTTGGAACAAGCAGGTGGCCCCGTTCAAATCGATCCAGGGTTATTCCGCTTCGCCGGTTCTCTACAAATCCGCGGTGATCATCCCCACCGATGGCACCCTGGCCAACACGATGACGGCTCTCCACCGGCAAACCGGGGAGGTGATCTGGCACACCACCTTGAGCAAGGTCCGGGAAAGCTATGCCTCGCCGCTGGTGGCGCGGGTGGCTGGCCGGGATCAAATAGTGATCATTGGCGGTTTCAAGACGTCCAGCTATGATCCGAATACCGGCCGGCGGCTGTGGGAATGTGATGGGCCGGCGGAATTCTGCGCCGCTACCATGGCATTCGACGCCAGCACGGTTTTTGCCACCGGCGGTTACCCGGAGAAAGCCCTCCTGGCCATCCGGGCGGACGGCAGCGGCGACATCACCCGCACCCACGTGGCTTGGAAAAGCGACACCAAGGCGGGGTATGTGCCCTCGCCCCTGTTTCACGCGGGACTCCTCTATGCCGTCAGCGACAACGGACTGCTGCGGGCGTATGAGGCCGGGACCGGCAAAATCGCCTGGGAGCATGCCTTCAAAGCGCCCTTCTATTCCTCGCCGGTGCTGGTGGGTGACCGGCTCTACCTATTTGACCGCCAGGGCTTGGGCCGCATTGTGAAGACGGGGTCGAAGTTTGAATCAGTCGCCACCAACCGTCTGCCGCACGGAGTTTTCGCCACGCCCGTCATTCTGGGCGGCCGGATTTACCTGCGGTCGTTGACCGACTTTTATTGCCTGGAGGAAAAGCCTTAATGTCCAGGCAGGGCTTGCTTGATCGCTCATAATCTGTAAGCTGGAAGTGCAATCATGAAAAACCAAAGCCATCGTCCAAGTCAAGCCGCCGGCTCCCGTCGGCGGATCGGAATCACCCTGGTCATCGCCGTGGTGGGATTGGGGCTTGCCCAACCGGCGCCAAGCCGTGCCGCCACCAAAGCCGCTCCCAAGAAATCCGGCCGGGTCTCAACCGTCCGCACCTGGCCGAGCGACGGGGGGGCGGATCGGCCTTTGACCCTTAAAGAACAGGTGGAAAAGATCAGCCCCGAAGCAGTGGCCCGGGCGCTGGCGGATATGGAAACAACCTGGCCCGGGCGGGGAGCCGCGGGCCAGAGCGACCTTCTGAAAGGCCTGGCCGAGCGTCGGGCCGCGGTGCTGCGCGGGCTCCAGGCAGGCCAGGCGGACGCGGAAGCTGACGCCGGGAAATTGGTCAATGACGTGCGCACGGCCCTGCTGGCCAATCCCTTGCTGGATTTCGACCGCCTGCTGGTGGTCAAGCGGAGCGTCAAGACGGACCGCCTGGCACTGCCGCAAAACTGGGAGAGCAACAGCTCCATCCGGCGCAACGGCATCGACAACGCCATTGCGGTATTAAGCGATTTGCGCGAGGACGGGGAGTTGGCCGTCCTCCAGCAACCCGAGGGGGGGCGCTTTGTGGGGGACCTGGCGCTGCACTTCGACGGCCGTAAATTCATGTACTCCAGCATTGGCCGGGGCGGCCGGTGGGGGGTGTTTGAGATGGACGTTCAGGGCGGAACGCCCCGGCAGCTGGATTTGATCCCGGATGCCGATGTCGATAATTACACCGCCTGTTACTTGCCCGATGAGAGCATCATCTTCACTTCCACGGCGCCCTTTATCGGCGTGCCGTGCGTGCGCGGTTCGTCCCACGTGGCGCATCTTTACCGGTATTGGCCCGGCACGGGCAAGATCCGGAGGCTGACCTTCGACCAGGAGCACAACTGGTGCCCCACCATGCTGCCGGATGGCCGCGTGCTTTACCTGCGCTGGGAATACTCGGACCTGCCGCACTACGTGGCCCGCATCCTGTTCACCATGAATCCGGATGGCACGAACCAGCGCGAGTATTATGGCAGCGGATCCTATTGGCCCAACGCCTTCTTCTACGCCAAACCGATGCCCGGCCACCCGCGCAAGGTGGTGGGCATTGTGGGCGGGCACCACGGGGTGCCGCGCATGGGTGAGCTGGTGATCATGGACCCGGCCCTGGGGCGGTACGAGGCGGATGGTGTGGTCCAGCGTATTCCCGGCTATGGCCAGAAAGTCCAACCGGTCATCAAGGACAATCTGGTGGACGACTCCTGGCCCAAATTCCTGCACCCGGCTCCTTTGAGCGATAAATACGTCGTCGTGTCGTGCAAACCGACCCGGACTGCGCCCTGGGGCATCTACCTGGCCGATGTGTTCGATAACCTCACGCTGATCCGCGAGGAGCCCGGCTATGCGCTGTTGGAACCGGTGCCACTGCAACCTTCGCCGCGCCCGCCGGTCATCGTCGATACCGTCAAGGAAGGCCAGCAGACGGCGCTCATGCAGATCGTGGACATCTACCAGGGGCCCGGCCTCAAAGGCGTGCCGCGCGGCGCGGTTAAAAAGCTGCGCCTGCTCACCTATAATTTTTCCTACCAGAACATCGGCGGGCAGGTGGATCGGGTGGGCATCGACGGCCCGTGGGACATCAAGCGGATCATCGGCACCGTGCCGGTGGAAGCGGACGGCTCAGCCAATTTCGAGGTGCCCGCCAACCTCCCGATTTCCATGCAGCCGCTGGATGAAAAGGGCCGGGCAATCGCCCTCATGCGCAGCTGGACCACCGCCATGCCGGGCGAGGTCCAATCCTGCCAGGGCTGCCACGAAAAACAAAACAGCGGTTTCACACCTGGCCCCGCCCGCCTGGCCATGCGCCGCCCCGCCTCCAAAATCGAACCGTTTTACGGTCCCCTGCGGGGCTTTGCTTTCGACCACGAGGTGCAGCCCGTATTGGATCGTCATTGCGTTTCCTGCCACAACGGCCAGCCCGACCCGGGCGGGCGCACCTTGCCGGATTTCCGCCGCGGCCCGCATGTTTTCGCCGGGGAAAAGGAAGTCAAATTCCCGCCCGCTTACGTGGCCCTCAAGGCCTACGTGCGGAATCCCACCGCGGAAAACGACATGCACCTGCTGCTGCCGTACGAATTCCACGCTTCCACCACCGAGCTGGTGCAATTGCTCGAAGCAGGCCACCACGGGGTGCGCCTGGACACGGAATCCTGGGATCGCCTGAACACCTGGATCGATCTCAACACACCCGCGCACGGCACCTGGCTGGAAATGGTGGGCCAGGCCCGCATGAACAACCAGCAAAACCGCCGGCGGGATCTGACCAAACGCTACGCCGGGATGGATGACGACATGGAAGCGGTCTATCCCAACCCGAATCAAAAGCCTGAACCGGTGAAGGCTGTGGCAGCCCAAACCGTTGCCGCCCCGGTATCCACCCCCGCCTGCGAGGGCTGGCCCTTTGATCCTGCGGAAGCCCGCCGGCGGCAGCAGGCGAAAAACGAGAAATTGGTCATGGACCTGGGCGGTGGCGTGCAAATGGCCTTCGCCCGAATCCCGGCTGGACGCTTCGTGGCGGGTGGGGTTGCCGCCCCGCCGCGGGTGGTGGAACTGCCGCGTGATTATTGGATGAGCGTATTTGAAGTGACCAACGAGCAATTCGCCCGCTTCCGCCCGGACCACGACAGCCGGATTGAGCATGGGGATTTCCTCCAGTTTAGCGTGGAAGGCCGCGGCAAGCCACTCAGCGAACCCAGGCAGCCGGTTTGCCACGTCTCCTTTGAGGAAGCCCTGGCGTTCTGCAATTGGCTCTCCGAACGCACCGGCCGCCACGTCAGCCTGCCCTCCGGGGACGCCTGGGAATACGCCTGCCGCGCCGGTTCCACCACCCCCATGGCTTACGGATCCGTCGATAGTGACTTTTCCCGGCTGGCCAACCTGGCCGACGTGAACCTGCGCAATCCGCGGGGATACCGTAGCGGGGTGATTCCGGAGTGGCGCCCGGCGGTCACCTCCATCAACGATGGCTATTGGGTTTCCGCCCCAGCGGGAAGTTACGCGCCCAACGCCTGGGGGCTTTATGACATGCAGGGCAACGTCTGGGAATGGACCACTGATACCGCGGCCGATGGCCTTTGCCGCCTGGCCCGGGGTGGTTCCTGGTATGTCCGGCCGCAGCGTGCCACCGTGGATTCCACCCTGGCCTACCAGCCCTGGCAGCCGGTTTACGACGTGGGCCTGCGCGTCATGATCGCGGATTAATACCCAGGGGGCGTTCCAGTGCTTTTGGAACGTAACTTGGAATACATCGAGTCGTTTTATTCCTTGCGCGCGGTGGCCCCCAAACCGCGCGTGAGGATGCCCATGGGGAGAGTCATTTGGTCCGGCTCGCTCAAGGCCCGCGCGTCATGACCCAACTCCCGCAGGGTGGCCGCAAAATCGGCGGCAAAGCCGTGGACGGTATAGATTTTGCGGGGCGCCACCTGTTTCACCAAGTACAAAAGGCTTTTGAAATCCGAGTGGTCGCTGAGTGGAAAAGCGGCATCGGTCGCGCAGCGATAACGGCAATTCGAGTCGATGGCCCAACCCGTGAACATGGCGGTGCGGCAGGGTTGCACCGCCTGGCGTAGCTTGCCGGAAAAGCCATGCGGCGGGCAGATCACCACCGACTTCCGGCAGGTGGCGTGGTCCCATTGGGTGAAGGGCGGGAAAGCCTGCCCAAACCGGGTGTAAACCCGGGTGGTCTCAAATACCTGGTCATGCAGCATGATGGGATGTTCGAGGCCCTCCAGCGCGCGGATCAGTTCCTGCGCTTTGCCAAGGGAATAGGCGAGCAGGACGGGCGTTTTGCCATCCGCCAAAGTTTCGCGGCAAAAATTCAAGGCCTGCTCCCGGATGACCGCCCGGGGGGGGAAGGCATAATGCGGCCGGCCAAACGTGGTTTCCATGATCAGAATGTCCGCCGCACGTGGTTTGCAGACCTCCCCCGTAAAGCCCGGCTCCAGCTTGAAATCCCCGGTGTAAAGCAGGCTGCTGCCCCGGCTCTCCACATGGGCCATGGCGCTGCCCAGGATGTGGCCGGCGGACAGGCAGGTCAGCCGGTACGGCGCTGCGCCATGGTTAAAATCCTCCGCAATTTCGCAGGCCATCACCTTTTCCCGGCCCTGGCATTTGAGCCGCTGGTGCATGAAAAAGAAGGTCGGCTCGGTGGCCATGCTCTGCTGGTGGGCGCGGATGTGGTCCGCATGGGCGTGGCTGATGAACACCCATTCACCCCCCTGGCGGGCATGGGAATCCAGCCACAATCCCAACTCGGGAAGATGAAGCCCTCCTGCCTTGTAACGCACGACGATTTCCGGCACAGCGGGCTAATAAGGCCTGCCGGATTTGGCCAGGTCAACCTTTCTTTGCAGGTGTGCCACCAGTTCACCCCTCCGTGCCGGCCAATCCTTCCTCCCCGATGCCCGCAGGCCGCCTGCCCTCACGCGGCGCACGGCCAGCGTCCGTATCACAAACCCGAGGCCGCGCGGGTTGTTCGCCGCCGGCCATCGGTCCTTAGGAATATCCCACGGCGGCGTTCCGCAGGGGACGGCATCACGCTGCGGAGTTATTGCCCAAGGCACACGGTCGATCCAGCCCCGGATATTTCCTCGACACGGGCAGGGTGGATTCGCATCGTTGAGGCATGGGTGAAGGCAGGAAATCCCGGCTAGCAGGCATCCGGGGATTTGCAATCAGCCGGCGCCAACTGCTGCAGGCCGCGGCGGGTTTGGCGGCCGGCTTCTGCCCTGATCCTGTTTTGGGAAACGCCATGGAATCATCCAGCCAGCCAATGAATCAACCATCGCCCGCGGGAAAAGGCAAATTGCGCCAATTGGCCACCATCGACCCCGGGCATTTTCACGCCGCCTTGTTCCAACGGGAAATGCTGCCTGGCATCGCTGCCCGGACTTTCATTTATGCTCCTTACGGGCGGGATTTGGCCGCTCATATCCAGCGCATCGCGCAGTTCAATTCGCGGAGCGTGAATCCCACCTGCTGGACCGCGGAAATACACGCGGGTGGCGATTTTTGGGAGGAGTTCAAGGCCAGCCCCCAGGGGCAGATCGCCGTTTTGTCGGGCAACAATCGGGGGAAAATCCGGCGCATCCACGAATTGGTGGGGATGGGGTATCACGTGCTGGCAGACAAGCCGTGGATCATCGAGCCGGAGGATCTGCCGGAATTGCGGGCGGTGCTGGATTTGGCGGCGCACCAGCGGGTGGTGGCCTATGATGCCATGACCCAGCGCTTTGAAATCACCTGCCTGCTGCAGCGGGAATTGGTGCAAACCCCGGAGGTTTTTGGCAGTTTGCAGCCCGGGGCCGGTCCGGCGGTCACCATGGAGAGCGTGCATTACTTGCTGAAGGAAGTGGCCGGGGTGCCATCCTTGCGGCCGCCGTGGTTTTTCGATGTCGGCCAGCAGGGCGAAGGGCTGGCTGATGTGGGTACTCACCTGGTCGACCTGGTCCAGTGGACGCTGTTTCCCGGCCAGGCGATCGACCCCGCACGCGACCTGCAGGTAACGGGCAGCGAGCATTGGCCCACCCGGCTAAGCCTGGCGCAGTTCCAAAAAGTCACCGGGGATGCCGCTTTCCCAAGCTTTTTATCCGCCGCCATCCGGGATGGGGGATTGGACTATTATGCCAATCAAAGTGTGGATTACCGCCTGAAAGGGGTGCCGGTCCGTCTGGTGGTGCGATGGGATTTCCAGGCCGGGCCGGGGGCGAGGGACTCGGAGTTTGCGGCCTTCCGGGGAACCCTCGCCGCGGTGGAAGTCCGGCAGGGGCGGGAGCAGAACCACCAGGCGGAAGTTTATGTGGTGCCCAATAATCCGGCCAGTCAGGGGCGGATCCTGGCTGGTGTCCAAAGCAAATTGGAAGCTTTGCGGGGGATTTATCCGGGCTTGGCTTGTGCGGTGGAAGCGGAGGCCATCCGGTTGGTCATCCCGCCCGGGTTGCGGGTTGCCCACGAAGCGCATTTCGGATTGCTGGTGCAGCGCTTCCTGGATTATGTGGATGATCCCACGCGGCTGCCGGCTTGGGAAAGGGACTGCATGCTGGCCAAGTACTCCACCACCACCCAGGGAGTTGGGCTGGCGCGGCGCCGCCTGCCGGGGCCGCGAAATTAAGTTCGCTTTTTTCCGGAACAGGCTTAGATAATCTTCCCAGGCGAATGATATGAAAACAATTTCCACAGCGATCGTCCTGGCATCATTGGCGCTGACCTCCAGCACCGCTTTCACCGGCTTCGCGGCCGAGGTGCCGGTGGCGGAGAAGCGGTTGACCGCCCGCACTTTCAACTCGGGCTTTTCCCAGGCCCACGACACCTATAACGGCATATCCTGCGCCAGCGATGGCCGCATCTATTATGTGCTGAGTTCCGAATCGATCGATGTGGGGGCTAAAATGTTCAGCTACGAGCCGAAAACGGGCGTGGTCGATCCGTTGGGCGACCTCACGGAAGCCTGCGGGGAAAAGGCGAAATCAATACCACAGGGCAAAAGCCATGTCAGCTTCGTGGAAAGCAACGGTAAACTCTATTTCGCCAGCCACATCGGGTATTATAGCATCGTGGATGGGATGGAAACCATGGGCATCCCGCCGGCGGGTTACCAGGCTTATCCCGGCGGGCACCTGCTGGCCTACGACCTCGCGGCCCGCCGGTTTGAGGATTTGGCGATCGCTCCCCAGCGGGAAGGGGTTCTGGCCATGAACATGGACGGCCGCCATGGCCGGATCTTCGGGCTGACCTGGCCCTCGGGCATTTTTTTCCGTTATGACTTGAGCACCCGCAACTTGAAGGAATTCGGGGCCATGGCTGGTTTGGGAGAAGGGGGCAAAGACAAACAATACCATACGATCTGCCGGTCCATTGCGGTGAATCCCGAGGATGGCTCGGCTTATTTCACCATTTCCACCGGCGCCATCTTGAAGTATTCGGCGGGAACCGACCAAGTGGAAAAAATCCCCGGTGAGGACATGGTGAAGGACTACTTCGGCATCTATGATCCGCATTCGCCGGGCCACATGGGCTATAATTGGCGGCAGGTTGTGTGGTATGCCCCGGATAAGCGCATTTACGGCGTGCATGGCAACTCCGGCTATCTGTTCCGCTTCGACGCGGCGGCGCCCCGTTTGGAAGTGCTCGAACGCCTGACCTCCGGACCATCCAAATTAAGCGGCATGTTCGACCAATTCAGCTACGGCTACCTGGGCTTCACCTTGGGGCCCGATGGCCGGACGCTTCATTACCTCACCGGCGGCCCCATATATGTCAACGGCCGGCGGGTGGCCGGCAAAAGCAGCACCGCGATGGGGGAAGCCAAGGGATTGGAAAACCTGCACCTGGTGACCTATGACATCCCCACGGGCCAGTATTGCGACCACGGAGCCATCTTCTTCGAGAATGGGGATCGCCCCTTGTATGTGAACTCGATCGCCGTGGGCAAGGATGGCTCGGTATATTTCCTCTCCCGGATCACGGAGCAGGGGCGCACCCGCACCGACCTGGTGTGCGTGAAAGGGCCTTTCAGCGGCCTCAAGTGATCCGCCCGCGGGCGGTATCCTACGGCCAACCTGCTGCGCATGCGGAAATACTGGCACGTCATCAACCTGGGGATCCAAAACACCCTGGTTTACCGCTTTAATTTCCTGGTGCGCAGCTGCCTGACCCTGGTGCCGCTGACCGCGACCATGTATATCTGGCAGGCGATTTACAACCATAAGGGAGCCGAGGTGTGCGGTTATTCGCTGGCGCAGATGCTCTCTTATTATGTGCTCGTGATGATCGTTGATTCGCTGACCGCCGTCACGGACGATGACTGGCAGATCGCCGCCGATATCCGCGATGGCAACATCAATCATTTCCTGACCAAGCCGATCGATTACCTGTTTTACCGGCTCTGCCTGTTTTTTTCCGGCCGCCTAGTTTATTCCGCGGTGGCGATGATCCCGACCGCTTTATTTGTGGCTTACCATTACCGGGAGTTTTACCTGCCAGCGCAACCGCTCACGCTGGCCTGGTTCGCCTTATCGCTGATCCTGACGGCCTTGATCCAATTCCTGTTATCCTATTCCATGGCCTTGCTGGCCTTTTGGGTGCTGGAAGTTTCCACCTTCATCTTTATCGTGTTCGCCTTTGAAAACCTGGCCGGGGGGCACCTGTTTCCGCTGGATATCCTCCCCACGTTGCTGGCCAAGGCGATCCTGCTGACGCCGTTTCCCTACCTCACATTTTTTCCGGTGAGCGTCTACCTGGAGCGCGCCACCGGAACCGCCTTGTTCAACGGCTTGATGATGCAGGTTTTGTGGGTGATGGCCCTTTACGGAGTGGCCCGGTTGGTCTGGCGCCAAGGCATCCGCAAATATGTGGCTGCGGGTGGTTAGGCCGTTGGCCGCCGGCCGGGGGGCAGGTCCGGGAGATTCACCGGCAAAAAATGAGATTTCTGCTTGCCAGCCGGTGGGGCATCCTTTAGGTTCAAATCAATCGGGGCGATTGAGCTTCAATCGCTGCCGGGGAGATTGCGCGCTTAGCCCAGTTGGCAGAGCATTACCTTCACACGGTAGGGGTCGCAGGTTCGAGTCCTGCAGCGCGCACCATCCCAAACCTCCTCTGCAACCTCCAATAACGGCAAGTCATTTCGCTGATTACCAATGGTTTACGCATGAAAATCAAAAGGCGTATGGCGCATAGTTTCAAACCCCACCTTGCCGTTCAAATTTCCCGATCTCCAACCCCAAGTGCCCGTGGTTTAAGCGGTATCAATGCAAAAGGGTTGACCGTTCAAACTGTTGCCTCAAAATTCAGCCTCTTGCAGATAATCCCATTTTCGACATCAATTAAACGGCAGCGGACGGCTGAGGATTGGAGACCGGAAGCACGACACGATCACCGCGGCCCGGTTCGCTTGGACCGGTTTCCCGGGGAGTGGTCCCCGCGGGGTGCTTGGTCCCGGAGGCTGTCCATGCCTGAAAAATCACCCTTATTCTCTTTTCCATGAAGACCGACTTCCAAACCATGTTGCTGATGGCCGCGCTCCTCCTGGTTGATCCCGGCTCCCTCCGTGCGACCTGGTACAGCGAAAACATCGAAAATGGCGCGGACATCATCATGATGGACCTGCGCTGGCCTTGGTGGCCGCCGGCAACGTATTACGCCAACTGGAACTCCGGCTTCAACCCGAAGCCCAACAACCTGAGCTTTTATGCCGGCTTTGTCGCCTATGTGCCAGAAGGCCCGGATCCCCACCCCCATCCGGAGGACCCAGCCCAGACCTCGTTCCGGCCCGGATCGGTCTGGACTTTCTGGGGGAGCGACCGGGATGGCACTCCAGTGCGCTTCACCGATGTGGCCCCCAATCTCTTCATCAAGAACGATTACGGAGGGGAGGGGAGCAGCGGCACGATGGGGGCGGAAGTCTGGCCCTTTGTGCAATGCCAGCGGTGGTACACGATGCTGGGACGGGTCTGGCAGCCCTTGGGGAAAGAAAACGAGGCGTATGTCGGGCGCTGGATCAAGGATCAGGCCGGTGGACAATGGCACCTCATCGGCATCGCCCGGCTGCCGATCCCGGCCACTTCCTTCACGGGCAACAGCGGGTTCATTGAGCCGCTCGCGAGCGAGAAAGCCGTACGGCCGCTGCATCGGCGGCTCGGCTACTTCCGCAAGGACGGACGCTGGCAGAAGTCCGACACCGTCGCCATCGATAAAACGGAGTATGTGGTGGTGAACCTGGTGGCCGAAGGGGATCACGAGTTTGCGGCCATCGAATATGCGCAACGACCGGATTGGCTGCCCCTGCGGTTGTCGGGCAAGCCGCTCGCGGGCGATCGCAAGCACAGCTTCACCGTGAAGCAGCCCGGATGGCCGGTGCTGGACCAACCGGCGGTGGCCCGGGTGCAGGCCGAATCGACCGGCCGCCAGGTGGCGGTGTCATGGGAGATCCCCGAAACCTCCTCTCCGACCTTCAGCTACAAGGTCGAAGTCTTCAGCAATCCCGAGTGCCGGGGCGGCGCGCTGGCGGTGAAAGAGGAGCGCCTGCCCACTGCCCGCTGCGCGCTGCTGGAGGCGGTGGCGCCATCGCCAACGATCCGGCTCACCGTGACGGATGTCTTTGACCAATCGGCTGCGCCCATCACCCTCCCTGCCACCCGGAGCCGTCCGCCCGCGCCCGCGCTGGAGCCAGCCAACACGATCCCCCGCCTGGCCTACGAATTGTATCACCAGGATGCCCAGCGGCGGACCAACTATTTCAATCCGCCGCTCCAGAAGCCCGATGAAGCGCACCATTGGCTGGCGCTGGCTGAACTGGCGCAGGGGAAATTGGTGAGGCGGGGGCTGGCGCGCGGCTTCGACCTCAGCGTGCGGGAGCAGCGCCGGGCGGGATACGCGCTCGTTTTCCGGGGGCTGCTGCGCGTGCCGGAGGACGGGCTCTATATCCTCCGGGCGCAGATCGATGGCGGCTATCGCATCCAGATCGATGGCGAAGAGGTGCTGGTGTGGGATGGCCAGCACGGGACCACGGAAAAGGCCGCCGTCCGGAGCTTTGCCCAGGGCGGACATTCCCTCGTCGTGACCTGCCTGTATGATGACCTGCCCGCCGCGAACTTCAGCATCGAATGGGAAGGCCCGCACTTGCCCAGGCAGCCCATTCCGCTGGCAGCGTTGCGCGTTGTGGAGGATGGCTCCCACCCCTGGCCGGTGGTGAGCGGGGAGGCCCCTGGGGATGGAACCGGACACCTCACGGTGCAGGTGGACGGCCGCGGCCATGCTGTGAAAAAGACCGGGCTTTTCCTGGGGCAGCTCCAGCTCGCCGAAACCACCGGCCAGGCCTTGCAATACCAAGGCCCCCTGCCACGCGGCACCAATACTCTGCGGGCCCGGATCCTTTTCGATGAGAGCCAGACGGTGGATTCCGATCCCTTCCTCCTCAACGTGACGGGGAAACCGGTGGCGGCGGATTGGACCGTGCGCAATGTCAGCGATGCCAAGGCGTCGGCGGGACTTTGGCAAACCGGCCCGCAAGGCTTCCAGTTCTTCGGTAACGGTATGCACACCATCACCCGGAGAATAACCGGGGATTTCACCGCCACTTGCCGGATTGACGGCTACGGTGGGTCCCACAGCGAACCGGTGAACCCGCACGCCTGGGTCGGGCTCGCGGCCTTCGAGCAGGGCGGGCGGTTGAACTGGGAATGGGGACAGCAATTCCACCTGGTCCAAACAGCGACCGAGGGCGTGCGCACCTCCGCCGATTTCACCGATTTTGGTGCGACGCGCATCAGTTCGTATGCGCTGGCGCCCCGGCGCCCGTGGCTGCGCATCGTGCGGCAGGGCCAGGTTTGGACCGCGTGGACCTCGGACGGGGGCACGGCATGGGAGTTGGGCGCGTATCAATACAAAAAGGCCCAGCCGCAAATGGATGTGGGCTTGTTCTTCAGCGCCCTGCCGCAGGA
>CAIMWS010000272.1 GCA_903845125.1 uncultured Verrucomicrobiota bacterium
CGGCTCGAATGTGCAGTTCGCGGTCAATCCGGCGGACGGGCGGCTGATCGTCATTGAAATGAACCCGCGCGTGTCGCGCTCCTCCGCGCTGGCCTCCAAGGCCACCGGGTTCCCCATCGCCAAAATCGCCGCCAAGCTGGCGGTCGGCTACCTGCTCGACGAGATCCGCAACGACATCACGCGCGAAACCCCCGCCAGCTTTGAGCCCACCATCGATTACGTCGTGACCAAGGTTCCGCGGTTCGCCTTTGAAAAATTCCCCCAAGCCGATCCGACGCTCAATACCATGATGAAATCCGTGGGGGAGGCGATGGCCATCGGCCGCACGTTCAAGGAATCCCTCCAAAAATGCCTGCGCTCCCTGGAGATTGGCCGGTCGGGCCTGGGCGGGGACGGCAAAGCCTGGCGCATCGAGGGTCAGCTCTGGGGCGACCGCGATATCCTGCCCCGGGAGATCATCGTCCGCAAGCTCAGCATTCCCAACGCCGAGCGCATCTTTTTCATCCGCCACGCCTTCCGGGCCGGCTTTACGATCGAGGAACTGTTCAAGCTCACCCACATCGATCCCTGGTTCCTGGTCCAGCTCCAGGAAATCGTGCGGATGGAGGAAGAACTGGCGGACTCCGTGAAGTGATCCGCCGCGGCAGTCCCGGACCCCAGCGGCCGGCCGGCCGCGGACGGGAAGAATGAGGGATCAACCGGCCGCCAACCGGGGGTTCCGGCGGGCGGCCAAACCGGCTATTGGTTCACGATGACCAGCTGGTAGGGAGGCGAAAAAAGGCTGTCTGCGCGGCCTTGAGGCGGCCCTTTGCGGATGAACTCGAACTTGTAGTTGTAATCGATCTTGTTTTGGTCACCCGGGATGGGCACCACGGTTTCCCACCGGTTGCGGACCATGGCCACCGGCTGCATGGGGTAAGCCTCCATCCCCACCACCACGTAAGCCTTGATGGTGCCGCCCACCGGGGTTTCCTGGGTCGTGTCCCATTTGACCTCAAAGGGATACAGCCCGGTTGGGCTGCGGACCATCTGGCGCGGCGTCAGGTTAGTTAACGTGGCGCTGCACCCGGCCAGGATCAGGCCCAGGAGGCCCAGCGACAAAAAATATTTGGCGGTTCGCATATTAATTCAAGACTTTCAAATCACGCCCGAATTGTAAAGGCCGATTTACCCGGCCGATTTATCCGGTCTGGACGGCCTGCAAAACCAGCGCCTTTCCGAATCCGCGCAAAAACCGATCCCGGCGCCCGGGCCAGCCCACCCCCGGCGGTGCGGTTTACAATGATTTGCCCGCCGGGCCGCCGGCTTCGATGGCCAGCGGCAGGTGCAAGCCTTCCTGCCGGGCGTGGCGGAGCGCGAGGCTCAGGAGGGGCTCCAGATTGGCGCGGGCGGCGGCAATGACGAGATCCTGCCCCACCAGGGTCGCCACGCAGAGCTTGAAGCCGGTGGTTTCCAGGGCGGAGGCGGGAACATAGACCGCCACAAGTTCATGGCCCGTGGCGACCCGGGTCACGCACTCCCATCCGCGCTGGAACATGGCTTCGTCGGCGGCGTCCAGCCGCCCATCGGCGCCCGCGGCTTCCAGCGGGCGGGCCAGCCGGTAAACGCCCACCTCCACACCCCGCAGGGCCTGGAGCGCCTGGATGGTGTCCCGGGCCTCGGGCTCCAGGGTGCCGAGGTTCACCCAGCGGAGCGCCAGGCGGGCGAGGCCGAAGGTCCAGCCACCGAGGCGGATTTCGACGATTTTCCGGCCTTGGCCGGGGCCGGATTGGAGGAGGGTATCGCGCAGGCCGGCGCAATCCTGGCTGACGTGGAGGCAGCCCCAAACGCCCGCCGCCGCCAGGCTGAAGCCGGCGAGGCAGAGGATCCAGAAGACGGGCCAGAAACGGAGCCGAAAAGTTTTGGCGGCAGGAGTTTTCATAAAAGGATCAAGCATGGATTATTAATTTTGAACCGGCGGGAACGCGGCCGCCATCCGGAGGCCTCGCCCTGCCCGGCGGTGGCTGGTTAGCGGGACTGCTTTTTCAGCTCCTCGCCGATTTTCTTCAGGGGATCGATGCCGAATTTTTCGGCGACCAGGCTGATTTTTTCCGGCCGGATATCACCCACCAGGTTGGCCAGGACGGCCTGCTGGTTTTCCTCGACGACCAGGACGGCGAGGCCGAGGAGGGCTTCATCGCCGTTGGTTTTGACATAGACGGCGACGTCGTTCCTGGCCTCCCTGACCTTGACCAGGCAATCCCAGCCCTGGCTCTCCAAATCCGTGCGGATGGCCTGGAGGCGCGTGTCCACGGCGGCCCGGTTATCCTCGCCCAGGCCGATGACATTGACATCGACCTGGCGCAGTCCGCGCAGGGCTTCCGCCACCTCGGGCTCGGCTTTTTCCGCCAGGCGGGCCACCATGGAGACCAGGTTGCTCTTGATGTGGACCTCCACGAACGGCTTGCCGGCCGAAGAAGATGGCAGCTTGCCAAAGTTCACCCGGCCGGAGGCGCTGGCGTTCAAGGCGGCATTGAGGCTGGCGGACAGGGCCAGGATGGAAAATCCTGCCACCCAAGTTTTGATCGTATTCATAAAGTTGTTTCGGTTGAATTTTTCCGGGGAAGATTCAGCTCCCCTTCCCTGGCTATAACCCGGATGCCGGTGGAAAAGTTGCAGGAGATTTTGGGATGGGGGAAAATGGGAGCGGATTGGTCTCGGTGCGGAAAGACCGACTGGTGGCGGCCCCGCCGAATTCCCGGGTCCAGGGGGCGCCGCAGAATGCGTTTCAGTTGGAACGATAGGCCGAAACGCGGTCCACCCGGCGGGCCATTTCGCTGGTGTAATGGGCGCCCAAAGTGGCCTGGTGCTGGCGGATCCAATCGGTGAGCCGGGTCGTGCCCAGGGGTGGGGCATCCACGTGGAGGCGGTCCTGCATCAGCCCCCGGATCTCCTCCCGGGTGATGACGACATCGCGCACCAGGCAGCCGAGCAGCCGGCAGAACCAATAGCCCAGCCCCGGCGGCACGCCCAGGATCAGCCTCCGCAGGCCGAGGATGCGGGCGATGGTTTCCACCAGCTGGCGATAGGTGAAGGTCTCCGGACCGATGGCCTGGACAATTTCATTGCGGTCCCCGCCGGCGCGCGCCACGGCGGCCGTGGCGAGGTCGTCCACATAAATCGGCTGCAGGCGGTAATCCCCCGCGCCGAACACCCCGAATACCGGGAGATGGCGGAGGGCCCAGGCGATGTTATTGATGAGGACATCCTCCCGGCCGAACAACACCGTGGGCCGGAGAATGCAGTAGGAAGGGCCGAGGGAGATCAAAGCGGCCTCCAACTCGGCCTTGCCCCGGAAATAAGGGAGATCGGAATGGATATCCGGATGGGTGATGCTGACGTGGACGATGCGCCGCACGCCGGCCGCCTGGGCGGCCTGGAACAGGATCCGGGTGTTGGCAACGGCCTCCTGGTGGGTGAAGCGGGCGTGGTCAAAGCGGACCCAATAGGTATTGATCAGCACCTCCACGCCCCGCAGGGACTCCGCCAGGCGCGCCGGCTGATGGAAGGCCAACGGATGGGCCGGCACCCGGCTGCCAAAGGGATCGGGGCGGCGCGTGGAATTCGTGAGCGTGATCACCTGGTGGCCCGCCGCCAGGCAGTGTTGGGCGAGGTAACGGCCCGAATAGCCAAAAGCTCCGGTAACAGCGATGCGCAACATGGGCAGTGGCCGGTGGCGGCCGGATCAGCCGCCGAGTTCCTGGTGGCTCTTTTTGAGCATTTCGCGGATGGGGATCTGCTGGGGGCAGGCTTCCTCGCACTCGCCGCATTCGTTGCAGCGGGTCGCCTGCTGCTCGGGGCTGAGCAGCACCTGGTAGGCAGTGGACGGGCCGCGGCGATCCTCGTAGATGTAGCGGTCATTGTAAAAGTTGAGGATCCGGGGGATCGCCACCCCTTGCGGGCAGGGCTGGCAATAGCCGCATACCGTGCAGGGGACGGGGCCGCGCCCGCTGAGCTTGGCCCGGACTTGGGCGATCAGCGCCAGCTCCTCCGCAGTGAGGGAATTGGGCTGGGCCTGGGCGGCCAGGGCGAGGTTTTCCTCCAGCTGCCGCGGCTCATTCACGCTGGTGAGCAGGACGTTGACCTCCGGGTGGTTCCACACCCAGCGGAACGCCCACTCCACGAGGGGGCGCCGCACGGGGGCGGCGTCCCAGAGGCTCTGGATGTCGGCGGGCAGGGGTTTGACGAGGCTGCCGCCGCGCAGAGGCTCCATGGCCACGACGGCCAGGCCGCGCCGGGAGGCGAATTGCAAGCCCTTGACGCCGGCCTGGACGGCCTCGTCCATGTAGTTCAGCTGGATCTGGCAGAAGGTCCAGTCGTAAGCCTGAACGACCTCCTCGAACAAGGGGTAATCATCGTGAAAGGAAAAGCCCGCGTGGCGGATCCGGCCGTCCTTGAGCGCGGCATCCAAAAAGGAGAAAACGTCGGCGCGCTTGAGGTTTTCCCACCAATCCCGCTTGAGGCAGTGGAGGAGGTAAAAGTCGATGTGGCTGGTTTGGAGCCGGGTGAGCTGTTCGTTCAGGTAGCGGTCGCAATCGGCGCGGGTCTGGATGGCCCAGCTGGGGAGCTTGGTGGCGAGCAGGATTTTCTCACGGTATCCGCCGGCCAGCGCCCGGCCCAGCCAAGGCTCGCTGTTGCCCTGGTGGTACGGGTAGGCGGTGTCCACGTAGTTGATGCCCCGTTCGATGGCGGTGTGGAGGAGCCGGGTGGCTTCCGGCTCGTTGATGTGCCCCTCATTCCCGCCGATCGTGGGCAGGCGCATGCACCCAAATCCGAGGATGGATGCCTCCGGCCCGCGCGCAGTCATTTTTTGGTATCGCATAACAAAATCCAACCGGGGGGAACGATAAGGAGGGCGGGGGCCGATTGCAAGATCGCGTGGGAATCCAGGGCGCAAGCGATGGGCGGGCGCGCAGAAGCTTGTGCACAGAAGCTTGTTGCTGGCGGCGCCAGGAATGGCTAGGCTGGCCCCCGTTTTCAGCGGGTGGCCCGGAGGTCGCGCGCGCGGGAAACGGGAACGATGACTGCGGAACAAACCAAGCTGGATAATGGGATCAACCACCGGACGAAACACCGGCTGCGGCGCGCGCTGCCGTACGCCGGAGCCGGATTGCTGGTGGTGCTGATCGTGATTGGCCTGTGGCCGCAGCCGATCCGGGTGGAGCTGGCGGCGGCGCAGGCGGGGCGCCTGCGGGTGACGGTGGACGAAGAGGGCAAAACGCGGATCCGGCAACGGTACGTGGTGTCCGCGCCGGTCTCCGGCCAGCTGCAGCGGATCGAGCTGAAGCCGGGGGCGGAGGTGGAGGCGGGCCGGACCGTGCTCGCCGTGATCGACCCGGTGGCGCCCGCGCTGCTGGACGCGCGCACGCGGTCGCTCGCCGAGCAGCGGCGCGACGCCGCCCGGGCGAACCTGGCCAAGGCGCGCGCGGCGAGCGCGCAGGCCACCAGCGACCGGCAGCGGTTCGAGAAGCTCTTCACGGAAAAAACCGTCTCCATCCAGGAGCTGGAGACGATCCAGCTCAAGGCGACGGCGGCGGCCCAGGACGAGGCGGCGGCGGAGAGCGCCCTGCGGCTGGCGGAGGCGGAGCTGGCGGAATTCGACAAATCAACGCCGGGCGGCGCGGCCGCCACCCGCCCGCCGGTGGAGCTGAAGGCGCCGGTGAGCGGGCGCCTTCTGCGGGTACACCAGGAAAGCTCGCGGGTGGTGCCGGCCGGCGCCCCGCTGGTGGAGCTCGGCAACCCGGCCGACCTGGAGGTGGTGATCGAGGTGCTGTCGCGGGACGGCGTGCAGATCAGCCCAGGCACGCCGGTGGAGCTGGAGCAGTGGGGGGGCGGGGAGCCGCTGGCGGCGCAGGTGCGGCTGGTGGAGCCGGCGGCGTTCACGAAGGTCTCGGCGCTGGGGGTGGAGGAACAACGGGTGAACGTGGTGGCCGACCTGCTGACGCCCCCAGAGAAACGCGCGCAGCTGGGGGACCAGTTCCGCGTGGACGCCCGGATCATTGTCTGGCAGGCGGAACATGCGCTGCGGGTGCCCGCCGGCTCGGTGTTCCGCCAGGGGAGCCAGTGGGCGGTGTTTGTGCATGCCCGCGGGGTGGCTGAACTCCGCCCGGTGCAGGTGGGCCGCTCCAACGGCACCGAGACCCAGATCGTGGGGGGGCTCAAGGAGGGCGAGGAGGTCATCCTCTACCCCGGCGACCGGATCCGGCCCGGGCAGCGCATCCAAATTTTCAAGATCTGATGGCCGTGGGGGGATTTCACGGTTTGGCCTCCGCCTCCAGGAGGCCCAGGCGCCAGGGAATGCCGCCGTAACCCTGGCCCCGGTATTCCGCGTCGTTGCAGCCCTGGAACACAAAGCGCAGCCGCGCGGGATCGACCTCCAGATATTCGTCGCAGCCGGTGCGGACCAGCTCTCCGTGGCTGATGCTGGTGGCCCAGGCGGGTTCCTGGCGGACGGATGCGGCCGCGGCGAAAGCGTGGTCCAGGGAGTCCGCGAGGCCTTTCCACGGACCCTCCAGGCGGTCCGCGAGCCAGGCTTTGTAGTAGCGGCGGCCGCCGCCCTGGGCCTCCACGAGGGTGAGGTATTGGCGGCGCCCTTGCAGACGGTAGGTGTGGGACGCCTCAAAGAGGTCGGCGTGGAGGGCCAGCTGCGGCTCGGACCAGCCCAGGGGAAAAGCGGATTTGGCCGTCTCCCGGCGCCAGAGGTTGCCGTCCAGCGAGGTGTAAAAGAGATGCGCCTTGCGCTCATCGCAGATGACCCAGAAATCGAGCCACTTGGGCTGCGGCGGGGCGTTGGTGACCATGGGCTGGGGCCGGCTCCACGCCTGGGGATCCCCCAGCCGCGTGGAGGTGGAGCAGCAAGGGCCAAAGGCCGGCGTGCGGTTTTTGTCCGCCAGTTGATAAACCAGGTACCATTTCTGGTGGGGGGTGAAAAAAAAGACCTGCGGCGCGCAGTAATATTGATCGTGCAGGGCCAGCAGGTGGCGGGGAGCGGCATTGGCGCGGGGCCAATCGGGGAAGGAGAGGTATTCGATTTCCACCTGGCCCGACTTCCGGCGGAGCGTGGCGAACAGGTGCCAGGCGTTTTCGTGGAAGACGAAGGTGGGATCTTTGATGGAAACGTGGGGATCCGGAGCGGTCCGACCGGGGCCCACATCGACCAGCGGCCCGGTGGCCCGCCAGGTGAACCGGCCTGCGTCAAAATCAGCCAGGGGATCCGCGGCCCGGGTCCCAGCCTGGAAACAGCCCAGGGCGGCCAGCGCCCAGGGCAAGGTCAAACGCCAGATCATCCCTGTGGTTTAGCCGGGCGGTTCAGGATGTCAAGCCGTCCTGGAGGCCCGCCTGGACGGTTTCGAACAGCGCTTCAACCCGCACGGCAATCCGGGCGGAGTCGGCCGGGGCATAGTCGGTCTGGAGGTGGAGGTACGGCAGATGCAGATCCTGCTCCACGAGGCGTTTGACCCGGGCGGCCTCGATATCGTAGGTGAGGCAGGCCTGCCAGGTCAGGTCGATGACACACTGCGCCCGGAATTCGGCGCATAATTGCCGCAGGAGCGCCAGGCGCGCGTCATTGGGGGTCTTGACGGAGCAGGGGAAGTGGAAATATTTGTCGGCGATGGCGGCCACCAGGTCCGGCGCCTGTTCATCGATATCCTCGAGGATGGGCTTCAGGCCGGTGCAATTCTCCTGGCAGACGATCAACCCGCCCCGGTCCTCGATGATCTCCACCACCCGCTCGGCGCCGTGCACCACCGGCACCCCGGTCAGCAGCACGCGCACCCGGCGGCGGCGGCCGGCCGGAGGGGGGCCGGCCTGGTATAGTTGCAGGGCGCGTTCGTATTGCTCGAAATCGGCGGGCACGCCGGAAATGCTGCTTTTAAAATCGAGGAGCTGGCGGCCGGTGAGGGCCGGTGTATCGGCTTTCAGGAGGGCGGCGAGCTGGCGGCGCAGGTGGCGTTCGCGGTTCATGAGCCGCACGGCGGCCCGGAGCTTTTCTTCCGTGATGCAGGTGCGGTAGCGCTCCTCCAGGGCGGATTTGAAGGCCCGCATCTCCCGCACCCAAAGCTCGCGGGCGGCGGGGGAACCCTCCTTTTGGGGCAGCTCCAGCACATACATGGGCCGGTCCTGGCTCAGCAGCTCGTACATCTTTTTCTTGCCGTCGCAGGTGGTCTCCGCCACCACCCAATCCGCCATCTCCAGAAACGGGTTTTTCTTCAGGAGGTGGAAACCAAAGGTCGATTTGATGAGCGGGCACAGGTTGGAGGGCAAGTACTCCTCCGCCGCCGGGATGGTTTTTGCGGAGCCGCCGCACAGGCAGACGGGCACGGCCCCGGCCGCCAGGATCAATTCCCGGGGGGCGTATTCGCAGAGGATTCCCACCACGGGCCGGCCGGCGGCGCGGGCCTGGCCGGCGTATTCCAGGCAGTGGTCGATCATGTCGGCGAACCAGGCGGCGGGGGAGGGCTGGGGAAGGCCGGCGTCATGGCCTGCCAGGCTGGCAGCATCCGGTTCGGCAGGAAGGCGGTCGGGCATGAGCAATTAAGGGATGAGGGCTGCGGGCTACTGCTTGCGGGCGACGAAGAGGCCCTGGGCAATCTTACCTTCGTGAGCCAGCTGCTGCATGAACTGCATTTCGCCGGCCAGTCCCTCCAGCGTGGCCATATCAAAGCCGATGATGCGCAGGACATCATAGGTAAGCTGGTGGCCGACCATATCCAAGTATAGATCCATGGAGGGGGCGAAACGGCCGGTATTCTCGGCGGTTTGGACCGGGCAGCCATGGGTGCCCAGCAGCCGGCAGTAATCGTCCAGGTCCAGCACATTGGGGAACTTCATGAATTTGAGGTACCGCTCCGCCTCGGCGTCGTTGAGCCCGGAGGGACCGATGATCCAGTCGGTGAACGCAATCACGCCGCCGGGTTTGACGAGGCGGGCGGCCTCGCGGACCAGCTGGTTCTTGTCGGCGACATAGCACCAGGCATCCTCGCCCCAGACAAAATCGGCGGCGGCGGCGGGCAGGCCGGATTCACAGACATCGGCCAGCTGAAAATGGATCCGGTCCGCCAGGCCGGCCTGGGCGCAACGGGCACGCCCCTGCTCGACCACTTTCGCGGTGGCATCCACGCCGGTCATTTTTTGGACCTTGAAAAATCGCACCAGGAAGCGCATGCCCGCGCCGGTGCAGCAGCAGAGGTCCACCCCGCACAGGCCCTCCCCCAGGCCGGCGCGCTTGGCCAGGTCCATGGAGGATTGGAATCCCCCGAGGTGGATCTGCTCGCCCATGATCAATTCCCACAGATCGCCCTCCGGGCCGCCGTAAACCGCCTGCACATCCGGCAAGCCGATATTGGCAATGCTTTTCATTAGTTGGTCAGGTTCACTTCCCACTGGCCCGGCGCGCTCACGCACCGGCTCCCCGGATTGCGCACCGGCGCCAGCTGCCAGCAAAAGTTAGTTCCAGTAAAAATACACAAATCGGAGGTACATGCAATTAAAACCCTGCGGCCGGGTTCGGTTTGCGCCATCCCATTCCTCCCCACACGGCTCCAGCAGCCCGGTGCCAATCTGGCCAGGGGTGAAGTCCGGATCACCGGCGTGGAAAAACCAGTAGCTACCCGGCAAGGGAGCGGGCTTTTCAGCGCCCCAGGGTGGGGGGGCCAGGGTAGGATTGTATCCGCAGGGGCTTGCCGATGGTGGTGGTTTCCTGGCCCTGGCCGGCTTTGATGAACAAGTTGGCCTCCCTGAACACCCCGTTAACGAGATGAGCCGCCGTCTTGCCCAGGATGCCCCGCTGAACGCGCGGGTGGTCGGTGACTTTCAGCGCGTGGCCGGATTGGGGATTTCAGCCGCCAGCAGGCAGGCGGATTTTCCGGAAAAGGCGGCGCCCCGGCCGAGCCGGCTGCGACTATCCAGCCCGGCATCACTCCCCAGCCCCGGCGGGATTCAGACGCAGACCGAAGTGAGTGTAAGTGGGCCGTTCCCGGCCATCGGCGGGACGGTTGAAAAGCCCGAATTTTTCGAGATACATGCAGGAGGATCCCCCTTCGTCACAGGCCATGGCGTGGGCGGCGCCGAGCTGGCGGAGGATTTCGGCGGCTTCGCGGAGGCTCAAGCCGTGGCTGTGGAACCGCTGCCGGCCATCCACGACCAACAAATAAAGGAGGTTGCCGGCCTGGTTGACGCCCATGATGGTCCGCGGCTGGGGCCGGTTGTGGCTGCCCCGGTCCAGGGGCTGGACCACGCCGTTGAGCAAAATATCCCAGCGGCCCCAGATGGCGTTGAAGGGTTCCGGGGTGACCGCGGCGCGGGCGGATTCCGCCGGGAAATAGGTGGCCTGGCTGGCGGTGGTAAAAGCCAGCCAGGGACGTTTAAACCGGGGATCCGGCGGCAGCAACTGGCGGCCCTTGACAATATAGCTGCCGGACCATTCGCCCAGCGGGGCCCGGCGGCCCGGAGCGACGCCGGCCTCCCCGTTGATGGCCACGAAGCAATGGTTTTCCTTCGCAAACCGGGAGGTGAGGGTTTTCCCGGAGATGTCCGGGGTCAACACCACTTCCAGGTTTGTGCGGGATAGATCCACCAGGGCCAGGCAGAGGGAAACGGGCGGCTCGGCCCGGCGCATGAGGACCAGGTCCGCGGCGCGGTTCAACGGAAAGGAGGAGATTTCAAAACCAGCGCCGGCAGTCTGCCCCAGCCGCTGGAGCTGCGGCGCCCAGGCGGGATTGGCGGGCTGGCCGGAGCGGCCGCCGGCCTGGAGCAGGGCGGCATAGTAGCGATCGCTCAGCAGTTCGTATTCCAGGGCCATGCGCGTGAACTTCTGGTCCAGGATGATCAGGAAGGCGAGGAGCAAAAAGAGGGCGGCGGCCCAGGCCGGCCGCTGGCCGAAGGCGAGCCAGGCCCAGCGCCGGGAAAGGCGGCGGGCCACCAGCAACGCGAGGCCGACCGCCACCGCCAACCCCAGGAGCAGGGCCGGGGTGGGCAATTCATACAAGCGCCACAGGAGGGCGCTGAAGTTGTCCAAAAACACGTTGACCATGCGCCAGAAAATAATGGCGTTCAGCGCTGGCGGCAAGCCTTGCTGCAGCTCTGCTGCAGGCCGCTGGTGAGCCAGGCGCGCGGCTCAGGCAAACAGTTCGGCCACCGGTTTGCCCAGGCCGTCCCGCGTGACGTAGAACGGCCGTTTTTCAATCTCGTAAGCCAGCTTGGGGGAAATGCCAAGGGCGCGGTAGATCGTGGCGTGCAGATCCTCGATGCCCACCCGCTGCGCGATGGTTTTGCAGGGGCGCTCATCGCTGGTCTGGCCGTGGAGGTAGCCTTTTTTCAGGCCGCCGCCGAACATCAGGACCGATCCGGCATCGGTGAAATGGCGGTGCATGCCGTAGTGCTTGGGTTCCTGGATGGAGTCCGGCAGGGCGACCTGGTCCTTGACCTTCTTATCCGGCTTGCCTTCCACCATCATGTCGCGGCTGAACTCGCTGGCCAGGACGATGAGGGTGCGGTGGAGCAGGCCGCGCTCCTCCAGGTCCAGGACCAGCTGGGCGATGGGGGCATCGATCTGCTTTTTCATCTCCACCAGCCGGGCGTGGCCGTTCTCGTGGGTATCCCAATTCATGAAGGGGATGTACTCCGAGGTGACCTCGATGAACCGTGCGCCCACCTCGGTCAACCGCCGGGCCAGGAGGCAGCCGAGGCCGAACCGCCCGGTATTATAGCGGTCGTAAACGGGTTTGGGCTCCAGCGAAAGGTCGAAGGCCCTGGCGGCCGGCGAATTCAGCAGCCGGTGGCCGTTTTCCAAGGCGCGCAGGAGGGACTCCTTCTGGTAATCGCTACCCGCCATCCCGACCGGGCTTTTGGCCACCAGCGAGCGGTAAAACCGGTCGCGGTTCTGGAGCCGTTCCGGGCTCATGCCCGGAGGCGGGCGCACGCTCTCCAGGGCCTGTTCGGGGTTGGCGATGAGAAAAGGCCCATGCTCGCTGCCCAGGAAACCGGCGGTGTGGAAGGCCTTGAGCTCCTCCCCCTCGCCCAGGTCGAAGCGCTGGCCGATGTCGATGAAAGCGGGAACCGCCGGGTTGACGGGGCCCAGCGTGCGGGCGATGACGGAGCCCAGGTGCGGGGCCGCCACGGTCTGCGGCGGGGCATAGCCGGTGTGCCAGTGGTATTGATGGCGGGAGTGCAGGATGAAGCCGAGGTCGCCCGCCGTGTAGCCGCGGAGGAGCGTGCCGCGATCCATGACCCGGGCCAGGTTTTCCAGGCCGGCGGAGAACCGGATCCGGTCCACCGCGGTGTCGATGGCGGGGAAAGTGCTGAGCACGCGGCTGGGATCGAGCCCTTTTTCGTAGGGCACGTAGCGCTTGGGATCGAAAGTTTCGGTGTGGGCCATGCCGCCGGCCATCCAGAGCACAATGACGGTGTCAGCGGTGGCGGGCGGTTTATCCTGGGCCGCCTCCGCGGCGGCCACCGCGCGGGGGAAGCCGGCGGCCAGGGCGGACAACGTGGCGGCGCTGGCGGCGCGCAAAAAGTCGCGGCGGGAACCGGTGCGCCCACAAGGCGCATTCAAGAACGGGGTGCTCATGATCAGTAAATATATTGGAATTCAGGAAGCATCAGGACGGACCACAAACCGTCCTCCCAGCCTTCGCGCGAAGGCGGGCTGCCGATGGCTTGACGCAGCAGCGCCAGCTCCTCGCCGGTCGGGTTGCGGCTCAAAGCGTGGCGGAATAACTGCTGGATTTGCCCGGGGGAGCCAGCCGGCGCCCGGGCGAGCAACGAGCCGGCTCCGCGGCGCAGGAGGGCGGCCAGGGTGGGCCCCTGGATCAATTCCAAGGCCTGCAAGGTGGTGGCGTTTTCCAGGCGCCGGGTGACGGTTTGTTCCCGATTGGGCCGCCCCAGGGCCGTCAGGAGCGGGCTGGCCGGCACCAGCGCGTGGCGGATATGCCCCGCCTGGGCGGCGCCGGAGCTGGCCGCCAGGAAGGCGCGGTCCGGTCCCCCGGCTGATGGGTCCAAGCCCGCCAGGGAGTCGGCCGCCGGCCAGTTGGCGCTTGCGGCGGCGGATTGCTCCCAGCCTGGCTCCACCGCGCCAGCGGCCAGCCAGGACGGGTCCGAAACCACCTCCAAGGGAGCCGTGGAGGCATCCGCAACGCCGGGTTGCTGGATCGCAAAATAGCCGATCCAGGCGGGCGGATTGGTCCGGGCTTGGGCTGACGCCGGAGGCTTCAGGGTCACCGTCACCGCCAGGATATTTTCCCCGGCCTTCAAAAACGGGAGGCAGTCCCACGGGGCAACCGCATCGCCGCCGCCGCGCTTGGCCACCTGGCCGTTGACGTGCAGGGTATAATCCCCCCGGGCCGCGCAAACCGCCACCGCCAGCCCAGGTTGGGCGGGCAAAACCAATTTCCGGGCGAGGTGAATGGTGGCGCCATTGGTGCCCTGCCACGGCGCCTGGATCAAGCCAATCCAGCGGGCCTGTGCGTACGCCGCCCCAGCGGCCCGGGATCCGGCGCCCGCCGGGGCCGCCGCCAGGTCCACCCGCGCATTGGCCGGCAGGAAATTGCCGCCACCGGTCAGGTCGGCCAGGCCGTCCAGGAATTGCTCGGCGGAGAGCCGCCGGGCCAGCGGGCCATGGAATTCAAACTCTTTTTGCTCCGGCGGCGGCGGGTTGACGGCGGCCCGCTGGTAGGCGTGGGAGGTCAGGAGGCGGGTGATGGCGTGGTGGAGGTCGTAGCCGTGGCCCGCCAGGTCGGCGGCCAGCCAATCGAGCAGATCCTGGTGCCAGGCGGGGCTGTCCATCTCATCGACCGGCTCCACCAGGCCGCGGCCGAAAAACCTGGCCCAGAGGCGGTTCACCATGGTGCGGGCCAGGCGATGGTTGTCGGGATGGGTCATCAAATCGGCCAGGCGCCGCAGCCGCTCCGGGCGCGCCAGCCCTGGATCGATCCCGCCCAGCTCGGGATACAAGAACTTAAAGGCCGCCTTCTGGCCGGTGGGCCGGTCGCAATGGACCATCTCCAGGGGTTCCTCGGCGTAAACGCTGGCCAGGCCGTAGGAATCCGCCAGGGTCCAGTCGCTCACAAAGCTGTCGTGGCAGGAGGCGCACTTGAGGTTGATCCCCAGGAAGACCTGGGAGATGTTCTGGGCGGCCTGCATATACGGAGTCTGGCTGGCGTTGACCACGCCCCGCCAGACGATGCCGCGGGTGAAGCCTTCCGCCCCGGCCGCCGGGTTCACCAGTTCGCGGACGAACTGGTCGTACGGCTTGTTGGAGGCCAGCGCCTCAAACAGCCAGGGGGTGATCTGGGTGCGCCCGCCGTCGATGTAGCCGGGGCCCTGGTAATCGTTCCGGAGCGCGTCATTCCAAAAACTCAGCCAGTGCTCGGCATAGCGCTGGCGGTCGTTGAGCAGGCGCTGCACGAGCCGCTCGCGTTTGCCAGCCGCCGGGTCCGCCTCAAAAGCCGCCAGTTCGGCCGGCGGGGGCAAAAGCCCGAGCACGTCAAGCCAGGCCCGGCGGGCGAACCGGCCATCCGGCACCAGCGGGCCAGGCTGGAGGCCGTGGTCCGCCAGGTAGCGGTCGATGAACAAGTCCACCGGGTGGGTTGAAACCGCGCCCGGGAGGGGATCGGGAAGCGGGGGCTGGTGGGGGCGCAAATTGCGGGCCGGCTTGCGGCCGAGGGAGGCCGCCTGGTCCCAGGGGAGGCCCTGGTCGATCCAGGCGCGCAGCAGGCCGACTTCGGCGGGTTTCAGGCGCGTCCCTTTCCGGGGCATCACCGCGTCCGGATTCAGCCCGGAAACCAGCTCCATCAGGTAGCTTTCCGCGCTGTTTCCAGGCACTGCGGCGGGACCGGTTTTGCCCCCTTTAATGGTGGTCTCCCGGGTGTCCAGCCGGAAGCCCCCCTGGGCCCGGCCACCGCCGTGGCACTTGCTGCAGGCGGCCTCGAGGATCGGCTTGATGTCGTGGGCGAACTGCACCGGCTGCGCCGCCGGGGCGGGAAGCTGAGCCCGCTGCGCGGGTGTCAAGGCGCCGACGGCCGAGCAGAAGCCCGCCCAGGCGAGGCCCAACACGCCCGCAGCGGTCTGCCATCGCGCCCGACCGCCGGCGCCCGGCGGCGAATAACCACGGACTGATAACGAAAACATTCACTAATTTACACCATAACCTTCAGTTGTAAAATGCGGCGGTGGTGAAGGGGCTTTCGTGGTCAAAACCGGGCGCGGTTTGGGGGTGGATCGGTTGGGCGAGCCCGTTTCAGCCGCCGCCAGCACGGGCCGGCCGCGGCCGCGGCGGCACACGTCTTACGGCGACTCCTGCAGCAGCGTCATGATGCGCGCGGCGGGCTGGCCCCTGAGGACCAGCTGGGCCATCATCCGCAGGCAGGGATCGGCGTGGTGGAAAAAGCGGCGGTAAGCCGGGCAGAGGTAATTGAGCCCGGGCTGGCCATCCGGGGTGGTGGCAAAACGGTTTTTGGGGCATTCGCCGTGACAGGCAAACCGGACGTCGCACCGGCGGCAATAATCGGGCAGGGACTCCGATTTATGGCGGCCGAACTGGCGCAGGAAAGGGAGGCTGGCCAGGCCCGCCAGCGGCTGGGAGGCCAGGCTGCCGAGCCGGTAGGGCTCGTGGACATAATGATCGCAGGCGAATAGATCGCCATGGTGCTCCAGCACGGGGCCGCGCCCGCAGTTTTCAGAAAAAATGCAGAGGCTGGAATCGGCGCGCAGCCAGCTGCCCAAGGCCACGTCGAACAGCTGGACAAAAATGCGGCCGACATCCTCCCGGACCCAGCGGTCGAAAAGGGCCGTCAGGAATCCGCCATAAGCTTCCGGCTCGACGCTCCAGGGGGTCACCGTCCCCGGGGTGGCGGGATCCGCCGAGCCGGGGGGCATGGCCAATTGATGGGGGGCGGCGGGGCCGGCGGCGGGCCAGCGCTCCACCACGGGAATGAACTGCCAGTAAGTGGCGCCGCAATCCTTCAGGAACTGGCGGACCCGTTCCGGTTCGCCGGCGTTGCGGCGGTGGACGGCGGTCAGCGTGTTGAATTCCACGCCGTGGTGTTTGAGCAAGGCCAGGCCGCGCAAGACGGCGTGGTGCGTGGGGCGGCCGCCCCGATCCACCCGGAAGGCATCGTGCAAATCCGCCGGGCCGTCCACGCTGAGGCCGACCAGAAACCGGTGCCCGGCCAGGAAAGCGCACCACTCATCGGTGAGCAACGTGCCATTGGTCTGGAGGGTGTTGCGGATCCGGCGGCCGCCGCCATGCTGCTGCTGGAGCGCCACGGCCCGCCGGAAAAAATCGAGGCCCAGGAGGGTGGGCTCCCCACCCTGCCAGGCGAAGGTGACCTCCGCGCCGGCGTGGGCCGCGAGGTATTGCCGGGTAAAAAGCTCGAGGGTTGCCTCCGTCATCCGGGGCTCGGCGGTCTGCGGATGCAGGGCCTGCCGGCCGAGGTAAAAGCAGTAGGCGCAGTCGAGGTTGCAGGCCGCGCCCGCCGGCTTGATCAGCAACTCGAAGGCTTCCGGACGGGTGGCGTTCCCCGGCCCCGCGGCACTCATGCCCGCCTACAGCCTTTTGACGCGGAAAAAGCGCGCGCCCGCAGCGGGGGCCAGCGGGATTTCCATGATGTCCCCGGTGCCGGTGATGGCCTCGCCGGTATCGACCCATTGCTGGAAGTCGCCGGTGGCCTGGACTTGGTAAAGCACCCCTTTCTGGGTATCGAGCCTCAACCCCGCCGGGCCGGGGGCAGCCGCCGTCACGCTCAGGACCGGGCCGAAGGGAGCGTTGAAACAAGCCGGTGCGATGGGGGCCATTTCCGTCTGTTCAGCTTGCTGCAGCCGGTTGGCCATTTCAGTGCGCTTGGTGCGCCAGGCAACCTTGTTGGCCAGGTTATCCATTTCCGAGGCGTCCGTCTGCAAATTATACATTTCGTATTCCTGGTCGGGCAGGTTGTCCTCGTAATACCGGGCATATTTGAAGGTGCCGTCGTGGATGGCCCGCCATTTCCAGGGAGCGGGGGAAAGGCCGTCCGGCAGGGTGGCGCCATATTCCGCGTTTTCGGCGATCACTTGCACGAGGGACATGCCATAAGCCATCAGGACGTGGTCGTTCACCTGGGCGCTGGTGGCACCCAGGAGGATCGATTTGAAGCTGCGCCCGGGCAGGTAATTATTCGCGGGCACGATGCCGGCCAGGTCCAAAAGGGTGGGCAGGATATCGACCGTCTGGACGAGAGATTTGGTGGTGGCGCCTTGGGGAACGTGTCCCGGCCAGCTCACCACCATCGGCACATGGACGCTCTCCTCGTAGGCAAAGGGCCCCTTGCCCATCATTTTGTGGGAACCGGCCAGTTCGCCATGATCGGACAGGAATATGACCATGGTATTCTGCGCCAGGCCCTGGGCCTCCAGGTTCTCCAAGATCCAGGCCACCTGGTCATCGGCCGACTTGGTCACGTAGTAATAGTAGTCCATCGCCTTCAGCCAGTCCTGGGTGCTGGCGGCGTTGGGTCCGTCGGCGGCCATTTCCCAGAGCATGCCCCAGATTTTTTGGTATTGCGAATGGGCCTGGGGCTTGCCGGAAAGATTGTCGGTGAAATTCGCGGGCAAGGTGTCGGCGACACTGGGGATCTGGTCGGGGGTGGGGGAAGCCTTGCGTTTGTAAAACATGACATCATGGGGATTCACCAGGGAGCAGGTGAGGAACCAGGGCCGGGAGTCGGCCTTGTGGGCGGTCATCCAATCGACGCTCATTTTGGCGATCAGCGCGTCATACTTGGCGCCATCGCCCGGCATGCCTTCGCAGTCGCCCGTGATTTCCGGGCCGGGCCATTCCTCAAAACCATAGGGTTTCAGGCCCACGCCGTTGCCATATTTATCCTCGGTGGAAAGATGCCATTTGCCGAAATACGGGGTCCGGTAGCCGGCATGTTCGAAATAATGGCCCAGGGTGGGGATGCGGGGATTCAATTCGGGCACCGCGTCGCAGACGTTGATCTCCAAGCCGTGCTGCGGCATGTGGAGGCCGGTGAAAATGGTGGCGCGGCTGGGGGTGCAAGGGGTGGCCGAGCAATACAGGGACTCAAAGGTGAGGCCATCGCGGCGCAAACGTTCATACCCGGGCAGCGGCATTTTGGTGGAGGTCCCCAGCGGGAAGCGCATCTGATCCACCATGATCAGCAGGATGTTGGGCGGCCGGGTGGTGGCGGAGGCGGCGGCCGGGCCGGCGGCCGGCCCGGCGGCGGAAAGCGAATCGGCCAGCAGCAGGCCACCGGCGACGCCGCAGGTCTGTTTGATAAAGCCACGCCGGGTGATTTGGTCTTGGTGGAACGGATTATCCATGGTTTTGTCTTTCATTCCGATAACAGGACGTCAACAGGACGTCATCTGCTGGCCGCTCATAAGCGGGTGTTGTTCACCTAATTATGACCGGTTTGGATGCGGCCAGCAATCCCAAATCCACACTGGAAGTATTTTTCGGCGGGATTAACGAGGGCGGCAACCACTCGGCCGGGCCTTTCGCCGTTCGCGCCGGGGAGCCACCGCCCGGCGACAACCTGGCCTTATAGATGGAAGTAACTGCGCCACTGAAATATACGCCATCAGCGAATTGAGGCAGGAGCATCCCCTTCCCGGGTCGATCCAGGAGTGGTCCAGGGGCGGAGCAGGCAGTTTCCCGGCCCCAGTCCCCGGGGAGGGCCGGCGCCGGCCCGGCTTGGGCCACGCCAAAACCGGGCCGAAAAATGAAAATGAACCAAACATGTTTAATAAGCCCTGGCCAAGTGGTAAACCTGTGCTAGATTGCCGGGTTTGCTGATGAAGTCCAAGTTCAATGCGCGAACCGTGCTGGTGGCGGTGCTCCTGGTGGGTTTGCTGGAGACACTGACCATCGCGGTATTGCATCGGCTGAAAATGCGGAACTACGGGGCAGCCATCGTGTTCTCCCAGATTCAAGCCGTGGCCTGCCGGCTGGACGCCCTGGAATGGAAGGCGATGGCGCGGGGCCGGCCGGACCCGGAACTGAGGGAGGAAGTGGCCCGGCGGCGATCCCAAATGGACGGGTATTTGGAAAAGCTCACCGAACTGGCCCAGGAACCGTCCCGGGTGCAGTCGATCCGGGCGTTATTCACAACCTACCTGTCGGCCATGGACCAGGAATTCACCCACCTGGACCGGGATGAGCTGGAACAAGCCCGATGGCAGGACGACCAACGAGTGGACCCTGCATACCACCGGCTGCAAAGCGCGCTGCGGAGCTATGAGCAGGATTGCGAGGCCAGCGGCCGGAAGTTGAGCCAATGGAACCTCTGGGGCACGTTTTTGTCGCTGCTGACCACAATCGGGGCCATCGTGATCCTGCTGAGGTACTTCCTCCGAACCCAGGAAAAGGCCTTGCAGGCGGAGGCCAACCAGCGTCTGCTGGCGGAATACCAACGCACTGAGGGAATGATCCGGCAGCTGAACGAACAGCTGGAAAACCGCGTGGAGCAGCGTACCAGCGAACTGCACCTGACCAACCAGCGCCTGGCCGCCGAAATGCAGGAAAGGCACCGGCTGGAACAGCTGCTGATGGAAGTGAGCGAGCAGGAAAAACAGCGGCTGGGGCAGGATTTGCACGACGGGGTGGGCCAGCTGCTGACCGGGGTGGCCCTGCGCAGCAAGGCGCTGGAAATGCGCCTGCAGACGCGGCCGGAGGCCCAGGACGTATCCCGCGTGACCGAGCTGGTGGCGGAGGCGTTGCGGATGACGCGCAACCTGGCCTGGCTGCTCTACCCGGTGGAACTGGAAAAACAGGGGCTGGCCGCCGCCACCCGGGCCCTGGCGGCCAAGATCGACACCCAATTCGGCGTGGCCTGTGAATTCGAGGGCCACCACGGGATCGACGTGGTGGAAACGGACGTGGCGATCAACCTCTACCGCATCGCCCAGGAGGCGGCCACCAACGCTTTGCGCCACGGCCGGCCCACCCGGATCGTGATCCGTTTGCGCCAGGATGCGGACCGGGCGCTGCTGGAGGTGGAAAACGACGGCCTGGCGATCGGGGCCGCGGCTCAGAACTTCAACGGCATGGGCTGCCGGATCATGCGGCATCGGGCCAGCCTGGCCGGCGCCACGCTGCGGATTTGGGCCCGCCCGGAGGGCGGGTGCGTGGTGCAATGTGCCTGGCCGGCCGCCCAGACTGAAGCGGTCCCGCCCGGCGCCGGTGCTTGAGGCGCCACCGCCTTCCCTGACGCGGGCCGCGGCGCCCGGCGCCTTGCGGGCGGCTTGCTTTGGCCCGCTCCTTGCCCCAAGGTGGCGGGCGTCATGGCACATTCTGGCTTATCGCAGATGGGGCGGCGCACCACGGATCCGCCGATCACCTGGCTGATGCAAACCGCACTCAGCCGGCCGGGCCTCATCTCGCTCGCGGCAGGGTTCACGGACAATCCCACGCTGCCGGCCCGGGCCACCCGCCAATTGCTGGACCGGCTGCTGAGCCGCCGGGCCACCGCCGAACCCGCCCTGCAATATGGTTCCACCGCCGGGGATCCCCGGCTGCGGCGGCTGACGGCGGAGCGGCTGGCGGCCTTGGAGGCGGCGGCCGTGGGGCAGCTGCCCGCCGCCGTGCGGACCCTGTGCGCACCGGGCGGCAGCCCCTGCCAACCCGCGGAGCCGGACGCCGCCCGGCTGTTGATGACGCACGGCTCCCAGCAGCTCCTCTACCTCGTGGCGGAAGCCCTGTGCGATCCCGGGGATATCGTGCTGGTGGAGGATCCCACCTATTTTGTCTGGCTGGGGATCGTCCAAAGCCACGGTCTCCAGTGCCGGGGAGTGGCGATGGAGCCGGACGGCCTGAGCCTGCCGCACCTGGCCCAAGTGCTGGACGAACTGCGCCAGGCGGGCCAGTTGCCGCGCGTCAAATTGCTTTATACGGTGAGTTATCACCAGAATCCCTCCGGCATCACGACCGCTTTCCATAAGAAAGCGGCCATCCTGGAGCTGCTGCGGGACTGCGAGCGGCGGGCGGGCCACCCCATATATATCCTGGAAGACGCCGCCTACCGGGAGCTCCGGTTCAGCGGGCCGGATGAGCCCTCCTACCTGGCCCTGCCCGGGGCGGCGGACCGGGTGATCCACTCCAGCACATTCAGCAAGCCGTTCGCCACCGGCATCCGCGTGGGCTGGGGGCTGCTGCCGGCGGTTCTTTACCAGGCGGCCGTGCGATTGAAAGGGAACCACGATTTCGGCACCGCGTGCCTGCTGCAGCACCTGCTGGCGGAGGCGCTGGCCTCGGGCGAATACGAGCGCCACCTGGCGGGCTTGCGCCGCCGCTACGCGCGGAAGGCCCAAATCCTGGCCGGCGCGATGCGCGAGCACCTGCCGGACAGCCTCTCCTGGCAGGATCCCGCCGGTGGTTTATACATCTGGGCGAAACTGCCGGGGAAAACGCGCACGGGCCTGCGCTCGCCCTTGTTCCAGGCGGCCCTGGACCACGGGCTGCTCTATGTGCCAGGCGAACTGTGCTATGCCCCGGATCCGGCCCGCCAGCGCCCCGCCAACGAACTGGGCTTGAGCTTTGGCAACGCCACCGAACCAGACCTGCGGGAAGGCATCCGCCGACTCGGGCAGGCCTGGCGCGGGTTAAAGACTAAATAAAATCCCCCGCCCTCACGTCCAACTTCCGGCGTGTCCCGGCCTTGGGGTAGTGGGCCAGGAGTTCCGATCCAAGCGGGACCCGTGGCGAAGGACGAAGGCCTGGCCCAAAGCACCGGCCAGCAAGGCCGGGCCCATGGCTTGGAATGGACCAGCCCCGCCCACGGCCCAAAAAGGCCGGTGATGGGGAACGGGCTGAAGCAACCGGCGGACTCATATATGAAACAGAAGCAATGGCTGGCCGTGGCGCTGGCAATTATCGGCGGCGCGGTCTCCCCCGTGCCGGCGGCCAACTGGCCCCAGTGGCGCGGGCCTTTCCTCAACGGGTCCAGCCCGGAGGCGAACCTGCCGGTGGCGTGGAGCAAAACCAACCAGCTGGCTTGGGCGGCTCCCCTGCCGGGCAAAAGCGGGGCTACGCCCATCGTATGGGATGATACGATTTTCCTGCCCAGCCCGGACCCGGACAAAAACCTGTTATTGTTCTGCCTGGACCGTGGCACGGGCCAGGTGCGCTGGCAGAAAAAGGTGGCCCAGGGGGATCGCGTGGTGGGAAAAAACAACCTGGCTTCGCCCTCCGCGGTAACGGATGGCCAAAAAGTGATTTGCCTGTTCGGCACGGGGGACCTGGCGGCGTTTGATTTTGCGGGTGGCGCCTTGTGGTCCCGCAATTTGTGCCGCGAATACGGCCAATTCGCGAACATGTGGCAGTATGGGGCGAGCCCGTTGCTGCATGCGGGCCGGCTCTACATCCAGGTGCTCCAGCGGGATCCGCCCACGTATGGGCATGCGCGCGATGACCGGCCGTCCCGGGAATCCTTCCTGCTGTGCGTCGACCCGGCCACCGGGAAGGATCTCTGGCGCCAGGTGAGGAAAACCGATGCCCGCGAGGAATCGATGGAAGCCTACACCACCCCGCTGCCGGTGCGGGTGGGCGAGCGCACGGAGATCGTGGTGGTGGGGGCCAATTACGTGACCGGCCACGACGCGGAAAAGGGGGACGAACGGTGGCGTTGCGGCGGCCTGAACCGGCGGCAGAACCTTTACTGGCGGATCATCACCTCGCCGGTGGCCGGGCCGGGCCTGGTGTATGCGGTGGGGCCCAAGCGCGATCCCCTCCTGGCCATCAAAGTGGGCGGTTCCGGCCTGGTCACGGACACCCAGGTGGCCTGGACCGTGAATGAATTCACCCCCGATGTCTGCACGCCGCTGCTTTACCGCGAACGGCTGCTGGTTCTGGATGGCGATCGGCAGGTCCTCACGAGCCTCAATCCCGCCACGGGTGAAAAACAATGGCAGGGCAACCTGGGCGTGCGGGAAACCTTCAGCGCCTCCCCGACGGGGGCCGATGGCAAAATCTACTGCGTCTCCGAAAAAGGCACCGTCGTGGTCCTGGAGGCCGGGCCGGAATTCAAGATCCTCGCCACCTTCAGCCTGGGGGAGGGGCCGGTGATGTCCAGCATCGTGGCGGCGCAGGGATGCCTGTTCCTCCGCACCGCCGAAAACCTCTACTGCGCCAGCCGCCGCTGAAAAGCGCTGCCGCCGTGTCCGGGCAAGGGGCGGAGGAGGAAGGCCCGGCCAACGTCCTCCATTTCCGTAGAGCCGCCCTAATGCGGCGGCTGCTGCAAAAAGCGCATTTGGTATTCGAAAGCCATGGATTCCCCCGTCTTGAGCCGGGCGGGCCGGGTGTATAGGTCCAGGCTGGCCTGCGGATAGGTGTCGCTCCAGGAGAAGCCGCGGCGTGCCACCTGGGCGGGGTCATAGGCCAGCGCCATCCCGAAACGATCCCGGTGGTTAAAAAAAGCATACCCACCGCCCTGGGCCTGCTCCAGCTCGGCGCGCTGCGGGCCGGTCCCGGCGCGCCAGCCCTGGTTGAACAGGATCCAATCCGCGTGGTGGCGCACGTAGGCGCCCAGGATTTCGTGGCTGGTGGTGACCCGGCCGGTGTAAAACTCGGGATGGATGCGGAGCTGGTAGGTTTTGGGGTCGCCGCCTTGGTGGGTCAGGAGCGTGCGGCAGCGGATGGTTTCCGGATTCCCCGGCTCGAAGCCGATCCACCGCTGGACCTTCGATCCGTCCTGGAGCGTTTTGACCAGCGCCAGTTCCGATCCCTCCGGCGCCAGGCTGAAGGCGGCTGGTTCGCCCTGGCGGTAGCCTTGTTCCCCCAGTTCGCTGAGGGTCAGGTATTCGAATAAACGCCGGAGGCTCCGGTACTCCGGCGGCTGGAGCAGGTGGCGCTGGGTGGGCTGGTGCCACAGTTCCACCATTTTGCCGTTGTCGCTCCCGACGACCGTGATTCGCCAGGTCCCATTCTCCAGCTGCGCGGCCGGGAAGCCCTCCCCGGTGGCCTTGCGCAAAATCTGGTAATAATGGGCGATGGGCTCCCACTCCTCGGCCCTGGTTTGCCCATGTTTTTTGGTCAAAGCGAGGTAATCGCCGACGATATCGCCGTATGGTTTGGGGTATTTGACCCGCAGCGTCCCAAGCCGGATGGCCGGGCCGCCAGCCGCCGGGCGGGCGGGGGGCGGATCCCCTTGCAGCTCCAGGCTGCCGCCCACTTCCAGGACGGCCCGCAACGCACAGATGGAGGCCTTTTCCACCCGGGCGTGCACCGCCTCGTTCTCCGCCTGGCCGAGCGCTTTCTGGAAATAAGCGAAGATCCGCTCCGCCGACTGGGGATTGATGCCCACCTCGAAAGGCATCGGAAAACAGGTGGGGGTGAAGCCGCTCTGCTCCGCGTTGTCGTGCAGATAGCCCAGGTACTCGATGAGCGTCCCGGCCGCCCGCCCGTAATGGAGCCGGCAGAATTCCCGGGCCAGTTCCCAGCTGTCCTGGGACGGGTCCCAGAGGCACCGCGCGAGGACGTAATTGCGCAGGTCACAGAGCTCGCCGCCATGGCCGTTGCCGTTGGCCTGCATGAACACCCCTTTGACGTGGTGCTTCAGGAAGTACCGCACATTGGGGCCGATCACCCGCAGGTTGGGGAAGGGCAGGTCGTAATAGCGGAAGTTCGTGTTGTAGTTCCAGATCCAGATATCGTCGCAGACCCGTCCCCAGGCCTCCATGTCCGCGCAGAAGGCGCGGTTTTTCACGCAGCGGGGATCATCCAGGGCTTGCAGCGTGCTGCACTCGATGCTGCACAGCTGGATTTGCACATTGGGCCGGGGCTTGAGGGTCTTCGGCGCCTGGCGGCTGTACCAATAAGCCAGGGTGCCGATTTTCACCCGCGGATGCTTCCGCTCCACCCGCTCCGCGACGGCGTTGACAAAGGCCAGGTGGGAGCCCATGGGGGTCCCCTCCCGCTGGTTGATGGCCTCGCACCGTTCGCAGCGGCAATAGGCATCGTTGTCGTTCTGGCTGACGCTGATGTTCCTCAGGCCGGGGTGTTGGTCCAGCTCCTGGATCACATTGCGCGCCACGATTTCGATCACCTCCGGGTTGCTGACGCAAGGTTCCGGTCCCCCGCCGCCCATCTTCAATTTGCGCTCGCCATCCACCAGCGCGAAGTATTCAGGGTGTTCCCGGCCGTATTTCTCCACTGGCAACAGGTGCGCGAGCGTGTGGCTGATCAGGTTTTGCGGAGTCACCCCGCCCAGCTTTTCCTCCCGGGTGACGGTATTCACCCGGAGCCGGGCGGCAAAGGCCGGCTGTGCGGAGGTCTCCTGGTAATAGCTCCAGCGGAAGTTGAACGGGGGCACGTATTGCCACGTTTCGCAGGGGATCCGTTCCGGGCGCTGCTGGGGGAAGTGGGTATGGTCATAGGTCAAAAACCGGACGCCTAGGTAGCGTTCCATGAACTCGTACACGCCATACAGGGTGCCGCGCGGCCGTCCACCGGCGATGGCCAGGTTGTCCTGGCTGATCCGTATGCGGAGCCCTTCATCCCCCAGGTCAGCGACGCCAAAACCGACCGGGCTTTGCGCCATCAAGGGGCTGGGTCCGATGAAGATATTGCCCGCGGGCCGCGGCGGTTTGGCCTGGATGGGCAGCGCCAGGCCCGTGGCCTCCCCCAGCAAGGCCTGGAATTCCGCGCCGGCATATTTTTCGCTCGGGAGGGCATCCTCCGCCACCACAATGGTCCAGTCCCGCAGTTGCGAAAGTTCCAGGAAGGTGGCGCCAAAGGCGCCGGGCAAGGCGGCGGCCAGCAGCACCGCCAGAGTTAAGGGCAGTTTCATAAGGATCGTTTTTTCGGTTCAGTTGTTGCGTGCTCAGGTTGCCACTGCCGTCCGGTGGGGGAAAGCCCGTTTTTTTACCGGCCCTCCGACCGCTGACTTCTGACCGCTGACGCCCTCAGACCTCCGACTTCAGTTCCGCTCTAAGCTCCGCCCTCCGCCCCCCGGGCATCAGCGCTGGATAGAGGCCGGCACAGCATATTGCATACCAGCCAGCGTGTTTTTGCCCCCCCTAAATAGGGGGATTGTTGGGAAACAGATTTTTGATAATATCGGCCGCATATGCATCAACGTCACTCAGAAAAATCCTTGTTTCCGACGCTATTGAGCCACGGGAGCACGCAGCTTTTCAGCCCGGCCAAGGCTGGCGTGGTGCTTTCAGCCCTTTTCTTACGTTGCCAATTCGCCACTGGTGAGCCAGCTTAACTTCAAGCAGGGATCCGTTGTGAAAATGACCACGGCCAAAGCCTATGACCCGGTGAACCGGCTGACGTCGATCTAATCAGCGGTTGCGGGAGCGAACCAGCTGCCGCAGGCGTTCGGTTATCAAAAGGAGATTTATAATCCGTGGCCAGTGGCATTCAGTGCGCCGGGTGGGGCATTTTTCGGCGCCCTGAAGGGGCAACCATACTACAGCCCAGGGCCCATGAGCGCAGCGAATGAAGCCCTGGGTAACCTCACGCAAAACCACCACTCCTCTTTTCGGGCAGGCGCGAGGCGACCCGGGTTGCCGCCTCGCGCCTGTCCGAAAAGAGGAGATAATATTTTACCCATCCGAAACCCAGGGCTTCGCTGCGCTCCCCCTGGGCTGGATTATTCCGCCCCTTCGGGGCTTTCTAATGACGGCAACCTGACGAACGATTCGCTTTGGTCTTATACCTGGGATGCGGAGAACCGGTTGCTTGCGATGGAGAGCAAATTGGTGTCGCTGCCCAGCACGAACCTGGCCAAACGGGTGGAATTTACCTACGACTGGCAAGGGCGGCGCATCCGGAAACTGGTGAAGGACTCCAGCCTGCAGGTTCTTTCGGACACGCGGTTTATTTATGACGGGTGGAACCTGGTGGCCGAGCTGAATTCCGACCTCAGCCTCAAGGCTTCCTACGCCTGGGGCTTGGACCTGAGCGGCAGCATCCAGGGGGCAGGCGGAGTGGGCGGCTTGCTGTTCGCCGTTTACTATTCGCCATCCACCGAAGTGTATTTCCCGGCTTATGACGGCAACGGCAACCTCATGGCGCTGTGCAAAGGAAGTGATGGCTCCTGGGCAGGTCAATATGAATATGGGCCCTTAGGCGAATTGATCCGCATGACGGGCTCGATGGCCAAGGCCAATCCCTTCCGGTTCTCGACAAAATACCAGGATGATGAGACGGGATTGGTTTATTATGACTACAGATATTACAATCCTTCCATGGGAAGGTGGATCAGTAGGGATCCGATTGAGGAAGATGGTGGGTTGAATCTATATGTGTTCGTTGAGAATAATCCAATCAACCTTTTTGACAAGTATGGATTAGTATCGGACAAATGCGGCACATTCGTCATTACTCATCAGAATCCCGGTTTTGATGTGGATTTCATACCGGAAAAGTGTGGGTGTCCCAAAGACAAAATACGACTTGTCCAAGCTGTAAAAACGTCTGCCAGTTTGCATAGTCATCCATGGCGGTATGATCTTAATATTTATTCATTGACCACGGCCAAAACGACAGATCTTATTTACAAACACGCATACACAAAGGGTGGAATTCCGATTCCGGGTTATCGAGATGATATAGATCCGACTCTATTCCGTGGGCGGTATGGATATTATGATGGCCCCTACTATTCTGATAATAGTGCTGCCTGGGATTTTGAGGTTTGCGCTGTCTGCAACTTCGATAAGGAAAATCCGAGTCTTGTTCGTGGTTGTTTTACTTTTCATTTTAAGTACGACTTTACAACAAAAACAGAAACGCTAAAGGTGGTAAACGCTTCATCCAGAAACGGTTCTACCTATACAGTCAAATGTTCAGACCCAACGACAGGATGGAATAGCGCATCAAAGGATTGGGATAGGATCGCTGGGAGCAAGTATAGAGGAAAATAATATGAATAAAAGCGAATCGAGACCAGTAGTAATGCCAGTTGTATGTGCACTTACAACATATTGCCTTTCTTTTTGGCTGTTCGAAACAACGTATCTTACGATTGGACGAACTCCGAGTGTTAATAATGGATTTACAACAGTATTTTATTACATTAATGATACAACGCTAAATCGCGTGCTTGTCGCGTTCTTCTATCCTGCTCGGCTTTTGCCTGGTTATAATGTCCCTGTTGTATGGAGTCGATAAATATGATCGTTTTGCATCCATTGTTTTCCACCGAGCATGCAGGTATAAACAGTTAAGGGTGTTCGCACCGAAACCTTTTCAATGAGTAATTCAGGGGAAGTTCCAGCGGAACAAGTTCGACTTGGATCAAGGTATCATAAGTGCCAAAAGTTCCAAATGGCACCAACGGCTTGCCAGGTGCCATAACCCTTTAGGGTATGTCACTGGCCCCAAGGCAGATAAAAGGGGGAAAAACCCTTTTGACACCAAGGAAAAGATAGGTTGTGGCCGCTGCCGAGGAACCAACCACCTTGCTCCGTGCAATCCAGTTGGGGGCCGATGGCTTCCTGGTCAAAACCTGCGCGGCCATGGAACTGCTCCCCGCCATTCGGAGGCTGCGGGAGCGCGGTGTGCTGGCCGTTTCCCAAAAAATCCTTTCCTGCCTGGGCTTGCGGCCTGTTGGCCTGGCCTGCACCGGTGCCTGCCGGCCTCGGCTATCCCAACGCGAGCAGGAGGTAGTGGCCTTGGCGGCGGAAGACCTGAGCAACAAAGAGATTGCCCAACGGTTGCGCCTCGCACTGGCTACGGTCAGTGGCTATTGGAAATCCACCCTGTTCAAACTGCATGTCCATAGACGCGGGGCCGCCATAGGCCTCTGGGCCAGCTCCCGCAAACGCCGGCTGTAGTCAGGTCTGCGTGCCGGGTTCTTTTGGGCAGCGCCGGGGGGATTTCCACCTTGGCGCTGAAAGGGCTGGCAGGCGCGGTTTGCTCCCATTCCATGTCCAGGGGAGGCCGGCCCCTGGCTTACTTCCCCATTAAATTGCAGCGTGTTCCGGCCTTGGGGAGGAAAATGAAGTCGCAGCAGGTTTTTGCCCGGGCCGCCAAGCGAGCCCCAAGGAGCCGACTCCTTCACCGCCTCATGCCCTATTTCCCAGCCGCTTTTTTTTTAAACTCCTCCACGTCCGTGATCCCCGCCCGGGCACACGCCACCCGCACGCAGGCCCGCTCAACAGCCAACTCAAGAAG
>CAIMWS010000273.1 GCA_903845125.1 uncultured Verrucomicrobiota bacterium
ATCTAGCAACACCAGATATGGCGATATGAACTGGGTTTCTTCCAAATCACCCTCCACCGGTGAATTGGTTTACCGACTCCTCAAAGAAGCATCCTGGACTATTACCGCGCCGATCGCCGACTGCCTTTTTACTGCCATCTCCACCGATACCGGATCGTTTCAATACGCCACCACCCAGCCCAATACTTATTGCATAGCGGCTGACTTGGTTAAAAAAGGGGCCAATCTGGGCCGTATCTGCGAAGAAGTTTACCAATCTTATCCTTTGTCGCGTGTCCGCCTGTTGCAGCATGTGTTCAACAAATTCCGGTTAACCCAGGAAAACCAAATCGGTTACTTCTGGCTGAAGCCGGGGGATTTCACGCGCACGGGATGCACCGCCAGCGATAGCGAGGGTTTGATTGACCATATTCGCGCCATTGAGCCGGTGGTGGTCGCCTGTTTGTTCGAGCAGGTGGACGATACCATGGTGCGGATCAGCCTTCGTTCCAAAGATTCCCGGGTGGATGTAAACCAGATTGCCAAGCAGTTTGGCGGCGGTGGTCATAGCGCCGCCGCCGGCGCCAAAATAACCGGCACCCCCCTGTCTATTCAACGCCGGGTTATATCTGCCATCAAGAAGTCCCTGCTCGCCAACTCCTGAGATTTTCATGCACGAATTTGACCCCCTCGACGGCGCCGTCCTGATCGATAAGTCAGCTGGCCCTACTTCCCATGACGTGGTGGACATCATCCGCCGCCGGTTCGACATTAAGAAAGCCGGGCATTGCGGAACCTTGGACCCCAATGCCACCGGGTTGCTGGTGATAGTTCTGGGCCGGGCCACCAAGTTGAGCGATCGATTCATGGCGACGGACAAAGTTTATCAAGGTTCGGTCAAACTGGGAGAAACCACCGACAGCTATGATTCGGACGGTGAATTGGTATCCTCCCTGCCGATTCCGGATGTCACTTTGGAGGAATTGAACGAGATCGCTGAATCCTTCGTGGGGGATCAAATGCAAGTGCCGCCCATGGTTTCAGCTGTCAAGCGGGATGGGGTGCCACTCTACAAGCTGGCACGCAAAGGCATCGAGGTGGAGCGTAAATCCCGTTTGATCCACATTTATCGATTCCGCTTTTCGGTTTATCAGGAGCCCTTTGCGCAATTTGAAATTGCCTGCACCAAAGGCACTTACGTACGCAGCCTGGCTCACGAATTGGGCCAGAAACTGGGCTGCGGTGCTCATTTATCCGCTCTTCGCCGAATCCAGGCGGGGATGTTTGATGTGTCCGGGGCCATCCCGCTGGAGCAGATCAAATCCAAAAGCACTGCCGACTTCCAGCAGTTGGTGATCCCCTATCTGAAGCTGGTTGAGATGGCCAAGGTGCCGGTTTAAAACCGTTCCCGAAATATGGCCAATGGGTTTACTACCCACCCTCGCCTTTTGCATTCTCCGGCTGAACTGGGCGGCCTCCCAGGATTCATCAGCGCTGCCATAGGTTTTTTCGACGGAGTCCATTTAGGCCACCAAAAAGTCATTCAGCAGTCCCTCACCGAAGCCCGGTCCCAAGGGGGATTTGGCGGGGTGATCACCTTCGACCGTCATCCGGCCACAGTCGTAGCCCCGGAGCGGGCGCCGCGCATGATTTATACCCGGGAACGGCGCCTGCAAGAAATGGCCGCCATGGGGTTGGATTTTATTTTACTTTTGCCGTTCGATCACGACCTCAGCCGGCAAACTGCCGGCCACTTTATTGGCGAACTGAAGCGTCAGGCGCCCGGACTCAGACGTTTGGTGGTAGGCAGTAATTTTGTTTTCGGCCAGGGCCGTACCGGCAACCTCAGCAAACTCTTGGAATTAGCTGGTCATTGGGATTTTTCTGTTCAAGGCATTGATCCGGTCTGCCTGGATGGGATCACAATCAGCAGCACCCAAATACGGAAATCCATACACCAGGCGGATTTTGGAGCAGCCTCCGCCATGCTTGGACGCACTTATGCCATGGAAGGCAGGATCGTTCCGGGCAACCAATTGGGACGAAAGATCGGTTTTCCCACGGCCAATCTGGACTATGGTGACCTGGCCCTGCCGCTGGAAGGCGTTTATTCCGGTTGGGCAACAACCCTTCAAGGCCAGTTTCGAACGGTGGTCAATATCGGCCGCCGGCCAACCCTTCCGGGGCAGACTCCTCAAGTCTTGGTGGAAGCGCACTTGCTGGATTTTTCCGGTGATCTCTATCACCAAAAGCTGGAGATCCGTTTCGGCAAACGCCTGCGGGAAGAACGCAAATTTCCTTCTCTGGAAGCCTTGAAAGCCCAAATCCAAAGGGACGTTGAAATGGCCCGGGATTAGACCGTTGCGCAAAAGGTGCGCATCCCTTCCCCATCCAACGCGCAACAATTGCACAAGCGAACGGGGAATGGAATCCTATTTCATTTAAAACCCGTTCTGTTTACAAGATTTACAACCCGGCACCTTTCATGCTTACACACAGGAGGAATTGATTCCTCGCCTCCCTGATGGTGGCGGCCCAGGAGTCAAAAGTGTAACCATAGTAATCCAAAATTGCATGAACATGTTTTTCCGAACGATGGCGCTAGCCGGAATCGCCAGTCTCTTATTGTGTGGGAATTTTGAAGCCAGTGCGCAACCGGCACCCGGCGGTGGAGGGCAAGGCGGTCCCGGCGGTCCTGGCGGCGGCCGAGGTAATTTTGATCCAGCCCAAATGCGGCAGCAAATGATGGATCGTTATCGTGAACAATTCGAGATTAAAAATGATGATGAATGGAAATTGATCGAGGAACGCGTCACCAAAGTCATGGAAGCCCAGCGGGCCACCCGTTCCAGCGGCATGATGGGTTTTATGG
>CAIMWS010000274.1 GCA_903845125.1 uncultured Verrucomicrobiota bacterium
AATATTTCAGAGGTGGTGGGGCAAAATGGCCCAGAGGGCCGCCAGCAGGGCCGGAAACCGCTCAAATCTCAACCCGAAGAATTCCTAATTCGGAACCGCCGGGCTGCCCGGCCACGAATCACCAGGACGCGTCTTTTCATTTTGCGAAACGCCGGGCAACCGGTGACCTGGAGAAAATGAGCACCCGCAGGCGGTCCGGGCCACCCTCCCGGCGATGAAAGCTTTTTTGAAACCGGCGCACGCTGTCCTTGGACTTGGGATGGAGTATTCGCTGCTGGGCTACCCACTCCCAGGCCAAATTCACGGTCCAACGGCGAAACCGGCCCAGCACCCCAGCGGAGTTGGGGGTGCGCACCCGGCTGCGGTCTGCATCCAAAACCACATCCAAACGGTGGTGCCAGCGGCTTTCAATCCCGGCCGGCCCGTGGCTGGAAAGTCGACGCAGGATTACCCCATCCCCAGCTCTTTCACAAAATCGGCTTCCTCCCGATAATGGTACTCCCGCAGTCCAAGCTGTTCGATCACCAGTTTTTTCACGACTGCCGCCACCTGGTCCCGGGTCCAGAGGATCGCCTCCGAAGTCGCCGCCATGGGCACCAGCTTTTCAACGCGGGAATAGGGGCCGGGAATGCGGTTGCGATAGCGCACAGTAAGCCGGCTCCCGATCATGGCCGCCACCCCGGCGGCGGCGGCGGCGAACAGCCAATGATAGTGGACCAGCAAAACGCCGAAGATGCTGGCTGATAACAGCCATAAACAGGCCACCAGCCACCCGGGCCGGGCCAGTGCGGGCCACCTCCTGGCACCCACAGCGGTCCGGAGATCATCCCACACCTGGGGCTCGGACTTTCCTTTGGCGAGCAGCCGGATCTCGGAATGGATGGTTACGCTGCGCCGGGAAACGCCCAAGGTTCGGATCAACCCCTTGCGGATCAAGTAAAAGGCCCGCTGGGTGACACAGACGCGCTCATCGCTGGTGCGGAGCTTGCCGAACACCAGGTCGATCACCGCCGCCGGAGTGACCAAGGTTTCCGCTTCGGAGTCCTCGATCGTCACGCCAAAAGCCTCTTCGATGGCCATGATCAATTCTATTCCGTCCAGTCCCACGGGTATCGCTTTTTCCGGTACGATAAACGCCTGCGGTCGGGATTTCAATACCCTCCGGCCACAGCCCGCTTGCTGCCGCCTTCATCCTATTGTTCCGGCCGCCTGGGGGTGCGGTTTCTATGGGGCTTCCGCCTGAATGGTCCAGTCCTGGAATTCGACCGTGTAGGCGCGCTGGTCGCACGCCCCGGCCGCCAGCCCGATATCCACACTTTCCGCAATGCCCGGCACTTTCCCGGTGTGCCGGAGATTGGTCCAGGTCACCCCGTCGTAGCTGATGCCGGAGGAAAAACAGTCGCCCTGCCGCACCAACTTCAGCCACAGGGGATAAGGGTGCGTGCGCGGATGATTCTGGCTGGCGGCCTTGTGCATGCAGCCATCGCCAAATTCGTCCCATTCCAGGCCGGTCCGGCCCGGCGTGGCAAAGCAGAATACCGATCCCAAGCTGCCGGGCCCGGCATCGAAGCTCCGGGCGAGATCATTACGCACCAACAGGCCCGCCCGGAACCATTCATGGGTACGGTCCCCGAACCTGGCCACTTTGACGGTGGCCACAAAATTCCCCCGGCAGGCCTTTTTCAAGTAAACCGTGCCGTAGGAATCTTCGGCGTGCATCAAGTCCGTGCCGCTCACCCGGATCGCGAAGCGGTTGTGCGCCTGGTCGATCTGGAATTCTCCCGGATGGGCCTTGGCCGAGATGTAGGTTTGGAGGGCCGCGGTCGCCAAGTCCACCGGCCGCTGCCGGTAAACTGCCAGGGGCGCCTCCGGCAGGGGCGCGATTCCCACCCGGTGGCGGCCAACTTCCGGAGTGAAACAGAATTCCACCGTCCTGGTTTCCCGCGGGGCCAAAGCCACCGGCTTCGTTTGGACCGCCTTTCCATCCAGGCTCAAACTCACTTCCCGGATCTCTGCCTGGGCCGCGAGGTTCTCCAAGCGGGCGCTGGCGGTGATGGTTTCCCCTGCCGGAACAGTTGTTTCCGAAAGCCGCAGGTCGTCATACAGGATGGTTTGCGGTTCGCCGCGGATCTCGATCGTCCGGGCTGGCGAATCTTCGATCGCCAGTTGGCGCCGGCCTGGGGTTGCGAACCGGACCCGGAACTGAACGGCGGCTGGGTTGCCCCGGATCGCTGCCACTTTTCGCGAGTCAGCCAGCCGGCCATCCACGAATAGGTTCACAGTCCGCACCCCCGACGAACCGTGGTTGGTCAAGCTGGCGCTCGCCAAGAGGTATTGTCCCGCCTGGAGGCTTTCGCCGCCCCCTCCGGCTTCCGGGCGGATTTCCACCTCGCCCACGGAAAACACCGGCTCGCCCTCAATGATCGATTCCGGCGCAATGGCCGGCGCCGGAATCACGAAGTTATCCCGGTAAATGTTGTCCACCAGGTTGGCCGCGCACAGTTTCATGTCCCCCTGGTCCAGCGCGTAATAAATGTTGTTCGTGACGGTCCAGCCTGCGGACATGTTGTCGAACCAGATGGCGACGTTGTCATTGAAGTAGCCGCCTTTGACATGGTGGATGAGGTTGCCGCGCACCAGGGAATCATAGGTCATGCCGGAGGTGGTGATGGCCCCGGAGTCATCGGCTCGCTCCTGCACCTGCCACAAATGGTTGTATTCCACCCGGTAACCTCCCGAGATGGCTTCCTCCAGGTTGCTCCAGCCGCCAACGGATATCGCCATCCGCCCGGTGTTCCGGGTGATCGCGTTGTGGGAAATGGTCGAAAAAAGCGAATTGTGGTCGGCGATGGCGATGCCGTCGCAAAATGAGAGGGTATTGCGCGAAATCACGGTTTCGCGGACGCTATCCATCCATTTTTCGGGATGCGCCACCCCGGCCACCAGGATCCCGCTGGCTTCGGTCCGGCAAATGGTGTTCTCCAATATCCGGGTTTGGTAGCAGCCTTTATCCAGGTGGATGCCTTCACCCGCCAGGCTCCGGAGCTGCGACGTCACGACTTCGCAGGCGTGCGCGTATTCGAATGCCAGCGCGCTGCCGCCGGAGGTTGTCCCCTCAAACGTCAACCCGCAAAACCGCAGGTTGCGCACCGGCTTCTCCGCGGTCCCCGCCACCCGGACCAGGTTCGCCAACCGGGGCACGCTGATGCAGGCTTGGTTGGGATCGCCGAGGTCCAGCGGCGGGATGAAGCTGAGCCGGCCGGAGCCGGGTGCGTGGTGCCATTCGCCGGGGGCGTCCAGCAAGGCTTCGAGGTTTTCCACATAATACCGCGGCGGCACCACCACCAGGCCTTCCTGGGGTTCCTTGAGGCGGACGATCCGCTTTTCCAGGTCCACTTGGGCGATGGAATTCCGGCCCGTATGCCAGCGCAATAGCATGATGATCCGGTTCCCCTGCAAATCAGGCCAATCCGCCAGGTTCCCGGGGCGGAATTTGAACGCGGTTTGTGAGTTGGGGACTTCCTCGGGGGTGAAATAGCCCTGGTTTGGCGTGCGGGCCAGGGTTTGGCTGACTCCGTTGGCCAATAGTCCGGCCACCTCCATCCCTGGCGCCTGGGCCACCCATTTGCCACCCTCCTGCCGCCAGTGGCACACCTGCCTGGCACCGGACACAATCGGCGTTTCCCCGGGATAGGCCGTGTAGGTCACATAGTGGTCCTTGAGCGCGTGGAATTCAAAGGCGCCCGATGGCAGGTCGGTTTCGCACCGCTCGCCCCCGTCCTCCGGCCCAAAGCGCAACGGTTCACTCAACGCATGGAAACCGCCGCGGAGGCATACCAGAATGTCCCTGCCTTCCCCCAGCAAATGCGCCGAACCAATCCACCGCCGCTCCACCGGCGGTTTTTTCGGTTGGAAGACGCGCCGCTTCAGCGCGCGGACCGCCTCCTGGGCCCTGGCGATCGTGGCGAAGGGGCCATCCGTCCCCTCCCGGTTCGGGCTGTCCAGAGTGCCCGACCATTGGTCGTTGCCATTCACGGCCACATAGAAATCAGCCCGCCGGTCCCCCATGGTGAATTTCTGCCATTTTTCACCGCGCAGGAATTTGCCATCGGCCCAAGCCGTCTCCGGCCCTGCCATCGAAACCAACCACCAACCGGCCACCACCCAAAGCGCGGCCATCCGGAACCGCGCTGCGGTGAGTTTTCCACCCGCCCGGGGCCAAAGCAAAGCCGCGCGGGCGCGCTCTATCCCCAAGCCAGGATCCATCGAATTTTGTTTTTGGACCATGGCCGGGAGATTAAACAGGCGTCGTCGCCCACGCAATCCGGAACCCTCCGGAACCCTCCTGCGCCACCTCCAGCTTCAAACCCCAGTTGATTGAACGCCCAACCCCAAAAGCTTGGGGAAATCGCCGGTGGCTTTCCCGTCGCCAGCCAGCTTAAAAACCGACCAGGCAGCGGACGCCTGCCATAAACCACGCCTCGGCTGGCTCCATTCGGACGCCCAACCGGAAGCCATCCTGACGATCAAAGGCGGATACATTGTGGGCACCTCCTCCGTCATGCCATGCGCTGAGATCGGCCGCTGCCTGCACCGGATCCGGATGGCTGCCGTCGGGATGTTCACCTTCCTTGCACCTGGTTCCACCTGATTCCATATCCGGGCTATCCCCCTCTCCCCGGGGTCATCCAAAGCAATCGGGATGTCCTCCTTGAAATCGAGAATCGTCCTGTTTTTGAAGAACGTCTGATTCACCAACGCCGCCACCGTGATCCATGGGCGGCAGATGGGGGTGGGCGGGAGCGCATCTGTTCAACAATGGTGCTGTAGGGTGCCATGGGCAAGCGCCACCTGGCACTTAAACCGGCCGACGGCAGAGTGGGGCGAATTATGATGTAATAATGCCGGATTGTGGTATAAGGAAAAGCGTATGTCAGTCAAACCGCTGAATTGGTCCCGGCGCACCCCAAGCCTGGAAGCAAGAATGGGCTGGTGCGGATTGATCCTTCTTGGTGCCCTGCTCCCTGCGAGTTTAAGGGCGGAAAACCTGCGCATCGCCTTGGGGGGCGCCCACACCCTGGAGCTGGTTTTGGTGAAAAAGGGATCCTTCCAGCAAGGATCTCCCCCCGGCGAAACCGGGCGTAACGCCGATGAAACAGCGCACCCGGTAACTTTGACGCGCGATTTCCTCCTGGGGAAATATCCGGTGACGAAAGGCCAATTTGCGGTATTTGTGGTGGAAACCGGTTACCGCACCGAGGCGGAACGGGGAACGAGCGGCGGTTTCGGCTGGAACGGCAAGGCCCTGGAACAAAACAAAGCCTATCATTGGCGCAATCCGGGATTTCCCCAGACTGATGCCCACCCGGTTTGCCTGGTGACCTTCGCCGACGCCCAAAATTTCTGCCAGTGGCTCTCCCGCAAGGCGGGCCGGGAGATGCAGTTGCCCACTGAGGCCGAATGGGAGTTCGCCTGCCGGGCCGGGACCACCACCGCCTGGGGCAATGGCAACGAGGTGGATCGCGCCTGGGAAGTGGCCTGGTTCAAGCCCATCGCGGACCACTCCACCCATCCGGTGGGGCTGAAACAAGCCAACGCCTGGGGTCTGCATATGGAAGGCAACGTTTTGGAATGGTGCCGCGATTGGTATGGGCCGTATCCCTCCGGCGCGGTTACCGATCCGGTGCAGACCGATTCCCGGCTATCCGATAAACCCCGGCGGATATTGCGCGGCGGTTCCTGGTTCAAGGAGGCCACCGCCACGCGCGCCGCCGCCCGCCACCGCAACGACCCGGGCAGCCGCAACGCCGACAATGGATTCCGCGTGCTGAGCTATGCGACCCCCTCCCCCGAGCCTACGCTGGACACTCCGGTGGAAAAGGCCGGTTTGCCGCCCACCGCTCCGCAGGCCATGGCCGCCACCCCCTCGGCAGCGCCCCCCGCCTCCCCGGCGGGGGATCCTTGGCGGGGATCTGTGATCCCGGCCATGAGTAGCTTTGCCCTGTTCCCGGCTTTCGTTCTGGGATTTATGGGGTTGGTTTTCGTGTTGTTTATCGTCAAATTAATGAAGGTTTTCACCGGGACCCGCGACTCCCTGTCCCCCTCCCGAGGTCTGCCGTTGGGAGGGGCCAGCGCCGGCCAGTCGATCCCCGGCGCCTATACCGAGATGGCCGGCGACGGTTACTGGGTCCAGTTGGATCCTAACTACGTGGGCATGACCCTGCAGGGCGTTTGTTCCATGGCCGGCGAGCAAGTCATCCATCAATTCATCTGTCAGCCGGGGCCCGATGGGCGCCAGTTCATTTACACCGGACGCCGGCCCGACCGGGTCACCATTTTACAACCGTCGCGTGCGGCATCCGGCGCGCTCACCCGGGACAATTGGATCGCTTCCCCAAGTGATTTGGATGACTCCACTGACAGTCCGGGCGATCTGGACAACTCCCCCACCAACGTGATCGCCGCCAGCACGGTGATTTCCCATTCGGCTCAGCGTTTCCCTCCGGCCTATTGATGGCTGTCGCACCTGCCGGATTGATGAAGGTCTACATATTCTACCGCCAGCCCCGGGATTTTCTCCTGGCGGGCCGCACCCGCCGATCCCTGCAGGCGGCCGGCCTTCAGGAGGTGCAGGAACTGGGATGGCTCACCCCTGAGAAAATGGCCCTGGCGCGCCAGGCAGCGGGAGTGTGGTTCCTGCGCGCCGGCTCGTGGCTGGCCCGTCCTGGCGCCTGGCAGGCTCCGCTCCCCAGCGCCACCGGCCGGGGGCTGTGCGCCGTGGGCCTGCCGCTGGCGCCGGGAGGCCAGGGCCTGGCGGCGTCCGTGTGGGCCCGCCTCCACCGGCAAACCGGCGGCGATTTTTCCAGGCTGTCCACCACCGCGGAGGAACGGGCGGAGGTCACCTCCATCTATTGGGATGCCCGCGCCCTGGCCACCCTCAATGCGGAGGATACCCTGGAGGCCTGGCTGGCCGCCAGTTTTGCCCAGGGCCGCGTCGTGCATTTCCCGCCCTTGGATGCCTGCCTCGACCACCGGTTGCGGGTGCTGCAAATCATCCCGGCATTACATCGCGGCGGGGCGGAGCAGATCACCATCCAATTATGCGGGGACTTGAACCGTTTGGGCACCCCCACCACGGTGGCCCTTTTGGGCCGCCCCGGGCGCCAAACCCTGCCCCCACCCCCTCAAGTATTGGATCTGTCCGCCATCCCCCGGCGGCAGGACCGCCACCAACGGCTGGCCCGGTGCGTAACGGCCTCGGGCATCGACCTCCTGCACACGCACCTGCTGACTGGCGCGGATATGCAGGCGGTCGCCGCCGCCGGCGCTCCCCAGGTCGTCACGTTACACAATACCCAGGCGGGCTGGCCGGAAGGCCTGGATCAAATGGGCCGCCAGGAGGTGGCCCTGTGCGTCGGCTGCGCCCAGGCCGTCGCCCGGGAATGGGACGCGCGGCGGGTCCCCATCCGCGTCGTGTGGAACGGCATCAATCCGTCCCGCTGTGCCCCGACGCCGGAGGCCATCGCCCGCGGCCTGGCCCTGCGACGTGGCTGGGATTTTCAGCCGGAGGAATGGGTACTGCTGGCGCTGGCGAATTTTCGCCCCCAAAAACGACTCCACCTGCTGCCGGAGATTCTCCAAGCTACGCGGGATTTGCTCGCCGGAGATCCGCGTGCGGAGCGCGTGCGCCTGGTGATCGCCGGCGAAGCCTTGACCGGGCACCCGGAGGCGCAGGCGTTGGTTCAATCCATCAAGGCCGGGTTCCGCCGGCTTGGGCTGGAGTCTTGCGTGCGCTGGCTGGGCTCGGTGTCCGATATTGCCGCGCTGCTGGCGGCGGTGGATGCGCTGGTCTCCCCGAGCGCCCACGAAGGCCTGAGCCTGGCGCATTTGGAAGCGATCGCTGCGGGCAAATGGGTCGTGGCCGCCGGGGTGGGAGGAACCCCCGAGGTGGCGGCCAAATGCTCCCGGTTGCGCTGTGTTCCCCCCGCGGCCCCACCCACCGCCTACGCTACAATCCTGGTCGAATGGATCGCCGGGCGGACGGCCAATCCGCCCCCGATTCCCGCCCCGGAATCCGGCGCCCGCGGGGAAGTGGCGCTGGATTCCATTTCCCCACCGCCATTGCCAGCGCCTCCGGCCCCACCTCCGGCCAGCCAGCCAGTTTCGCCACCGGCAACCTCGCTGCCAGCGGATTTCACCCACACGGCCATGGCCCGGCGCTACCGGTGGCTTTACGAGCGGACCCTGGCTGCCGTCCAGCGCCGCCCGGGCAAAGGCCTCTGGTTGATCACCAACAATTTCTCGGTGGGCGGTGCGCAATCGAGCGCCCGACGCCTGCTGCTGGGGCTCAAAAAACGCGGTGTGCCTGTCCGGGCCCTGTTGGTGCAGGAAGATCCGTCCAGCCCCACACCCGGCTGCCAGGCGCTGTTACAGGCCGGGGTGCCGGTGCTCACCGTGCCGGCTGCCTCCAGCACCGATCCTCTGGCCGGAATCCAACCCGCCCTGGTGGCGATCGACGCCGATCCTGCCCAGGCGGTTTTCTTTTGGAACCTGATCCCCTGGATCAAAATCCTGCTGGCGGACGCCCTGTGGGACACGCCCATTTTCGATGTGAGTCCCGGCGAAATGTATTATGCCTCCCTGAACAAATACTGGGCGCATCCGCTGCCCGGAGTGCCCTACCTGACCGCTCCCGACTACGGCCAGCGGCTGGCGGGGGTGGTGGTTAAATACCGGGCGGAGGCGGCACAGGCCGCGGCCACCCTCCAAGCGCCGGTGCAGGTGATCCCGAACGGACTGCCCTGGGAGGAGTATCCCGAAAAGCCACCTTCCTCCGCCACCGGGATATTTCGCTGGGGCACCGCGGCCCGTATCAACCCCCAAAAGCGCCTGGAGGAATTGTTGCAGGCCTTTAGGCTGGCCGTCCCCCATCTGCCACCCTGTGAACTCCTGGTCGCTGGCGGAGTGGAACCCGGGGACGAGGATTATGCGCAGCAACTGCGGGACCTGGCCCGGGATTTACCCGTGGTCTGGATGGGGGAAGTGGACACCCGCCCGTTTTACTCCCGTCTCGATGCCTTTGTGATGGTCTCGCACCCGGCGGGCTGCCCCAATGCCTCGCTGGAGGCCCTGGCCACCGGCTTGCCGGTCATCGCCACCGATGTGGGCGGAGCCAGTGAACAAGTCCTGGACCAGGTCACTGGACTGCTGGTCCCCCCGGATCGGCCCTATCTGATCGCCAATGCCATGGTCAAGCTCGCCCACGATCCCGCCTTGCAGCAAACCCTGGGGCGCAATGCCCGCGAGCACGTTAAATCCTATTTCAGCTTGGAGAGGATGGTTGCGGATTACCTGAAGCTGATTCCCACCCAGGGCGAATAAAATTCAAACCAGCGCCCAACCCGGGGTCCTCCGGTTTCGCCGCCCGCCCAATTTCGAGCACCAGCGCAGCCGGTGCGGGAGCGCCAAAATGGACAAATGCACCAATGGATGGATATTACCGAAGCCGCCGGCGCCGAGGCCACCCGTGCCAGCCCTGGCCACCCGGTTCCAGAGTAAAATAATTATGAAAAGAGCAGGTTCCATATTTGTGTTGCTGTTTGGCCTTGCCGCCACCCAACTCTCCAGAGCAGATCAGCCCGTGCTGGACCCGCCACTGGAGCCACTGCGCCCGTTCCTCGACAAGACTTGGAAGGGCGCCTTTAAAAACAGCACCCCGGAAAAACCGGTGGTGGACGTCATGCGCTGGGAGCGGGCGCTGAACGGCAAAGCCGTCCGGGTATTGCACTCGGTGAACGACGGCGCCTACGGCGGGGAAACCATTTTCATGTGGGTGGAAGCGAAACAGGCCATTGAGTACCATTACTTCACCACTGCCGGCTTCATGACCACGGGCACCTTGAGCCTCAAGGAAGGCAAACTGCTGACGCACGAGTTGGTCTCCGGCAACGGCAGCAATGGCGTGTCGGAAGTGCGGGGGATAAGCGAACTCCGCCCGGATGGAACTTTGCTCGTGAAGACCGAATATCTGAAGGCCGGCGAGTGGCAGCCCGGCCGGGAGACGACCTACCGAGTAGATCCAGCCGCGAGAGTTCTCTTCAAATAACCGGGGTCCAAGCAGAACTGGTGAACAAGGCGCGGGCCAGCTCCAAGGCCTCTCGCAGGCGGTTCTCCGGGGAACCTCTCAACAACTGCCACGGGGTCCCTTGCCCGGCCAGTGCGGCCTCGAACCATTGATGCATCTGGTGCCGGATGTGCTCGCCGTCCCGCAAGCCATCCTGCACAAAGGGGATTTCATCCCCGGTCAGCAAGTAGAGGTCGCATCGGCCCTGCCGGGCAATTTGCTGGATTTCCCGGCAGTCGGTGCCCATATATCGGCGGTGCCACAGCGCGGTGGCAAAAGCATTGGTGTCGCAGATCAGCAGCCGGTTGGCAGCGCGCGCGGCCTGGTCTTCGCGGCGGGCCTGCTCCCGGGCAATCTCAATGAACTCCTGGGTTTGCCACACGAAATCTTGCCTGGCCCACTTGGTGGCGGAGTATTCCCGCCCGTATTCCTCCACCCAGGAGGTCTGCAACCGCCCGGCCAATGCTTTCGCCAAAGTCGTCGTGCCGGTGGATTCAGCGCCGAGAACACAAATCCGCCTGGCGAACCAGCCCCGCACGGGCGGCTCCAAATATTCCCACTGCGCCCACGGATCGTTCCGTACCACCGTCCCGGATACGGGCACCCGGATTCGCAACCGGTCCACCAAAACGTGCTGCGCCCCCATCAAGGCGGCATACCGCTCGCCATAGTCTTCGGAAGTGAAGACGGCGTCCGGCGCCCGGCCCAGCCAGCGGATGGTGTTTCGGGCCCAGACCTGGCTGTCATTCTCATCGTAACGGTCATCGATGACCATCACCCGCGCCTGGGGATGGATTTCCTGCAGCCATTGTCCCCGCAGTTCCCCCGGGATGGTGTCGCCGGGCTTGGCACAGAGGATCACCACGGTTTGCCGGGATTGCTCCATGGCGGTATCGATCAGCAGCTTGTGCCCGCGATGCGGCGGGTGGAATTTCCCGATCACGAGGCCCAATCCGTGCTTCATGCCGCCGGCCCTCCCGAGCGCCAACTGCGCCACCAGGCCCGCACTCCAGCCAGGCACATCACCAGGAACACGGCATACAACGCGGCCGTCAGCGGCAGCTTCCGGGAAAGGTACAGGGGGATGTATATGATGTCCGTGGCGATCCAAAAAAACCAGTTTTCCAGGCGCTTCCGGCAGAGCAGATACTGCGAAGCCAGGCTGGTCACCGTGGTCAAGGCGTCCCAGAAAGGCGCCGCGCCATTCACCGCCAGCAGGATCTCGCGCAAGCCAGCCGTGCCGAGCGGAATGCCCACCGCCAGCCCGAGCCATTCTGCACGGTTGGTCCGGCTGATTCCCAAAGCGGTCCGCTCGCGCCCTCCCATCAGCCAATTCAACCAGCCATAAACCCCCAGCCCAAAATAAACCACCTGCAGCCCCATATCCGCATACAGGCGGCTCCGTAAAAACAGGAAAAAGAAAAATAAATTATTGGCCAGCCCAACTGGCCAATTCCACAGGTGCTCGCGCACGACCAGCCAGACGCATACGCCGCCTGTGGCGAATCCCCAAGCCTCCGCCAAGCTGATCGACCACCACCCGAGGTAAGAGGCTGCCAGCACCGCCAAGGAGGCGACAATCATGGCCGCCAGCTCCACCGGCGCAATCGCCTGCTCCTGCCCAACCGCCAATTCGTCTTTCATAGCTGCGGACCGGTTAGATATTGGATGCCATCGGCCTTTGCTTCCTGGGGTTTCTTACTCTCTTGTTTTCTCCAGCCGTGGATCCGCCAAATCGAGGCGATACATCACCTGGTTGTAATCGTAACGAGGCGTGGCCTCCGGATTGCCGGAAAAAGTGTTGGCATAGGTGCCCTCAAAATAAATCAACCGGCCGCCTTCCTGGTCCAGGAAATCATGGTGCACCGGATTATAAAAGGTGTATTTATCGTGCGTGACAATCTTTTTAACACGCCGCCAAGGCCCGGTGGGCTGGCTTGACTCACCATACCAGACTTCACCCAGGTTAGACGAATCTCCTTTTTGCTGGACCCCAATGAGCACCCAGCGGTGGCGGAAGGCATTCCAACGCACCGAACCGCCGTGGATCTCCACCACCCGGCCGGAATCCACATCCACCGGCCGGAACCAAGCCTCCTCCGGCTTCATTTTTCCGCCTGCGATCAAGGTTTTCTCGGTGGCGGAATTCATGGGGGCGGCATGGGTGCGCCACTGGTATTGTAATTGGCCGCTGCCGGCCCGCAGCGGATCCGCCTGGCCTGGCGCTGAAACTGCGGCCAGGCAGGTCCAAGCTTCATACGCATTGGGATTGGCCAGATATTTTAATTCGGCCCGCACCCGCACATTGGGCAGCGGATCCCCGAAATAAAGAAAATCCAGCCCCTGTTCCCGCCGGCGCACCGGATGGCTGCGGGGGAATCGCCATTTCTCCTCCATCGCCAAGGGGGCCAACCGCTCGAACTCCTCACGCTGGTCGTTGTATATGGCCAGGCCGTGGTCGAGCATTTTGGCCAGGGACTCCATGTGGGCGTAGTGCGCCACCAGGCGCAGGCGGCCCGAATCATCGGCCACCGTGAGCAAGCCATCCAGCCAGATAAGGCCGGCTTTCACCCCCAGGCGTGCCATTGGCCGGCTAAAGCCATCGGACCCCGTGAAATACCGAAGGTCGATCCCTAGAGCAGGGTCCAAACCGCCATGCCCCGGGGCTTCGGCGGTTGCGCCGGCGGTCCAGAAATGGCCCAGCGGATAACTCAAACGCGAAGTATCCCCCCAAAACCAATAAATCCGATCCCGGTAAGGGACCGCCAGCGCGGAATCCTGGCCCACGACGAGGCCGCCGCCCAATGGTTCGCGGAGGGGGGCCTTCTCGCCCAGCAAAACCGTATCCCGGTAGATCCCCTCCCCGGTGATCCGATATAACCGTTCTGCCAGGTTCAACCGCTTGATCCGGAGCTCGCTTTTACCTCCGGGAACCGTATTCACCCGCGTGCCTCGATAGCCGAAACCGTCCTTTGGGAACTCGTAACCATGGCTGCGCACCTGGAAGAAAACGCTCTGGTTCATCAATCCCGGCTCAAAAAATGCCACCCGGCCCGCGCTGTCAGTGACCATTCGCAAATGGTTCACCGTCTCCAGTTCCACCAGGGGAACTCCCCGGCCACTCTGATCATCAACGACTTGAATCTGAAAATAACCACCCCCCTCCACCGCCGCCGCCGCCAGGACGTCCCCTGCCCCCCCGCCGCACGCCATGCTGAGGATGGCCATTCCAAGACACCTGCCGGCCATCCGCCACTTTCGATAGCACCACTTTGCCATATTGAAAAATCCTTTCGCCCGACAATTCAACAACCACCTGTTTTGGGAGCTGATCATGGCCGCAACCCGACTGAACCCACCCGCAGCCAAAAACCTTATTTCCCATCCAGACAATCCCGCACAGCCTTCGACAACACCTCGATTTTATAAGGTTTTGGCAGGCGCATGAAACCCTCTGCGCCGGCTGTGGTCTGGCCAGCCATTTCCACGTTGTAACCGCTGGAGAGGATGACCTTCAAGGCTGGTTTCGCTTGCTTCATCAGTTTAGCCAAGTCCAGTCCAGTCAGGCCTTCGGGCATTACCACATCGGATAATAACAAGTCAATCCGCCCCTGATGTTCCCGCCACAATGCCATGGCCTCCTGTCCGTTGCACGCTTCCATTACCTGGTAGGCCAGCAACCGCAGCCCACGGGCCACCGATCGCCGGACGCTTGCCTCATCCTCCACTAAAAGGATCGTCTCATGGCCGCGAACGACCGCCGATTCAGCGGCCCGCAACGGACCTGAAGCCCCTTTTGAGGTGACCGGAAGGAAAACTCTGAACGTCGCCCCCTGCCCAAGCTCGCTTTCCACCTCCAGCCACCCTTTATGCTGGGCGGCGATGCCATAGGCCGTTGCCAGTCCGAGCCCGGTCCCCTTTCCCGTTTCCTTGGTGGTGAAGAACGGCTCAAAAATGTGCTTTTGAGTGGCTTCGTCCATGCCGCACCCGGTGTCAGCCACCGTTAAACACACAAAACTCCCGGGCCGTGAGTTCAGATAGGTTTTAGCCCGGTCTTCGCCAACCTGGATGGCTTCCAAGCGAATGGTCAGTCTCCCACCGCAGGGCATGGCATCCCGGGCGTTGATCGCCAGATTCGTCAGGACTTGTTCAATCATCCCCGGATCAGCCTCTACCGCGGGCAACGCATCGGCCCGATCAAACCGCAAAGTGATATGCTCCCCAATCAACCGCCCCAGCATCTTCAGCAGGTTGGCCACCAATTCATTAAGGTCCAGGATTTTGACCTCCAGCAAGGACCGGCGGCTGAACATGAGCAACTGCCGTGTCAAACTGGCAGCACGCGCCGCTTCCAGCTGCATTTCCTTGATCGCCTCCTGGATCTCCACTTCAAGATTGGGGCGCTGCTCCACCAGGCCGAGGTTCATCATGATCGCCGCCAGGATATTGTTGAAGTCATGCGCCACGCCGCCTGCCAACTGGCCGATCGAGTCCAATTTCTGAGTCCGCCGCAAGTGCTCTTCCAGGTGTTTCCGTTCGGTGGTGTCTTCTTTCACCGCCAGAAAATGGGTGATCTGGCCCGCCGCATCGACAATGGGGGAGATCGAACAGGACTCCCAGTAAAACTCCCCGTTCTTCTTACGGTTGTGGAACTCCCCTCGCCACTCCCGCCCCTGGGTGATGGTCTCCCATAGTTGGCGATACTCCTCGGCGGAGGTTTTGTCTCCCTTGAGGAAACGGGGATTCTGGCCGTTCACCTCCTCCAGCGTGTAGCCCGTCATTTTTGTGAATTTGGGATTCACGTATTCGATCACCCCCTGGGGGTTGGTGATCAAGACGCTCACTGGGCTTTGTTCCACGGCGCTGGAAAGCTTACGGATCTGGTCCTCCGCCCGCTTGCGTTCCGTGACATCGGCGAAAATGCAAGCAAACTGGCTGGGGGCGGGCTGGAAGGCAGTCACTTCAAAATGTTTCTGGAGATCGGCGGAATAACTCACCAAGAAGGTCGGCTCGCCGGTGATGGCCACCTTTCCGTAAGTCTCAATCCAGCGCGACTCGATGCCGGGCAAAATTTCCAGCACGGTCCGCCCCACAACCTCTGGTGCCTTTAATCCGGTCATCCGCTCGAAAGCCGGATTGATGGCCAGGAAGCGGTAGTCGGCTGGATTTCCCTGCGCGTCGAGAATGATTTCGTGCAGGGCAAAACCATCCAGCATTTCGCGGAAAAGCATCCGGTATTTCTGCTCGCTTTCCCGCAGCGCTTCCTCCGCCCGCCGGTGCTCGGTCGCATCCATGGCCATGCTCATGACCAAACGCCGCCCATCCGGCAACCGGCCCAACGGTGCTGAACCGAATTCCCAAACGCGCATTTCCCCGCTGCGCGTGCGGATTTTATAATCGCCCTCATATTTCCGGTGGGCCAGCGAGTAAAGCGCGTCGATGTCCGCCTGAGCGAGTGTTTTCCGTTCGCCGTAAGCGAGCTCCGTCCAATCCTGGATGGTGGCGATCTCCTCTGGCAGGTAGCCGGTGACGTCGCTCCAAGACTGGCTGATCTGGAGAACGGCCCCGTCCTCGGCGTGGATCATAATGGGAAATGGGGAATCCAATACGGCGCGGCGGAACCGCTCCTCGCTTTGCCGCAAAGCCTCCAGCGTCCGCTTATGCTCAGTGATTTCATGCCCGATGCCAACGATGCCGATGACCTTGCCCTGCGCATCCCGCAAAGGCGCCTGAGTGGTGGACTGCCAGCGTGGGTTTCCCGCCGGATCAAATAGCGGTTCTTCCACATCGACCAGCGGTTGCCCGCTTTGGATGACGGCCTGTTCAGTGACCAGGTATTGCACCGCCAGTTCCCTCGGGAAAAACTCAAAATCGGTTTTCCCCAAGGTTTGTTCAGGCGAGTCCAATCCCAACAGGCGCGTGTTGGCCATGTTGCTGAGCAGGTACCGGTGTTCGGTATCCTTCACGTAAATGAAATCGGGCAGATTATCGATCAAGGTCCGCAACAGGTTGCGCTCAAAGTCCAGGGCTTTTTCGGCCTGCTGGCGCGTCGCCATTTCCTTTGTTAGATCCTCCAGGAGTTGGAGTGTGCCGGCCTGGCTTTGCCGCAGCCTTTGGTTGGCTTGCTGCAGTTCTTGCGTGCGTTCTTCCACCATGGCAGCCAGCCGTTCCTTTTCCGTCCGTTGCATGACTCCCGCTTCCTTGATCTTGACCATGGCCCGGATCTGTGCGGTCAGTTCGACTTCATCGAACGGTTTGGCCAGAAACCCCTCTGCACCGGCCTCCAGCGCTTTAACACGGCTCTCCCGGTCGGTTCTCAGGGCGGTGAGGAAGAGCACCGGAATGTTTTGCAGGCGCTCGTCTTCCTTCAATTTCCTGCAGACCGTGTAACCATCCATGCCCGGCATGACCACGTCGAGCAGGATCACATCAGGGTTTTCAGCCTGCGCTACCGCCAGCCCCTGCGGGCCGTCCAGGGCGCTCAGAAATCTCGCCCCAGGCAGCCGGTCCAGCACCACCGCTTTCAAGGCGGTCAGGTTGTCACGATTATCGTCAATCGCCAGGATTTTCATGCTTTGCTTCTATTGCCAATCGAGCCATTCACGAATCGTGGTTTTGAGCGTTTCATGATCCACCGGCTTGGAGAGGTAGCCATCGAAGCCGCGGGCCAATATTTCCTCGCGGTCCCCTTTCATGGCGCTGGCAGTGACGGCCACCACGGGTATGGAGCACAGGTCCGGATTTCCCCGGATTTCAGCCAGCGCGGCAAAGCCGTCCATGCCCGGCAATGCCGCATCCATCAGGATGAGATCGGGCTGCCCGGAGCGCGCCTGTTCCACCCCCGCGTGGCCATCCATGGCTTGGAGCACGGTGCAATCACCTTCCAGCAATGCCCGCATGGTCCGCAGGTTGTCGGCATTATCCTCGACCACCAGGATGACGGGTTTGCCGGAGCGCGGCTTGCGAATCCGCGGGCGCGCGGGGGTTGAAGTTGGTTTCAACGCTGGGGCCACCATGGTTGAAACCGCTGCCAGGAGCTCCTCCTTGCCGACATCGCCTTTCTGGATCAGCTGCTGGATATGGTTTCCCTTGAGGAAGCTCAACTCCTCCTGTGTCACGTGTTTTGCGGTCAGAATGAGCACCGGCAGGCTGGCGGCTTGCTCCGCGCTGCGGATGGTTTTGAGCACCTCGAAGCCGTCCATTTCCGGCATCATCAAGTCCAGGATCACCGCGTCGGGTGGAGCCTGTTTGATCTGTGCCAGAGCCTCCCTTCCGTTGCGGGCCACCTGCACCTGGTAGCCGTTGCCAGTGAGGATATCGGTCATCTGAATGATGGCCGGTTCACTGTCATCCACCAGCAGGATGCGTTGGCCCTGGCCGGAAATGGTGGTGCCCCGGCCATCGCCGGCCGGAGCGGAGCAGCTCGCGGCCGCCGGCCCATCCCTGCCGGACATAGGCAGGGAAAAGGCGAGGGGCAGCTTCAATGTAAAAGCCGAGCCTTGGCCGGGTGAGCTTTCAGCGGTGATGCCGCCTCGCAAAAGCAGGGCGTATTTCCGGGCGATGGCCAGGCCCAATCCAGTGCCGCCATATTTCCGCGAAGCACTGTCGTCGGCCTGCCTGAATTCATCAAAGATGAATGGCAGTTGGTCGGCGGCAATGCCGATACCGGTATCCCGGACGGTCAGGTGCACCTCTTCCCCAACCCGCCGGGCGGTGATTTCAACCGAACCGGACTCGGTAAATTTAACCGCGTTGCCAGCCAGGTTTTGCAGAATATGCCGGCACTTTTCGGGATCGCTATGGATCGGGGGCAGATCGTCAGTCAGCCGATTGGCCAGTGCGATGCCCTTCTCGCGAGCCTGGGGCTCCAGCATGTCCACAACCTCCCCCACCAGGGCCTTCAGGGCGAAGTGGGCGGGATTTACCTCCTGCTTGCCGGATTCGATACGGGAAAGGTCGAGAATGTCATTGATCAACGACAGCAATAGTTTCCCGTTGCGCTCGATCACTTCCAAGTAGCTGTGTTCCTCGGCGGGAATCGTTTTGGCCAGGCGGCGATTCAGCACGCCCGACAGGGCAATCACCGAGTTCAGCGGCGTGCGCAATTCGTGGCTCATGTTCGACAGAAAGGTGGACTTCAGCCGGCTGGCTTCGTCCAACTGGCTTTTCTGCGCCTCCAGTTCGGCATTCTGACGCCTCAGTTCCTGGGACTGGGCGGCCATTTCGCCTGCCTGTGCTTCCATTTCCTGCTTTTGCGCCGCCAACTCGCGGTTCTGGAGCTCCAGTCGTTCGGCCAGTTCCTTGATCTGTTGATAGGCCAGCACCCCGTTGATCCGGGCGGTCAGGATGCTTAAGGATTCTTCCAGCAACCGGATGGCCGGCTGCCCATAGCCACAGACGCTGGCCAGGGAGATCACCGCCACCGCCTCCTTCCCGGCCAGCAGGGGCAGGGTGATGATTTCCCGCGGTTTTAATTCACCGCCCACCGTGGCCAAGGTGAACCGCGTATCGCGGGGAATGTCGGTGATCCGCTGCATCCGCCCCGCCGCCAACGCCGCGCCTAATTCCCCCTCATACGCCACCGCCGAAAAAGAAGAACGCCCACCGCCCCCCAACCCGATGGACTCGAAAAGTTCGAACTCGCGCTTCCGCGCGTTCAGCAGATAGACGGCCCCAATCTGCGAACTGGTGTGTTCGAGGAGTACCTTGAGCAATTCCCGGCAGAAAGCGCGCACCTCGGTTTCCCGGAGCATGACTTCCGCCAATTGCGCGGTTCGCTCGTTGAGCCGAATCTGCTCTTCAACCCGGTCGGCCATGGCGTTGAAGGCTGTGGAAAGAGATCCAAATTCATTGGCTGAAACATAACCGCAGCGGACCTCCAGCTTGCCATGCCGGAACTGCTCCGCCGCCGATGTTAATTTCTGGAGCGGCTCCCTGATGCTTCTCGACAGGAAATAAGTTATGGTGACAGAAAGCAGCAGGATGGCGGCCAAGGAGGCCGTCAATTGGTGGTTTAGAAGATTTTTCTGCGCCATGGCCCCCTCGTAAAGCTGGCCTGCCTTCTTCCGGGCAAAATCATCGATATCTTTGATTTGATCCAGCATTTGCCCCCTCAGCCTCCCTGCCTCTCCGGTATCCTTAAGCCGGCTCATACTTTCGGAAATCCTCTCCAGGCGGGCCAAATCCTGGATTGATTCCGCCGATAACCAGCGCACAAAGGCAGCATGGGCCTCGTCGATGTCCCTGCTCGGCCCCAGGTATCGTTCGTAAAGGATCGTGAACTGCCGCTCTGCGTCGGCGGCATGAACGCTGGAGTTCTGCAAGGCGGTTTGGCGGTCCTGGTCGTTTTCGGCCAGCAGCAAGTTTCTGATCTCCAGGCGCATGGCCGAAATGTCGAGTTTGAGCGCATCGACAGCCCCACGGACCTGCAGGGGATGCTCATAGATGGTCTTGGTCTGCAGCCAGAGCAAATCCGCCTGTCTCCAGGCCAGTGCACCCAACCCTATCACCAAGACCAGGATCAAGCCCAATCCGAGGCGCAACCGCCCGCCGATTTTCATATTCTCCAATTTCATGGTTGCCATTTGACTTTAACAAGGGTCGGGAGAATGAAGTAAGGCGGAGGCCATTTTTGGGCCCATATGCCAAACCTCCCATAATCCGTGCAAACCACGGTCGATTGGTTTATTTTTCAAACCAAGACCTCCATCGGTATCATCCGTGGCTGCTGAAGTTCTTTTGGAACAGGGCGGTGGGCATGGCTACGTTGTCGAAGCCGCCCGCACTCTCCACAATCTGCCGTTCCGTCTCGTCGGTCACCAGGAATCCCCCTGAGGCCAGGCTGCGCCACAGCCTATCCAGGATGAATCGTTGCTTCTCAGGCCGGTAATAAAGCAGCACGTTGCTGCAAAACACGAGGTTGAAGCCGCCATAAATGCTCGCCGGTGGCACACTCGCATCTTTATCCAATAAATCATAAAGTGAAAAATCCACTCGTGTTCGCAACTTGGAGGCAATCGCCATGGAGCTCCCTTGCCCGACAAAGTATTCGCGGAGTTGGCGCCAGCGGACATTCTCCACTGCTTCGGTGCTGTAAACGGCATTCCGTGCCAGAGCGAGGCAGGCCTCGGACCAATCGGTGCCAAAAATACGATACGGAAGCGGTTTGCCACTCACTACGGTCATTTGATCCAGCAAAATGGCAATGGAATATGCCTCCTGCCCGGCCGCACAGCCAGCGGACCAGACCCGGATCTCGCTCGGACCGTTTTTTTCCGCTTCCCTCAGGAAACTGGGCAGGATCCACTGCTCCAGCAAGGCAAAGGTGATCGGGTTGCGGAAGAACTTGCTGTAGGAAATCCGCAGGGAATCCGCGAACTCCTCCGCCTCGGCGGGATTCTCAGCCAACTGGTCCAAGTAATCCGCCAAGGTTTCGCCGGCGGTGACCTGACGCCGCGTCTCAATGGTTTGGGCCAAAAAGGATTCCGAATAACAGGACACATCCAAGCCATGCCTCATCCGCAACAGGTGGCGAACACGGTCCAGGGAACAAGAGAATTCAACATGGGGAAGATTCATACCGGCTGGAAAAATCGAGGCTTCAGTTCCAACCACCTGGACCAACTGGCACATTCCATCCTCACGCGTCCGCAGTGGATGTCTTTGGCGAATCGACGCATCATCCTGGCCCTCCCATCCGGTTGCCTGGGCGTGCACCCTGCATGATGAAAAAGCTTTTTACCAATCAAAGCCACACTCCCGGAGCGGCGCACCTCCGGTGGGCGCGGGTAACACTGTCCCGGCACGCAAGATCCCGTGATATTTAAAGACCGTGCCATTGATTCCATAATAAGCTCCGAGCCGGGTTGGGGGAAAGTTTATTCTGCCGCGTTCTTTTCTGCCAGGCTTGGTGGGATCCGCCCTCATCCCGCACTTTTTTAATTCCAAGACCGGCAATTTATAGTAAACCCTTGTGGCATGAATAAAATCATCAAGGGCATCACCTGGATGGGTATTGCCGTGCTTGGAGCTTGGGCATACCTGGTGCTGGCCACGCGGCGGGGCGAGCCCGTCAACTCAGCCTATATTTTGGTGGCCGCCTTGTGCACTTACACGATCGGTTACCGGTTTTATTCCAAATGGATCGCCACCCGCGTGCTGATGCTCAATGACCGGCGGGCCACCCCTTGTGAAGTCCATGACGACGGGAAGGATTTTGTAAAGACCAACAAATGGATCGTTTTCGGCCATCACTTCGCCGCCATCTCCGGCCCCGGCCCGCTGGTGGGCCCGGTGCTGGCGGCCCAATTCGGATACCTGCCTGGGATATTGTGGATTCTGATCGGCGTGGTGATCGGCGGAGCCGTGCAGGATTTTGTCATCCTGTTCAGTTCCTTGCGGCGCGACGGCAAATCCCTCGGGCAAATGGTGAAAGAGGAATTGAACACCACCGCGGGCTTTGTGGCCTTGGTGGCCATCCTGGCGATCATGACTATTCTGCTGGCGGTGCTGGCCTTGGTGGTGGTGAAGGTTTTGGCCGAAAGCCCCTGGGGGGTGTTCACCGTCGGCTCCACGATCCCCATCGCCATGTTCATGGGAGGATACCTGCGGTATTGGCGCATCGGCAAGGTACTGGAAGCCACCGCGCTCGGGGTGGTGTTGCTGCTGCTGGCGGTGTGGGGTGGCAAAATGGTTTATTCCAGTCCCCAGTGGTCGGCGTTTTTCCTGATGGACTCCGAAAAGGTGGGCTGGGCCATCATTGCCTACGGCCTCGCGGCCAGCGTGCTACCGGTCTGGCTCCTGCTGGCGCCCCGGGATTACCTCAGCACCTTCATGAAGTTAGGCACCATTTTTGCGCTGGCGGCGGGCATTCTGCTGGTTCTCCCCTACTTGAAAATGCCTGCGCTCAGCCGATTCATCGACGGCTCCGGGCCGGTGGTTTCAGGCAAATTATTTCCCTTTTGCTTTATCACCATCGCCTGCGGGGCCATTTCCGGATTCCATACCCTCATCGCCAGCGGCACCACGCCCAAGCTGATCCCCCGGGAAAGCCACAGCCGGTTCATCGGCTACGGCGCCATGTGTTTTGAATCCCTCGTGGCCACCATGGCCTTGATCGCCGCCTGCACCCTGGAGCCTGGCACCTACCTGAGCGTCAACATGAAGGGCACCCCGGAAACCATCGTCGCGGCCGTCAATGGTTTCGGTTTTCCCGTTACCGTTCAGGAAATGGACGATCTGGCCAAAACCATTGGCGAAAAAACCCTCTTCGGGCGCACCGGCGGGGCGGCCACCTTGGCCGTGGGCATGGCCAGGATCTTCTCCAACTTTGTGAGCGGGCACGGATTGGATCTCTGGTATCACTTTGCGATCATGTTCGAGGCCCTGTTCATCCTCACCACCCTGGACGCCGGCACCCGGGTGGGACGATATTTATTGCAGGATGCCCTGGGCCATGTGTGGAAACCGCTGGGTGACGTTCGCAGACTGGGCGCCAATCTGGTGGCCAGCACGCTGATGGTCAGCGGTTGGGGCTACTTCCTCATTCAAGGCATCCGTGATCCGCTCGGTGGGGTGAATTCATTGTGGCCCCTGTTCGGCATTGCCAACCAATTGCTCTCCGTGGTGGCCTTGTGCCTGGCCACCACCGTCATCCTCAAAATGCAGTTGGGGGCCGCCCACGGTGGAACCATGCCCGGCCATCCAGCACCTTCGGCCACCGGATCTCCGGCCTTGGCCCTGGTCGCCTTGGTGCCTTTGGTTTGGTTGCTCAGTGTCACCGTCACAGCCGGCCTGGAAAAAATTTACTCCGCCGATCCCCGGATTGGTTTCCTCGCCCAAGCCCGGGTTTTGCAGTCCAAATTGCCGGACTTGGAGAAGGCAGCCGCCATTGCCCAAGTCTCCGGCAAAGCGGAATCCATAAAATCCGCTCAAAAAGCCGTACACGACAACCTGATGCTCCAATTCAACCAGAAACTGGATGCCGTGGTGGCCGGGGTTTTCCTGGTCCTGGTGGCCCTGATTGTTTTGCTGAGTGTGCGGGAGTGGATCCTGCTCCTGGCCCGCAAACGCCTGGCCAGACTTTTTGAAACCGAACCAGTCTGGCTGCCAGACTATGCCTTGGCCGCGGAAAAACCGCTGCGGATCTTCAATTTATTCGCTTTGGTCATCGCCCTGGCTCGCGAACTTTCCGGCGAAGCTGACTTGGCCCGCGCCCAGGCACACCAGGAATTGGCGGCGGTTCAGAATCCCTGCCCTTCGGCCACCCATGGCTGCTCTGTTCACCATCGGCGCCATTTAAGCCCCGGGCAATTATATGCCCGGGTGACCGAACAACGGTTTAATGGCATCAGGCGTTGTTGTTGAGCGCGGCGGTTCCCATCGGCAAACCTCAAAATAAAACCGGCCCACCCGATTGGTTCGAGTGGGCCGGCCTTATTCAGGAACAAGCTCGCTATTGCTGCCAAACCGCCCGGTAGAACCGGCGGGGAATGGTGATGGATGTCTCGTCCACTAAATCCTGGAATTCGCCAGTCAGGGTCACATTGGCGATGGTGACCCAGCCCGCCAGGTTATCAGAGGCTTGGATCAAATAAACCTGATCCGGTTGTCCAGTAAGGCGAAACTGGAACTGGCCTTGTGCATTCTTGCGCAAAGCGGTCAATTTAGGCGCCGTGGTTGCCAGCGGAATGATATGAACCCGCACATTCGCAAGCCCCCAGCTTTCTTCCGTGAGATTGGGCTGCAAGCCGACGGCCACAAAATTCAAAACCAGCGTGGACGAGGAATGGATGAAGGTGTAGCTCTGTTTGTAAACCGCATCCATCACATCGCCCCCGGACAATTTGAAGCCCAAGGTGTTGGTTTCCGCCGCCCCGGTAAAGGCCGGATAATTGTTGGCGGGCCACGTCCCCGGAAAAGCTTGGCCGTAGTTGGTGCTGTTGGCGGGCAGGTTATTGAACGTGGAGTTGACCAGTTTCAATCCGCCACCCACATTCACCTCGAAGCGGTCCGGACCGTCATTGGTGTTGTTGCCATCCCAGGAGCCGAGCACAAATAAATCATACGCCACGGTGACGGCCGAATGCGGAGGAATCTGGCTCAAGGTCAGGGTGAGGTTCGTATTGCCAAGGCCCCCCAGGTAGGCCCGGTTCCCAAAGGGAGTTATCGCCACGTTGGTCTGCGACCACTCGGTCCCCGCCCCATTCTGGAAGTTATTGCTGTAAATTTGCTGCCCGGTGTTGACCTGGCCCGAAGGGGTCACCGTCAAATCATACAGAATGGGTGATGCCTCCCCGAGGGTCACCTGGAACGTGGCCTCCACCTGCAGATACTTGCCCGCAGGGGTCGAAGCCAGGGACTGGCCCTTCATAGCATTTTCCCATGGCGACCAGATCACTTGGTCATTGGAACTGCGCACACGCACCTTGATCGAAGTGCCGGCCGGCTCGGAACTGGTCCAACTGACCAAACCCCACGGCGTATCGGTCACTTTGGCATTATGGATGACCGTCCAGCGTCCGAATTTCGTGGTGGCAGTGCGGGAAATAATGCCAGTCATGTCGCTATAACCATAATGGTACCCGTTGGGGATCTGTTTGGAGATGTCAATCGTATCCGTGGCGGGATCGATGCGCTTGATGTATTCATCTCCATAGTTCACGACCCAGACCTTGCCATCCGCGTCCACCGAAACACCGGTGGGCGTGTTGCCAACCGGGATTTGCTTCTTCAGCAGGCCGTCATTGGACCATCGCGCCACCGTGCCGGGCGCGGAGTTGGCCACCCATACATCGCCATCGTCGGTCACCGCCATGCCGCGGGACTCACTGATGCCATCCCGGGTCCAATCAAGCGTGCGGGTGAGCACGTTGAAACGCGAAAGCTTCACGCTTTGCCAACCGGAAATGAAAAGGTGATTATTTTGGTCCAAAGCCAGCCCGTAAACTGTGTGGCCGATGCTGATGGTGTCGAAGCTGTCGTTGGCCGGGTTCAGCCAAAGCACGTGGTTGTTGCCAATTCCAGCTGACCACAGGATGCCGTTGGCATCAATCACCGCCCCGTAGGGGGTGTGGTTTTTGGACGAAACATCCACGGTCCGAAGAATCTGGCCGGAAACCCCGGACACATAATAATATTTTTTCGTGTTGTAGGTGCCCACCCAGACGTTGGCGCGCGCATCCACTGCGATTGAACGGGTATATGCCGTTTCATTCCACGGCCCTTTGTAGGTGCCCGGAACAAAGGTTCCCTCCTGGCCGGCGATGAAAACCACCTCGTATAACACACATTCATCCTTGCCCCATGGCAGCATTTCCGAGGCGCTGATTACCCCATCTCCATTGAGATCCTGGGAGGTTTCGATGATGCCATTGCCGTTGCGATCCTCGTATTGGCCATTTTCGTACAAACCGATTTTGGTGGCGGTGCTGGCGGTGCGGTTGATGATCCAGCAGTTGCCCTGCTGATCGACCGTCGTTCGCGATGGGCTGCCGCCCGCCGGACAAGTGATGTAGCGGCCCAGTTCCCGCCCCGTGCGGGTATCCACCTTGGACACCGTGCCATCGTTGGAATTAGGCACCCAAATGAAGGGCAAGGTAACCGCCTGTTTCGAAAGCTGTAGTTGATCGTGGACCGTCTGGTATTCCACACCCACCAAAGTGGCGTTGCCGTCGGCGTCAAAGTCGGCGTCGATGGTGTAGGTGCGCCCTTGGGGTGTGGTGCTTGAAGCAGCGATCAGCGTAACCGCCTTCACAGCATCCACTTTGCCGGCATCCGCAGCGGAGGTGGCGGTCACCAACACCTCAGATTGCGATCCCGCCGTGGCCTGGGAATCGGCGTTCACCTCGATCCGGAACTCCGAGGAGGCCCCCAATAGCTGGGCGGCATTGGTCCACCCCGATCCCACCACCCAATCGGTCACATCATTGGTGCTGGTGAGCGAATCAAAAAACCGCACGGTCCAAGGCCGGCTGGGAGCCAAGCTCCGAATAATGTAATGATCGGCAATATTCCCCCGGTTGCTGACTTTTAGATAATACACTGCCCGATAACCAGGTTCAATTTCACGTGACCGCACCTGACCCGCGGCATCGCGGTTGATGATGTTCTCACCGGTGTAATGAATGTCGTTGTTGCGGCTGATCATCAGATCCACCCCGGTCTTGGGTTGGTTGACCGTCCAAACACGTACGGTGTCTAGCCGGGTTGGTTCTCCCGTGGATATGAACGAAAGCAATACTTCGTTGGTAGTCCCACCGATGGCACTGAAGCCAGGCGTCACCTCCACCCTCATTTCCCGCGCCTGACCGGGTGCCAGGTTGGTCCAGGTGTAAGTTCCCTGGATGACTGCGGCAGTGATTTCGCCGCTGCCAGCCAGGGAATCGAAATATTTCACCGTCCAGCCCGCCTTTCCAATGCCACCCACCACGCGGACATCGTCGGAAATATTTCCCGAATAACTCAGTTTGAAATAATAAATGGCGGTGGTGCCGGCATCCACCGTCTGGAGCTTGGTTTGCTCCGCCAGTGAATCCGTGCCAGCGCCGGTATAAACGGCTTCGTTGGGATTTTTCAGCAGCGCATCCACCAGGTGTTGTGCCAGCGGCGCGTTCTGTTCAAAGGCGCCGATATCCACCCCGACGCCTTGCAGCCTGATCCGCCCATCCAAATCCATCCAAGTGGGCTGAATCAGGCTCGTATCCCCCGCATCCACGGCCGGTGACGCACCAGCCAGTTGGTATTTTCCCGCCGCCGCGTCCAGGAACTTTGGATCCACCTCAAGGTCCGTCGCACCGACAGCCACGCCTTGGTAATTGGCTTTCGTGTTGCCAAAAATACAATTGTGGTTGAGCGTCAAATCCCCGCCCTCCCGGGTGATGCCAGCAGCCGTGTTGAAAACCACGATATTGTTGGCGATCACGGGTTGGCCGGCATAGCAGTAAATGCCGCTGCCCTCACTGTAGGCCAGGGTGTTGTTGATGATCTGCGGGATTCCCCCGCCAAACATCATTATGGCGCTCCAGGCATTGCTATACATCAGCGAATTATTCAGCCGGGCATTCGAGTTGTATAAAGTCACTCCGTGCGCCGCTCCCGATCTGACCTCCAGGTCCGCCATTTCCGGGCTGCTGCTTTCCACATAAATCGAGGAGCGACGATAGGCATTTTGAAGCCACCCCAGATTGTCCCGGCCGGCGAATTCGACCCGGCAAAAACTCAGCTGGGATGCGCCCGCCTGGGGCCCCAAATAAATCCCGGCCCAATCTCCAGGTGTGGGCGCCGCATTCCGGCTGGTGAAAACAATGGGCAATTTGGCGGTACCGGCGGCCATCAAGGTGCCCTGGATCCTCACCGCGGGGCCGCCGCTGCGCACCTCCACCCCGGGTTCCATGGTCAGACTGACAGTCTCCGGCAATACCACCTCCCCGCCTAGCAAATAGGGGAAATTGGTCCCTGGATTGGACCATACCCCGTTCATGCCAAAGCTACCGCCCGGTACATAGATGCCGCCTTGCCCGCTTCCTTCCTGCCGGTTGTTTTTCATCTCCGGGAATGTGTTCACAGAATCCAGCACCACTGGATAGTCGCTGGCACTAAAGTTATTGAAGTAATTCCCTTCCAACCGGGCATGGGATTGGAACATTTCAATGCCATGGGCTGAGCTGTCGGTGATGGCGCATTGTTCAAAAACCGGGGAACACTGATCTACGTAAACCGTCACATAGCGGTAACCGTTATTGATCCAGCCGAGATTGTCGCGCCCCGCGTAACGGAAAGTGCAATTCTTGAATGCGGAATCCCCGGCCGCGGGGGAAAGGTAAATGCCTTTCCAATCGCCCCCAACCGCCAAGGTATTGGTGCCATCCCCGTTGGAGTCTCCGCCCACAGCATCATCTTTGGCCGAGGTGAAATGAATCTGGCCCGCAGAACCGTCGGCTAGCAGTGTTCCCTGGATGTAAAGCGCGGCGCCTTGGAACTTGAGGGTGCTATTCGGTTCCACGCTCAGCACTGCGCCGGCTCCGATCGTCAAATCCGAGGTCACCACGTAGGGCGCGTTGGTCTGCCAATTTTTGTAAACCCCGCTGGCCCCCAAAGTGCCCCCCCAGATCTGAATGCCTGAATATTTATTGGTCACAAAAAGGATGGCCGTGGGATCCGGCAGCGATGAGCCATCCGTGCCCACGGTGTAATATCCGTTGCCTCCATAACCATTGCCGGCAAACAAACCCCGCATGATCACCGGCCGGCTGCCAGCTTCAGCCTTCAGCCCATGGCCACCGCACTCCCGGATGGTGATATCATTAATCCGTGCTTGTGAATTATACAGTTCCATGCCATTCCAAAGGCTGCTGAAGATGGTGACATGATCCAGGCTGGGACTGGAACCATTTAGGTAAACAGTCGCATAGCGGTAAGCGTTGTTGAACCAGCCCAGGGTATCGCGCCCGGCATAAGCCAGGTTGACATAGGCCAGCCTGGAGTTGCCAGCCGCGGGGCCAAAATAAAGACCCATCCAATCTCCGGCCGCCGGGGTTTCCTGGCGGCTGGTGAAAGTGATTGGCAAAGCGGCGGTTCCCACCGCCTCCAAGGTGCCATTCACATAGATCCGGCGCCCAGCCGATTTGATCGTGGTACCCGCCGCGATCCGCCAGGTAGCCCCCTCGTCCACGGTGAGGTCGCTGTCCAGGAAATACGGGAAATTTGTGCCCGGATTCTGCAGGGTTACCGGGGTCGAAATCCGGCCACCCGGCAGCGAAATGCCCGGTATACCGGTGCCCGCAAACGTGTTCAGGGATTGCTGTAATTGGCAGTCGCTAGTGTCGCAGACCATGGCGTATCCCCCGGGACCGAAATTGGCAAATTGAGAGTTGCGCACCACGGCGGAGCTGGCCCAGAATTCAAGCCCGTGCAAGGCGCTGTCGGAGATGACACATTGGGTGAACGTAGGCGAGCACCCATCCGCGTAAACCGTAACCCGCCGGTAGCCGTTGTGGATCCAGCCCAAAGTATCCCCTCCAGCATAGCGCAAAATGCAGTTGTTAAAAACCGATGCACCCGCCGTCGGCGCGAGATAAATGCCCTTCCAATTGCCTGCTTGAGCCACGGTATTGGTGCCATCGCCGTTGGAATCGCCACCCGCCGCATCGTCCCGCCAGGAGGTGAACACTATGGTGCCTGGATTGCCATTCGCCTGCAGGTTTCCGTTCACCCACAGCAGGGTGCTTTGGAATTTAACCGTGGTTCCTTGCTCAATGGTCAAAGTGGACCCTTCAGTCACGGTTAAATTACCGGTGACCACATAGGGCACGGTGGGGCTCCAATTTTTCCATACTCCGGAAGCGGTCAACGAACCGCCGCCCACCTCAATCCCCTGCATCTGGTTGGAAGCGAAGGTGGTGCCGGAAATATCCGGCACGGACGAACCATCATGATAAACAGTATAACGCCCCTTGCCGCCGTTGCCCATGAAGGATGCCGTGCTGATGGACGGCCGGCTTTCGGCTTGTGCCACCAAAGCGTAGCCACCGCATTTTTCCAAACTGAGGTTTTGGATGCTCGACTTGCACGCCCACAACTCCAAACCGTTCCACAGGCTTTGGGAAATGGTCAAATGGTCGATTGCCGGGCTGCAGCTATCCAAGTGCATCGCCGCCAGCCGGTACGTGTTGTGGATCCAGCCCAGGTTGTCCTGGCCGCCAAATTCCACTTTCACAAAACCAAGCTTGGAGCGGCCTGCCAGGGGCCCCATATAAAGGCCCCGCCAGTCGCCCGGGGCGGGCAGCGGCTTGCTGCTGGTAAAAACTATGGGCCTGGCCGCCGTTCCCAGCGCCTGCAGGGTTCCATATACCAGCCACCGTGTATTGGAGGTTTTCACAGTGTTCCCCGCGTCCAAATCCAGTTCCGCATCCTCGGCCACGGTTAAATCGCCACCGATAAAATAGGGGAAATTGGCTCCGGGTTGATTCCAGGTGTTGGTTCCATTCAAGGTCCCCCCCGGAACATAGATGCCAGGCCAACCGGTGCCGGTGGCGGTATTGCCTCCGGTAAGGGGAAAAACCTTCAAAGAATCGAAAACCATGGCATAATACCCATCGGCAATATCCAGGAACTGATTATTAACGATCCGTGCCGGGCTGTTCATAAGTTCAATGCCATGCGCGCCGCTATTGGCGATGATGGAATTGGTGACGGTCACGAAAGATTGGTCCACGTATATCGTGACCAGACGGTAGCCACCGTTGATCCAGCCCATATTATCACGGCCGGCATAGCTCAAGTAACAATTATTCAACAGCGACGCTCCGGCAGTGGTTTCGAATTTGATCCCTTTCCAATTCCGTCCAGCCGGCGCGGTGGCGATGCCATCGCCGTTGGAGTCGCCACCCAACGTATCATCATACCAGGAAGTGAAGTTGATGCGGCCAGGGGTTCCATCAGCCAGCAGTGTTCCGCCCACATACATCCCGGAATTCGCGAACTTGATGGTGGCCCCTTGCTCAATGGTTAAAGTGACATCCTGGTTCACTCCCATGTCTTTGGTCACCACGTATGGGGCATTGGCGGCCCAGTGCTTCCACGTTCCGGAAGCTGCCAGGGATCCACCATCCACCTGGATCCCTTGCTGCTTGTTATCGGAAAAAGTGGCATTGGCCGGCGTGGGCAGGGAACCAGCCTCGGTGTAAACAGCATAATAGCCGCTATCGGCTTTGCCATTGCCTGTGAAATTCAGCGTATTGAGGACGGGCCAACTGCCAGCGGTAGCGACCATCGCACAGCCACCGCAGTTTTGAATGGCCAGGTTGTTGAACGCGGCTTTGGATCCCACCATCTCCATGCCGTGGTAACGGCTGTTCTGGATCGTCAAATGATCAAAGGTCGGGCTGCTGTAATCAAGGAACAGTGCGGTGTAGCGATAAGCTCCGCGGATCCAGCCCAGGCTGTCACGCCCACCATAAGCCAAGGTGACGTAGTGCAACTCCGAAGCACCCGCCTTTTCGCCGAAATACAGGCCGCGCCAATCACCCGCTTCGGACGGAGTTTTGCGGCTCGTGAACAAAACCGGAGAACCAGCGGTTCCCAACGCCTTGAGCGTCCCGTAAATCACCACCCGCTGCCCCTCGGTCTTGAAAACGCAACCGGCGGCCACGTTCCACTCCACCCCCTCGTTCAAAGATAATTCTCCATTAAGGAAATAGGGAAAGCTATCGCCAGGCTTGGTCCAAGTGATATTGGCGGAAAGGCCGCCTCCGGGAACCGCTATGCCCAACTCCCCAGCCCCCGAAGCTGTGTTGCCACCAAAGGTGGGAAAAGTGTTCACGTGATCGCACGCTATGGCATAATAGCCAGCTGGCACATTTTGGAAGGTATTGTTGAGGATCTGCCCGCCTCCGGGGCGCAAATTGATACCGTGGCTCGCGGAATCAACAATGCTGCAGCCCACAATATTGGCGGCGCACCCGTCCAAATAAACTGCACAGCGGCGGTACGCTCCGTTGAAATATCCCAAACTGTCGCCGCCGGCCCCCTGCAAGGTGCAGCCATGCAGTAGCGAGTCGCCGGAATCGGGCGACAAGTAAATGCCCATCCAGTTGCCCGCCCCATTGATGGTGAAGGTGGCATTAGTGGCTTTTAGGTTGCCGTATACGTAAATCCGCTGGCCGGAGCTGATTTGGACGGTTACTCCGGACTCCACGGTCAAAATATTGCCAGCATTGACGTTTACTTTTGCCTCTAAGACGTAGGGGCTATTAGCCGCCACCCAGGTTTGGGAATTAATGGAAACTTCACGGATTTCTCCGTTTGGTCCAACGCGATTCACGTAGGTGATAGCATGGGCTTGCGGAATTCCGCATCCGATCCAAAAGACTACCGATGCCAGCCAGGCGGGCCACAAATATTTCCGGTGGAAAATGGGGTTTTTCATAATTTGGGATTCCGTTGCTTTACGTTTGTCAGCCAAGGAAGCTCACCTTTGAAGTTACTGCTCTCCAACGGCCATGGAATGAGCATCCGGGCCGTAATATCGTACTATATTTTCTGGTTAAGACCGACCCTACCAACCAACTATAACTTTAAACCTTTTCGCACTGCTTTGATATGTTAGCAGAATAAAGTCACTGAAGCAATTGGTTTTGATATGCAAATATTGCCTTTATTAGATCCTTTTTTGAGCGACCAACCCCAAGAGAAAAACGTTCGAATCCATTCGGCGCCCAATCTCTAGTGGTGGCCATGTAGAGGGGGGTGGAGGAAATTCCACCGCAGATGTGCGCAAGTCCTGAAGCAGGCTTTGATTTCTGATCTAAGCCGGATCCATGACGAACGACCCGGACTATGCGGAAAAAGCTCCAACCATCGGGCATGACCGATCCAATAACATGGGTGCGGCTTAGTTGCGGTTCCGCAACCACCTCAATAACTGGATAAGGAAAATACCAATCCTAAATGTAGGATCAGCGCCGCTTGGGTGCCGACTTTTTAGATTGGCCCGGCTTGGCGGGCTTGCCCGTGGGAAGTGGCGTGAGCAATTGGCCCATATCGGGATTGATCAATGGTCCGAGTTGATGAAAAGCCAGGGTCACATGCTTGGGACTATTGGCCGTCTCACCTAAATCTGCAGGCGAAAAATGCAGGGTAATCAACTCTTTGGATAACGTAAAGTTAATGAACTTCGCATTTACCGTGGTTTTTACCCGGGTAATATCCGTTTCAGTTAAACCCGCTTCGTTATTCTGACGGATCTCCTGGGCTACCAATTCAGCGACGGTGGGGAGTCCATCTGGTAATATTATATCGCCCAAGGCCATATTTTGACGCCGACGTACATCGAAATTGAATGACTGGATTTCCACGCTTTTATCCTGCGGTCCGGTAACCACGTGGGTTTCCAACGAGAAACTGGCCATTTGGTCGGTAACGTAATCCAGGGAAAGGTGCATCTGGGCAGTCCATGGCAAAACCGCCTTGCTCAAGGTTTCCTCATCCAGATTGGAGGCATCATTGACAAATTCAGACCGAATGCGCTCAACGTAATTTTTTACCGATTGGTTCAAAGACTGAAACGGCGCATTGATGAACTCGGGATATTGGAGGCGGATTTCGTAAGTTTGGAAAACCTGGCCTTTGGAGTTGGCTTGACTGCCGCGGCGTTCGATATTGCGAATGCTGTAAAGAACCCGAGACTGTGTTGGGGGCAGGTTCCGCGCGACCGAATCCCGGTCACCAGGCCCCTGACATCCTGCCCAAATGGAAACCGCTACTGCGGTCAGAATAGTGCGCCAAACAACCTTGGACGCCAAAGGATTGTTCCTCATAATGAAAACCTAAGACGAATTAGGCTTCCAGGAAAGAACAAATTAACAGGCAAGGCGCGGTGACCTGGAAAGATTAACTCTATCCCAGATTGAGCACGCCGGTTAAACCAGCGTGCCCCGAATCTGGTAAAAAGGCCGTTTACTTCAAAATCGCATCCTTGGCGGCTTTGGCGATGCGGAACTTCAAGGCCCGTTTGGCGGGAACTTGCAATGTTTCGCCGGTTTTGGGATTGCGGGCAGTCCGGGCAGCGCGATTAACCACCAGCAATTTGCCGATGCCAGGAACGATAAATTCATCTTGGGCATGCTCATACGCCAATTGCGCCAGGCATTCGAGCATCTGTTCCACCACTGTTTTGGTGACACCCGTTTTAGCTGCAATTTCGTCTGCGATTTGTGTTTTCGTAAATGACATACAATCTCCAATGTTAATAAACTGTTCGCGGGTTCAATTCAACCCGCAGTCAATATTGAGACGCCAAAGCAGCCCGCGCAACGGGAAAATTTCAGGCCCTGAAGGCCTCATCTGCGGCAACGACGCCTCAATACACCAGTCGCCTGGCCAGTTCAGATTATTCGATCCAAGCGTAAGTCCCCGGGGCTATGCGCTTGATTTGCTTGATTTTCTTGCCAGTAGAGTGAAGCCACACATTGAGGCGGTTGGGGGTGCTATTAATCCTTTGGCAGATTTCCTTGCGCGAGAGACCTTGGGGACTCACTTTTTTCAGGAGAGTTATGATCGCTTCCTTGACCTGTCCGGAACGCCCGGGCTTGGGAACACCCATCACGACCGGATTGCGCTTCACATCCAGTCCCAACTTGGCCCCTATTTTCCCAACTTTGCTGCCCAAGAGAGCACTCAGTTGGCTATCCACTTCCGCCATTTTGGCTTGGAGGGATTCTCTTTGCTGCATTAAGGCAACTGCTTTTTTCAGATCGTGGCTGGTTAATTCAGTAAGGTTCATAGTAGCTATAGATAACTGTATCTTTCAGGAAACGTCAAATACATAATGCAATTTAAATTACTTTATTACCTTGGCATAAGCCAGACGGATGGCTAAATCATGAAACACCGCCCAACTGCCAGCTCCACACCGCCAGTCCAGGTTACGCAAATTCCTAGCTCCATCATCACAAGTCAGCAAGTATCTTTTTCATCCCTGCGAGCGACATTTGAGTACACTCCATCGGGGATTTTTCATCGGGATAGGATTCCTGCTCGATGATCACCCACTCGGTTCCTCCTACATCGCAACAGGCCGCATACACCGCCGGCCAATCCACGGAATCCTGCCCCAGGATGGCCTTTTTATTCTGATCGCCACGCACCACCGTGGGCTTGAAATGAACCAGTTTGCAGCGCCCCGGGTATCGCTTCATGAGGTCCACTGGATTCAGTCCGGCGGCCGCGGTCCAGCCGCAATCCTGCTCCAAAACCACATCCTTGGTGGTGCGCTGGGCAAAAAGATCCCAATAGGTTGTGCCGTTGTCTTTTTTGAATTCCCCCGTGTGATTATGATATCCGCACGCCATTCCCAATGGTTTCAGCGCGGCAGCGGTTTTATTGAAAGTCTCGGCCAGCGCCTTGCTTTTTTCGGGATGGGTGAAATCCCCGTCACCTGGAACAATGAGTGATTTGCATCCCAGGATCTGGTGAAAATCAATGGTTTTCTGTAATGCGTCCCCTCTGAAACTGGCTGTTCCAATGTGAGTTCCGGCCACTTTCAATCCAAGCTCATCCAATTTTTTCCGCAGTTCCCTGGCTTTTCCGTTGTAGGAGTGATAACCCGCAAATTCCACTCCCATGAATCCCATTTTAGCTACCTGCTCCAAAGCACCATCCAAGTCTCTAGTGCAATCGCCTCTAACTGAATAGAGCTGAACAGCCATGGGTAGTGTTTTGGATAGGGCCGATCGGACATCCAGATTGAAGCCAAATGTCGCAGCAGTCAGAATGGTACCTTTTATAAATTGACGGCGTTTAAGATAATTCATAGGTCATTTATTCGCCACCGGATTCCGTATGGCGTAGAGGGTTGTGGTCAATCTTTCCAGTGGATAATACGTCCATGCACCATGTCAACATGTTTCCATGTTGCCGATGCACGCTCGCCCCGGGCGGTCCATTCCGCCCAGGCTGGCAGTATGTTTAATTCCCTGATATTTGGCACTGCGACGCAAGTCATACCATTAACCGCACGGAACTGTCCAGCCACACAAACAGCTCAATGGTTACAATATACGCCTGAGTTCCTAAACAGCATTGGGGCGAGGCAGCGGCACGTTGCTAATAAAAGAAAGTTGGTGCAGAATGCGGTCCATGCAACTGGAATTGAAGATTGCATGGCTGGCAGTGTGGGCGACCGCTGCCGCTCCGGTTCTCGTGCAAGCCATGCCGGAGGTCGAAATCACGGTCCGTGCCGACGAGGTCGTTCACGTTATGCAGGGGGGCATCGGGGCTTCGTGGCATGCCATCGAAGCCGAGATCCCCACCCACGTAAAGCATCCCGTCTTTGCCGGCCCGGCACATGGCGGCAGCGCCTGGGGCGGCAATCCCCCCGCCGATGACACGGCGCGATGGCGGCAGATTGAACGGCACGCCGACTGGTTGGGACTCGACTTTATCCGCGTGGAGGTCGAGACACGCATGTGGCAACCGGAGCGTGACCGATTCACCTGGAACGGCCCGGAGATGCGCATCCTCCACCGCATTCTGGATTGGTGTGAGCGGCGGAAGGCCGACGTGTTCTTGCAGGTCATGTGGGGCAATGTGGATTGGAACGCTCACCCCGAGTTTCGCGGCGACCCCGTGACGCGGGTCCATAGCGGGCCGCAGGATATGCGGGCGTTTGGGGATAGCGTGGCAGCGCTCGTGAAGAACCTGACCCAAACCAAGCGCTACACGTGCATCCGCTGGGTGTGCATCAATAATGAGCCGGGGGCCGAGTGGTCTTGGTGGCAGGCACCTCCCAACACGCCCATGTCGCTGCGTGATGGGTTGGCCGCAGTGCGCCGGGCCCTCGATCGCGATGGTCTCCGAATTCCCTTGTGCGGGCCGGATTGGACGGACCTGCCGGAGCTGAAGCCGGAAAAGATTGACTTCGACGAGTTCATAGGCGCCTACGATTTGCACTCGTATTACGCGCGTTTCGATTGGGCGACGACGGAGGGCTATCCGCTCGCCGCCGCCGAGAAAAGGTTGGCCGGCTGGCGTTCCTGGGCCGCAGCCCGGGGCAAGCCCCTGTTCCTCTCCGAACTCGGCACCATGGTCTATGGCTGGCGCACCAACAACGGGGGCCCGGCCCGGTTTGAATCTGCACTCAAAGACACCGAACTCCTGGTGCGTGGGCTGAACGCGGGCCTGGATGGTTTTAACCGCTGGAGTTTCGTGAACCGAGGCGATCTCGACGGGCAGTGGCAGATGATTTCGACCTGGGATCAGACGAACAAAACAATGCTCCAGACCATCAGGCCGTTTCCCAACAGTTACTTCGTTTATGGGCTTATTTCACGGCTCACCGCCAAACATTCCAGCGTGTTGGCCTGCGACACACGCGGTGGGCAGGTGGATGGCACAAATCGCGTCTTCGCCGCGGCACTGCGCAGCCCCAAGCACCATTTGACTTGGATGATCGTGAACGATGCACCCCAGGCGTGGCCGGCCAGGCTGGAAGTGAGCGGAGCTTCAGGGAACGCGCTCCAGAAATACCAAGTCACCGTCGAGCAGCGTGATCAGAGCAACCTGCAAATCAAGCCACTGAACCAGGTAAGGTTGACCCAGGGAGCGGCGAACGTGGCCGATGTCCTGCCCCCCTTGAGCCTGACGGTTTACTCCACTTACGACCTGAGCCACGCCGACCGCGGGGTGATCGCGGAGTAAGGCGCCAGACCTGCCTCGACACAGGTCGGATGCGTGCGGCGGTGGAGCGGGCCCGGCGGGTGTGCGAGGGTCAGGCTGGTGGCGCTCTTTGGGTGTTTCCGTATGGCTACCGCCGCCTAGGCCGGAAGCCGCGAAGGTGTTATATTTAATGGATGTCAGGATTCATTGGCCCCCCGGCAGGATTTGCTGCCGGATTTCCAGCTAACGGCCTTTAAGTTCGGCCAGGATCAGCACGCTTTGAGCCTGGCGCAACGCCCCCTCTCAGCCTTTAAAAAGGTGAAAACCAAAACTCTGAGTGCTGTTTATCAACGACTTACATTAATAATGTGCAAAACACTTGCTCCAGATAACGTTAACTTTAAGCGCACGCGAAAACTGGGCCAAGGATCTGAACGCCAAACCTCCAGGCAAGCCGGCCGGCCCGCGGTTTAAGAAATGGCACCTTGATCTTGAACTCCATATTGTGCAATGGTAGTCCATTAGTAACGACACCAACAAATGAAACATTTCGCGCGGGAACAAGCCATCCTCGCATGAGTGGAGAACAGCCCGGGTGACATCGGGCTACGAAGGCGGGTGGTTTGCGTAGTTTCGGAAGCGACTGGCGAAGGGCAACTGAAATAAAAAGGTCAAGATTATGGTCAATCTGGCGAAATTCGATCGGCGCAGCATCGGGAAATTGTTCGACTACTCGGTGCTGCCGAAACAATCGACTGAAAAGGAGGTTCGCGACGGCTGCCGGGAGGCAATCGCTTACAACTGCGCGGCGTTTTATTCGGCCTCGCCGTATTGGACGCCGGTGGTGAAAGAGGAGTTACGGGGGACGAATGTGCTCGTGGCGGCCGGCATCGGTTTTCCGTTCGGCACCGCGCCGTCGGTGGTGAAGGCGCTGGAGACGGAGCGTGCAGTGGCCGAGGGATGCCAGAGCGTGGACCTGGTGATCAATGCCGGCGCGCTCCGGAGCGGGCAGGTCGCCGCGGTGCGCCAGGAGATCCAGGATTTCGTGAAGGCCGCGGCCGGGGCGCTGACCAAGGTGATTCTGGAGGTCTGCTACCTGAGCAACGAGGAGATCGTCACAGCCTGCCGGCTCATTCAGGAGGCGGGTGCAGCTTACGCCAAGACTTCGACGGGGCAGTTCGAGGGGCCGAACATGTCGCAGGTGCTGCTGATGCGCGAGACGCTGAAAGGCTCCGGCGTGAAGCTGAAGGTCGCGGGGGTGAAGTTCCCGCGCCCGCAGAACGCGTATGCGTTCATCCTCGCGGGCGCCGATTTAATCGGGACGCGCGCGGCACCGGAGATCATTGACGCGCTGGAGGAGATGCGCACGGTGGGGCTTGTGCCGCCGTATCAACCGTAGCGGAGGCGAGGTATGGCGGCTTACTTGATGGCGATCGATATCGGCACGACGGGCGCCAACGGAATGCTGTTCGACACGAACGGCAAGGCCCTGGGCAGCGCGTATCGCGAGTATCCTTCGATCTATCCGGCGGAGCACCAGGTGGAGCAGGAGGCGGCGCTCCTGGTCGATAGCGCATTCGAGGTTTGCCGTGAAGCGCTGGCGCAATCGAAAGTGCCGCCGGGGGAGGTGCTGGCGGTAAGCGTGTCGTCGCAACGGGCGACGTTCGGTTTGATGGGCGACGACGGCGGCGTGATCGGCGGACGGTTTTACGGCTGGCAGGATAATCGCGCGCTGTCGGTCATTCCGGAGATCGCGGCGAAGATCGCACCGGAGGAGTTATATCAACTCACGGGGATGCCGCTGACGCCAACCTATTCACTGGAGAAGCTGGTGTGGTTGAAAAAGCATGCGCCGGGCCGCTACGCGCAGGCCCACAAGGTGGTGTTTCCGGCCGATTACGCGCTCTACCAGTTCGGGGCGGAACGGACTTTCACGGAGGCGACCTGCGCTTGTTGCAGCGGGCTGATGGATGTCCGCAGGCTCGAGTGGTCGGAGCGCGTGCTGAACGCGCTGGAACTGGACCGGGACAAATTTCTGCCGCTGGTCAAGCCGGGGACCGTGGTGGGAAAAGTCAGCCGGGACGTTTCGCGCCGGAGCGGCCTCGCGGAAGGGACGTTGTTGGTTTGCAGCACGGGCGACCAGCAGGCCGCCGCGATCGGCGCGGGCGTGATCGCCGAGGGGCGCGCTTCACTGACGCTGGGCACGGCCGGGTTACTTGTGGCGGGGACGAGCCAGTTGGAGTTGTCCAAAAGTCCGGGCTTGATGGCGGCCTCGTCCGGGCGGGTGGGACTCTACGAACTCGAGGGCATCCAGTTGGGAGCGGCGAGTTGCTACCGCTGGGTTCGCGACCTGTTCTTCGACGCGGACGTGACCGGAACCGCGAAATCCGACTGGCCGGAGAATCCTTATCTGCGCATGGAGCGCCTGCTCAACACGTCGCGTCCCGGGTCCAACGGCATCGTGTTCCTGCCCTACTTGTCGGGCGCCGGCTATCCGGCCTGGGATCCGCTGGCGAGCGGGATGTTTGCGGGACTGCGGTTCACGCACACGCCCGCGGACATGATGCGCGCGGTGGTCGAAGGGGTGGTGCTGGAAAGTTTCGACATGTATCAGCACATGAAGACCGCGGGCGTGAAGCTTACCTCGCTCGCGGTGACCGGCGGCGCGACGGAATCGGCCGTGTGGAAGCAGACGATCGCCGACGTGTTCGGCCTGGAGATCCGGCCGCTCCAGGTGCCCAACGCGACGTTGATCGGGAGTGCCATTTTCGCGGGGATGGGCGCAGGTGTTTTCAAGGACGTGGAGGAGGGCGTGGCCAGGACCGTGCGCTTCGCCGAATCCGTGCATCCCGAACCGGCCCACGCGGAAGTGTTCCGGCAACGCTACGAGACCTATCAACAGTTGGGATCAAAACAAACCGGCGCGAAAGGGACTTAAAGCCGGAAAGGAGAATGAAATGTCAACCATGTTAAATGCGATCAGTTTTCCGGGAAGATATTGTCAGGGCAAAGGGCTGCTCCGGCAGATTGGCAAATGGGTGGCGGTTTGCGGCAAAAAACCGGTGGTGCTGTGGGAGCCGTTTTTGAAGGACGCGCTCGGCGCCATGGTGTCCGGCTCGTTCCAGGAGCATGGGCTCACCTTCCACGATGTGCTGTTCAAAGGGGAAACGACGCGCGCGGCGGCGCAGGCGCTCGTGGCGGCCATCAAGGACGGGGGTTGTGACGTGGTAGTCGGCCTGGGTGGCGGCAAGGCCATTGACACGGCGAAGGCCGCGGCGGCGCTTTCCGGCGCCCGCTGCGTGATCGTGCCAACCATCGCGTCGAATGACGCCCCCACCAGCGCCTGCACGGTTTGGTATAACGACGCGGGAGATTACGAGGGGTTCAACATGTGGCGGTTCAATCCGGACCTGATCCTCGTGGACACCGAGGTGATCGCCCGGGCGCCGGTGCGTTTTTTGGTGGCCGGGATGGGCGACGCCCTCGCCACCTGGCCGGAGGCGAGCGCGGCCTACAGCAGCCGCGCGGTGTCCACGGCCGGCGGCACCCAGACGCTGACGGCGATGGCGATGGCCCGGCTCTGTTTCGACACGATCCTGCGGCACGGCCTGGAGGCGAGAGAGGCGGTGGCTCGCGGCGTGGTGACGCCCGCGGTCGAAAAGGTCGTGGAGGCCAACATCCTCTTGTCGGGCGTGGGCTGGGAAAGCGGCGGTTTGGCGACCGCACATGCGATTGCCAACTCCCTTCCCGCCATCCACGAAACACATGGGTTGTTGCACGGCGAGAAAGTGGCCTTTGGCCTGATGACGCAACTTTGCCTGGAACAGGACTGGCCGGTGGAAGAAATCTATCGGATCGTGGACTTCCTGAACGCGGTCGGCTTGCCAACCACGTTCGCGGCCATGAAGATGCAGGACGTTTCCAAAGAGCGCCTGCTGGAGTTTGCGCGCAGCGTTTCTGGCGAAGGCTCCTTTGTCCACAACCACGCCTTCCCGGTCGCCCCGGAAAACATAGTGGACGCGATGGTGGCGGCGGATTCGCTCGGCCAGCGCCGAATGAACAAACCGGCCGGCAGCCCCGCCTGATCCGTTGTTGAAGAAGATCGAGTGCCCATGAAATCAGGATTGAATGAGATGCTAGTCGCGGCACGGAAGGGTCGGTATGGCGTGGCGGCGTTCAACGTGCTCAACCACTTCACCCTGGCGGCCGTGCTGGAAGCAGCCGAGAAGGAGAAAAGCCCCGTGATCATCCAGACCTCCGTCGCCACCGTGAAGGCGCTCGGCGTTCAGGCGCTCGCGAGGATGGCGCGCGGGATGCTGGACGCGGCCGGCGTACCGGTGGCTTTGCACCTGGATCACTGCCAGGACGTGGAGTTGTGCCGGCGCGCCTGCGATCTGGGATGGGACTCGGTGATGTTCGACAGCTCGCACCTGCCCTTCGAGGAGAACATCCGGGTTACGCAACAGGTCCGCAACTACGCCCGCACCAAAGGCGTGGATGTCGAGGGCGAGGTTGGCATCATCGCCGGTGTGGAGGACGACATCGCCCACGCGCAAACCTCGCTGGCGGGATACGACGACACCATGCGTTACATCCGGGAGACGGGCGTGGACGCCATCGCGCCGGCGATTGGCACCGCGCACGGCGTCTATCGCGGCGTGCCTGTGATCAACTTCGACCTCGTAGGCCGACTGGCGGGCGCGACGGCGTGCCCGGTCGTGGTGCATGGGGGCACGGGGCTCGAAGACGCCGTGTTCCGCAAACTGATTGAACTCGGCGCTGCAAAGATCAACATCTCGACTGCGTTGAAACAGACCTACGTGGACGCGATGCGCCGGTTTTTGGCAGAGAACACCGGAACCGTGAATCCCCTGAAGCTCGACCGCTTCATCATGGATCAAGTCGCCGGGCTGGTCGTGCCGTTCCTGCGGTTGTTCGGCTCCAGCGGAAAGGCATGATCCGCCCGCTCCACGGCGGGCCGGCAGAGAGGGAATAACCCCATGAACACGAATCCCAATTTCACCATCGATTTGCATGCACACACCACCCGCTCGGACGGGAACGACTCGCCGGCCGAGTTGCTGGAGCACGCGGCGGCGCGCGGACTGAGGGCCGTGGCCATCACCGACCACGACGTGTTGCCGCCGGACGAGGTCGTCGCGCAGGAGCGTGCCTGGAGCGTCACCGGCTACGCGGCGTCGCTGGGGCTTGCGGTGCTTCGCGGCATCGAAGTCTCCTGCGACACCCAAGTGGACGACGTGCATATCGTCGGGTTCGGTTGCGACTGGAAATCCCCCGCCATCCAGTGGTTGCCGGAACTGGCCGTTACCAGCAAGACGCAATCGTACCGGGCGCTGGTCGACCGGTTGCGCGCGGCGGGAATGAATGTGAGCTGGGAGGAGGTTCTCGAAGGGGGCCGGCGCCGCGAAGAGGACGTGCAAAAGAAACACATCTTCGAACTGCTCGCGCGCAAGGGTTGCGCGCCGTCCTGGCAGGCCGCCAAGATCATGGTCCGCGACAACCCGGACTACGACGTGAAGCGCGAGAAACCCGACCCCATCAAGACGGTGCGCTCCCTGCACGAAGCGGGCGGCATCGCGATTCTGGCGCATCCTTATCTGATAGATGAGACGGTCCTGGTGGACGGCGTGCCGGTGTCGCGTGACGCCTACATCCGCCGGTTGATCGACGCGGGCCTGGATGGCATCGAGACCCGCTACACCTACGACAAGACCAGCTACAAGGGCCGCCAGACTCCCGACGAAATCCGTGCGGAAGTGGAGGTGCGTTACGGCGCCGCCGTAGCGATCCTCTCCGGCGGCTCGGACTACCACGCCGACCACAAGAAGGGCGTCGCGAACGCGCGCCAGTTGGGCGATGCGGGCGTGCCGCTGGATTATTTCCGCCGCTGCGCGGCCTTGCTCCGTTGCTGCGAGGGCAAAACGCCCGATCCCGCGTAGGAGGGAGCACACGCTCCCCCTCCTCACCGCTCTCCTGCCCGCGCCACGGGCGCCACTGCCTGCCGCTCCACCGCACTTTTGGTCCCGGCCGCCAAACCACTGTGCTGGGCTTTATCGGGGTACGGAATGGCGTACGGAATGATTGCTTCCAGCCACGAAACAGGCGATGATTCAGCCCATTCAAAAATCCGGTGGATGAATCGGTGGCAAAGGAAGATACAATGACAAAAGCATGGGCCAACTTGGCGGCGATATTGGCGATCTGGCTGATCGGCGGTGCGTGCCAGCGCTCAACCACCCCGAAATCCGGCAAAGACCCCGGCCGGGAAGCAAGCAAACTGCCCCCCCGGGCAGTGAAGACCGTGAAACCCAACCCACAGAAACTGGTCCGTACGACGGTGGCGCTGGGCGCCCTGCACGCCCATGACCGCGCCACGTTGAGCGCCAAGGTGGCCGGCCGGGTCAAGGAGATCCTCGTGGATGTGGGGAGCCAGGTAAAAGCCGGCGACCTGCTGGCGCAAATCGATCCCCGGGATTATGAGCTCAAAGTGCAGCAGGCGGAAGCCGCGCTGGCCCAAGCGCGGGTGCGGGTGGGCCTGGCGGTAGCCGGGCAGGATGACCAGATCGAGACGGAAAAAATCAGCTCGGTCCAGGAAGCCAAAGCGGTGCTGGACGAAGCCAAGGCGAACTATGATCGCATCGCCAAACTCCAGGCGGAACGGATCATATCCCAAGCCGAAGTGGAAACCGCCGCCTCCACCTACGGAGTGGCCCTCAACCGTTACCAGAATACGATCAACGAAGCGCGCGAGCGCCAGGCCGTGGTGGTGCAGCGTCGCGCGGAATTGATGATCGCCCGGCAGCAACTGGCCGATTCCGCAGTGCGGGCCTCCTTCGACGGCGCCATCCAGGATCGCCGGGCCAATCTGGGCGAATACCTGACGGTGGGCGCGCCGGTGGTGACGCTGGTGGGGATGAACCCGCTGCGTTTGCGAACCGAAGTGGCCGAGCGGGATGTGCCCAAAATCCGGCTGGGGCAGGAATTCCATTTCTTTGTGGAGGGGGACACGAATGCCTACCGGGGCACCATTTCCCGCATCAGCCCCGCCATCAACGAGGAAAACCGCATGCTGATCGTGGAGGCGGACATACCCAATCCCGGGTGGCTGCATCCGGGATCATTCGTCCGCTCGGAAATCCTGATTCCCGAGAGCGCCCCCGCGCTCACGGTGCCGCTGCCAGCCATCCTGAGCTTCGCCGGCATCGAAAAAGTGTTCATTGTCCGGGATGGCAAAGCGCTGGAGCGGCAGGTCAGTGTCGGGGACCGCTCGAAAAACTGGGTGGAAATACTGTCGGGGATCACCGCCGAGGACCGCGTGATCCTGAATCCGGGCAACCTGCGCACGGGCCAACCGTTGAGCCTCGACTCCGCGAACTGATCAGCCCCCTGCCCTATGGAAAAGCTCGCTGACATTTGCATCCGCCGCCCGGTTTTCGCGACCATGCTGATCCTGTCGCTCGTGGTGGTGGGCATCGCCGGATACCTGCATTTGGGGGTGGACCGTTTCCCCTCGGTGGATCTGCCCACCGTGCGGGTCTCCGTGCGGCTGCCCGGCGCGGCCCCGGAGGAAATGGAAACCCAGGTATCACAGCCCTTGGAGGAGGCCATCAACCAGATTCAAGGCATCAAGGAATTGCGCTCGGTCAACGGCGCCGGAAACGCCTTCATCATCGTCACCTTCGACCTCTCGCGCGACATTGACGCTGCCACGCAGGACGTCCGCGATCGTGTCGCCGCCAACCTGGGCGACCTGCCCCGGGAAATTGATCCGCCGGTGGTGTCCAAGGCGGACCTGGATCTTTCCCCCGTCATGACGCTGGCCCTGTCGGGGGACCGCTCCATCCGCGAACTGACCGAGATGGCGGATAAGATCGTCAAAGTGGTGTTGGAGCGCTCGACGGGAGTGGCGGAGGTGGAGATCCTGGGCGGCCTGGACCGGGCCATCAATGTGTGGCTGGATGCCGACCGGCTGTCCGCCTATAAAATCCCGGTGGCGGTCGTGCGCGACGCGATCGCCCGTCAGAATGCGGATGTCCCGGGAGGCAATGTGACCACCGCCATCCGGGAGCACACTTTGCGCACCCTGGGCCGCGTCAAGGATCCCCGGGAATTCCAGGATCTGGTGGTGGCCACACGCAACGGCTCACCCGTCCGCATCCGGGACATCGGCCGCGCCGAAGATGGAACCCGGGAGGCCCGCACGCTGGCGCGCCTGAATGGCCAGCCCACGGTCACCCTCTCCATCATGCGCCAGTCCGGTGCCAACACGGTCGCGGTGATCGAGGACGTGAAAGCAAAATTCCCCACGGTCGAGTCCTTGCTGCCGCCCGATGTCCGGCTGGAGGTGTTGCAGGACCAATCGCGGTATATCCACGAGGCCTTGCGGGAAATCAAGCGCCACCTGGTCCTGGGCAGCCTGCTGGCCTGCGGCGTGGTGCTCCTGTTCATGCGCAACTGGCAGGCCATGGTCATCGCCGGGGTGGCCATCCCCACCTCGGTAATCGCCACCTTCGGCATGATGCGCGCCCTGAATTTTACCCTCAACAGCGTCACCATGCTCGCCCTGGTCCTGATGGTAGGCATCGTCATCGATGACGCCATCGTGGTTTTGGAGAATATTTTCCGGTTTGTGGAGGAAAAGGCGATGACTCCCTTCAAAGCCGCGCGGGCGGCCACGGCGGAAATTGCCCTGGCGGTCATGGCCACCACCTTCAGCCTGGTGGTCATTTTCGTGCCGGTGTCTTTCATGTCCAGCGTCTCGGGCCGGTTTCTATTCCAGTTCGGCCTGACCGCGGCCGTGGCGGTGCTGGTGAGCCTCCTGGTATCATTCACCCTCACCCCCATGATGAGCGCCCGGTTACTGCACACGGATCGTGGCGCCCCAAGCGGGCACTCGCCCCGCTCCCGCCGTGGATTTTACGCCTACATAGAGCGTTTCTACACCTCCATCCTCATCTGGGCCATGGCCCACCGGGCTTTGGTGGTGGGCCTGGGCGTGGGGATCATCTTCACCTCCTGGCCCCTTTACCGGGCGGTCAGGCAGGAATATATCCCCAGCAGCACTGATGAAGGTGAATTCGAAGTCCGGGTTTCGGCGCCGGAAGGCGCCAGCCTGGACGCCATGAACGAGGTCGCCCGGAAAATCGAGGCCGATCTCCAAACCATCCCCGGCGTGCGGTTGATCCAGGCTTCCGCCGGCGGCGGCGGTTTGGGCGGGCTCAACAGCGCCCGTTTTTTTGTACGCCTGGCACCGCACGAGGAGCGCATTTTCACCTGGGGCCGACTGCTCCAATGGCCCCCTTGGAAGGCCTTCCAAGGCAATATCCCGCAGAAAAAGGTCATGCAGGAGGTCCGCGCCAAGCTCCGCGCCTACCCGGACCTGCGGGCCTCCGTCCGCAACCCGCAAACCTACAGCATGGGCGGTCCGAACGTGGATGTGGACTTTTGTCTCCTGGGGCCGGACCTCTACGCCTTGTCCGGCTACGCCGAGGAATTGCGTGTCAAAGCGCCCGAACTGGGTCTGATGGACGCCGACACCACCTTGAAGCTCGACAAGCCCGAACTGCAGGTGGAGATCGACCGCGACCGGGCGGGCCAATTGGGGGTGGAGACGGAAGCAATTGCCACCGCCTTGCGCTTGATGGTGGGCGGTGACCTGAAGGTTTCCCGTTTCCATGACCCAACCGTCAACGACGATTATTACGTCGAACTACGCCTGCGGGAGGGGGACCGCAATGATGCCCAGACCATCTCCCGCCTCTTTGTGCCCAAGACCGATGGCACCCTCGTACGCCTCGATAATGTCGTGAAGATTGTGCCCCGCCCCACCGCTTCCCGCATCGATCGCCTGGACCGGCAGCGTTTGGTCAGCTTGCGGGCCTCGGTGGCACCCGGTTATGCCCTGGCGGATCGCATCGCCGCGCTGCGGGCCGAAGTCGCCACCATGAACCTGCCACCGGGGTATTCCACGCGCGTGTCGGGTGCGGCCCGGGAATTGGAAAACACCTTTTACGAGTTCCTGTGGGCCTTCATCCTGTCCGTCATCCTGATGTACATCATCCTGGCCTCGCAGTTTGAAAGCCTGGTCCATCCGTTCACCATCCTGCTGTCGCTGCCCTTGTCGGTGCCTTTTGCCCTGTTGACCCTGTGGGCCACCAACACCGCCATCAACCTTTATTCGGCGCTGGGCATCCTGGTGCTTTTCGGGGTGGTCAAAAAGAACGCCATTCTCCAGGTAGACCACTCGAACAAGCTGCGCGAGGCGGGCATGGAACGTTCCGCCGCCATCCTCCAGGCCAACCGGGACCGCCTCCGCCCCATTTTAATGACCACCTTCACCCTGGTGGCCGGCATGCTGCCGCTGGCGCTGGGCACCGGCCCCGGGGCCGAGGAACGTTATGCCACCGCCATCGTCGTGATCGGCGGCCAGACCTTGTGCCTGCTCCTCACCCTGATCGTCACCCCCGTGGCCTACTCCCTGCTGGACGACCTTGGCTTGAAATTTCGCTGGAAACATTGGCGCCCCGAGCATTGATCGGCGCCGGGGGAAGATCGCCCCACTACTTCGGCACCAGAAAACCGACGTTGGCCCAATCGCCATGGTCGCAGTTGATCCCATCACCGGCATCGGTGACGATGAGCTGGATTTCGCGCCACCGCGGATCGAGTTCGACCTGAAACGCCCAGGTGCGGAGGTGTTGGTTGTCCAGGCGCGGACTTTGGGCGACGACGATGGGCTTCTCACCCATTTCCTTGACGTCGCCGAGGATTTGGAACACCACACTGGCCCGCGGATCCTCTTTCACTTCATCATCGATGCCCACCACCGCCACAAAACTCCGGGCGCCTGGCGGGATGGTGTAAATGACTTGGGAAGCCGCATGAACACCCAGGCCGAACTCGTACCGCTTGCCGTCGAGGGTCAGAGGCTTGCCGGCCACGGTTTTATTGAGGTTCATCCGCCCATACCCCACCGAAACCGCCACTGGCCGCAGTTGGTCGCATCGGATGGCGGGCAGCGGCGGATCACTCGGACGTTTGGGCTGGCTGGGGATTTGGACAGTGGCCATGGCTGGCGCTGACCACTCGCCCGTCCAATTGCGGCCCTGCACAGTATAAGCATACGTTTGCCCGGATTTGACCTGAGTGTCCAGGCACGAATTGCCCACGGCTGCCAACTCCGTGACCTCGCCGCCGGCCTGGCGGGTTATGCGGAAGGCCACAGCATTCGCAACCGGTTCCCAAGCCAGCCTTACCCCTTCGTACCATTGGCCAGCCCGAGCGGTGAGTTTTTTGATCGGGGCCACCTCCCCAGCCGCCACCGGACCGTGCTTGAACTTGAGTTCCCAGCCGAGAATACCCGTCTCCGAAGGCTCCCAACGCACGCGGATGGCCGGCCCACTTTCGTGAATGCCGCCTTTCAATCCACCGGCCCTGGCCTCCGCCAGCTGCCAGGAATCCTGGCCTGCGGGCACCACAATCCGCAACTCGTAAGGATCCCCAGCTACCACCTGGCTCCGGCCCCGCAATGCATAGCCAGTCCATTCCTCCTCCATGAGATCCACTGCCCCCTGGGTGACGTGGCGCGAGGTTCCCACCAGCAGCGGACGATCCGCCACCGGCCGGAGCGCAAGCAGGCGGCACCCCCCGGGAGAGAGATCGGCGGAGACCATCCCCTGAAACGGCGGAACGAATTGGTTGCCCCAATAGTCAAAGCCCACATACGCCTTCGCCTTGGGCAAACCGATCCGGTCCACCGGGTATTCGACGCGCACGTTTTTCCGGGTATCCCAGTTGAACAATCCCACCACGTCATGCCGCTCACGGCGGCGATCATCCGTCAGCAGCCAGACCCGGGGAACGTCCTGTTCCAGGTAATCCACCGGCCGGGCGGTTTTAAGATCGTGCGAAGGCATGGACCGTTTCAGCATATCCAGCCGTGCCGGGGGCAACGCCAGGTAGTTATCGCTGCTGGAATGCAGCGAACCGCTCAAGGCCGTCCAGGACACCGAGGTTCTGGCCATCGGCTCCGGGAACGAAGCCCGGACATAGACCGGGTCGGGATCGTTATACCACACGCGGCCGTTCAGGAAAAACAGGCGTGAGGAGAACTTGGGGCCGCTGACCAGTCCGCCGGGGTTGGCCCCGTTGTCCGGTCCCACCCGCATGGCATCCACCAGCCCCAGCGAAGGGGTGAAACTGCGCATATTCTGCGTCTGGCTGCACCCCAGCAAAAACACATCGCCGCCGGCTTCCTGCCGCACCAGCCTGAGCCCCAGACGGTACGCTTCGATGGGGGTCAGGGAAGGATCGTGACGTGTGGGAACCCCCAAGTCGTCGTCCCGATACTCCGCATTGACATATTGCAGGCGGGTGGCGGTGCCGGTCCACAGCCCGTCCAGCTTGAAGTATTTATAGCCCCACTCCTGGGAAATCCGCCGCACCAAGCCCGCCAGGTAAGCCCGCACATCCGGATGCGTCAGGTCGAGGCTGGTGCCGCCCCAGGTGGCTTCGTACGGCTGGCCATTCGGATTCCTGCAGAACCAGTCTTGCTTGTCTTTGAAGAAGGGATCATAGGAGGTGCCCGCGAAAGGCATGAACCAAAGGCCGGCCACCATGCCCAGGGAACGCACCCGATCCGCCGTCGGCTTCATTCCTGAGGGATAAGGACCTTGCGGATTGGCCATCGTAAAGACCCGCTTGGGACCGTTGGTGGAGAGGCCCGCCTGCCAGCCATCATCAATCTGCATCGTCGTGAAGCCAAAGGGCACGAACTGTTTGGCGGCGAACTCGCTGAACCGGGCCATTTCCTGCTCGCTGGAAGCGCCATTGTGATACCAGGTGCAATAAACCGTCTGTTTGGGGGGCAGGTGAATATCCAGGCGCCGGGCAATGGCATCAGCGTATTGTTCAAGACCGGAACGCACATCCTCAAAGCGACCCAGGAGCAAGGTTTCGCTCGCGGTGCCCGATTGGGCCGGCAGCCGCAAATCGCCATAATCAATATGCGCCTGGAGCACCGTCGCGCCGTTCGTCAGGCGGCAGCCCACAATGCCCACTCCGCGGAAGCTGGTCAGCCAGCCGCAGACCACTCCCTGGCGTGTGGCTGGATCACCGATGGTCAGAAAGCCATACCCGGCTGGATGACCTGCCACCGGGCGCAACCCGGCGGTGCTTACCGTTTTGAGCTGGCCGGCATCCACTCCCAGATCGAGGGAACCATCGAGCAAATGAACCTTTTTCACGACCGCTTCCTGGGCGCCGGAGTTTTGCAGTTGCCGGTCGAACACGGCAAACGGCAGCGAGTCATACAGCGCGACCTGCCCGCGCTCGCCGGAAGGCGAGGAAAATGCCAGCGCCCGGCCCGTGCCGAACTGCTGATGTTCAACCGCCACCACCACCGCCTGACGCGCGCCGGGCAGCACTTGCGGACTGGTGAAAAAGGGACGCGCACCATCCCGGGCCCGAACTTGGAACCCACCCGTGGCGGACTGCCACGTGGCTTCGAGCCACTGGTTCTGGATCTGCTCCGCCGCACGGCCAACCGGCAAAGCCACCATGATTCCGCTCGCCAGGGAGGCGATCAACCGCAGTTGTATGGGTAATGTTTGCATGTTTTTTCCGATCATTTTCCGGTTCGCCGGCCGGATTGTATTTATCAAGGGCAGAGCCGGCGAAAAGGACGGCATCCCCCGGACCGGGGTAACTGGCGAAGGCTCCTGCCCCCGGTTCCCGCGAACACTCAAGTCGTGCGTGCTCCATCCAACCGGAGATCACGAAAATCGCAGCCAGCCTCAATCGCCTATTTTGGGAGCTTGGGTTCCGGCAACAGTTCCACCCGGGTGCGCTGGAGCACCATATAATAAAAATCGGGGGGAATCTGCATTTTTGGATCGTTGACAGCCGCACGCGGGAATGAACGATGCCTCAATTCACCAGTCACTCGCACTGATTGGTGCAGCCGCCGCTCCCATTCCGCAGGATAGCGGAAACCGCGATTGGCTGGCATTTCCGGGATGATATAAAAGACGACCTCCTGGTCCATCCCCGCCAGGCAATAGCCTTGCTGACCGGTTTCGAGCCGGCCGGCCACCGAAACTTTTTGCCCCAAGTGAGCCTTGAATACCGCGGCTTTTTTCCCGGTCAAATCGTCTGGCAAATCCGCGGCGCCCGCCATCCGGGCGCCCAGGACCACCAACCAAAAGACAAATTGGATCAACCCTTTCACGGATTGAATTGCCTTAACGATCCTTGAAATGGACCGACCAGCGGACTTCGCGGTTTGCCGGAGAGGATAAGGAAACCCGGACCAGACTGCCCGCTGCTTTCATCACCGCCTTGGCGCCCGCATCACGATCCGCTTCCGCAAGGTCCACGCTTTGGGCCTGCCAACTGCCCCGGGTGGAATCAACCAGGATGCGCAATTCGGTGGTGTCGCCACCGACCAATTTGCACGTACCGTACAAAGTGGCGCCTTGCCATATCGTTTCGCCGGTATCGACAAAACACTGGGTGATGTGCCGGGAGGTGCCCAGCAGGATCGGGTGGTCCTGCACCGGGGCGATGGCGAGGATGCTGGAACCGCAAGGCGGAAGCTCAACCGTCACCACGCCACCCCGCACGGGAACCAAATTGCCGCTCCAATAATCGAGCGCGGCGAATTCGCTGCCGGCAGCCTGGAAGCCAATTTGTTCCACTTTCAGGCTGCTGGTAACTGGTTGCTTGGCGTCCCAGTTGAAAAGACCTGCCACATGCTGTTTGCCATTGGTCAAATGCCAGGACCGGGCCGGCATGTTCTCGAACAAGTCGAGCGGACGCGCCGCCAGGCCGGTGTTGGGAAGGGTCCGCTTCAGGCAATCCAGGCGCTCGGCGGGCAGGCTGGGCAGCCATTCGCTCACCAGGTTCAAGCAGCCGGAGAGCGCGATCCAGGAGGCGAAGGAGCGGGCCTGAATGAGGCTCAGCGGGGCGCGCAACATCAGGCAATCCGGGTCGTTATGCCAGACCCGGTTGTGAAAGAAATAGAGGCGGGTGCCGAGGTGGAAATTGGGCATGATTGCCCCCCAGTCGGCCCCGGTATCGGGGCCGATGCGCATGGCATCCACCAGGCCCATGGCACCCCCCATGGAGCGGAAATTCTGCGCCACGTTGCAGGCGGCCACATAGGTGCCGGCCGGGGAGGCCTGGCGCATCGTGCGGATGCCCGCACGGTAAGCTTCCAGGTTGGTCCAGTAAGGATCGTGAAAAACGGCATCGCCGAATTGATCTTCCACAAACTCGGTGCCGGGATAGGTGCACCGGGCCGCCAGTCCACACCACATGGCATCCGGCTTGAGATAACGGAAACCCCACTCGTGGGTGATCCGCCGCACCGCGTCCGCCAGGAAATCGCGGGCCTCGGGATGGGTCATATCCAGGCACCAGCCAGCCCAGAGAACCTCGTAGAACTTGCCATCGGCCTTTTTAACAAACCAATCCTGATGATCCTTGAAAAGCGGATCCCGCGGATCCCAGGAGAACGGGGTGAACCACAGCCCAGGCCGGATGCCCTTGCTGTTCATCTGGGCCGCTGTGGCCTGCATGCCCGAAGGGTAGGGTCCCTGTGGATTGTGGCGGGTGTAGTTGCCGGTCGGGCCACTCCCCATGATGCCACCTTTGGGGATGGCTGGGCCCTGCCACTGATCGTCAATCAGGATGGTATCGAAACCGTAGGGTTTTAGTTCCCTGGCGCAGAAGGCGGTCAACTCCGCCAGGGCTTTTTCATCCGACGCCCCGCCATGGGGACTGGAATACCAAGTGCAATAGCCATTCGGAATGGCTGGCAGCCGGATTTGGTACGCCTTGGCGATAGTATCGGCATAGGCCTCCAACCCCAGACGCGCATCGTTGAAACGACCAACCGCCAGGGCGTCCGTGGTCACCTGCTGGCCCGGTTTGATCCGCAAGCGGCCGTAATTCAGCCGGCCAGTGATCTTGATCCCATTTTCGGCGGCCTGGCTGTGGACGCTACCGCTGCCGCGCTCCTGGGTGATCCAACCGACCACCACGCTTTGGCTGGCGTCCGGCTTGGCCAGGGCCAGAAAGAGGTGGCTGTCAGCGGCCGCCTCGGCGTTCTTCAGGCCATCCACCCCGAGGGTCCGGTATTCCTTCACCGGCTGGGAGAGCGAATGCACGCGGCTGAATTCGATGACCTTAACCTCCCGATCGGTGGTGCCGGAGTTGCGCAATTCGCGCCGGTAAAGGGTAAAGGGCGAATCCGTACTGGTCTCGATCAAGTCGATATCCCCATCGGACCGGTCAATGCGTTGCGTGGCGGCCGGGGCCATGAGCGGCATTAACAGAGCCGCCATCAAGGTAATTTTTTTCATAGGCATGGTTTGGTTATTCGGCGTTGGCGTTTTTTATAAAATCCATCACGGCCCTTAATGACGGCCGTTCCCTTCCCAGTAGTCAGCCTGGAACTGATAGTGGCCGGATCCGAGTTTCAAAGCCACCTGGCCCGCCGCCTCCTTCAGCACTGACAAAGAGGCAACCTCCTGGAGCGGGCGCCCCGATTCACGAATGGCAGCTGCGCTGCGAGCGGGCAGGATCAGGATGGCCGTGGTGTTGGGCGGAACCACGGTGCCCAAATGGATTTGGGCGCCTTGGAATTTCCACTGGGTGACAATGGTCCCATAGGGCGAATCATAGCTGGTTTTGACCCATTCGATCGGCAGGCGCTTCAGCATCGCCGGTTTCAAGAGAAAATCCTTGAACCCCTGGCCATCCGGCCCGGGCTGGATGCCTCCCAGGCCATCCATGAACCAGGCTCCCGGATAGAGGTAGGAACTATGCAGCAGGGAAAGGGTCCCCTCCCATGATTCCCACATGGTGGTGGCGCCCCGTTTCAGCATATCGCCCCAGCCTGGAAAATCCTCCTGGGCGACCATTTCGCAGAGCAAATCGTGGCGGTCATGGGCGCGCAAGGTTTTGAACAGGAAAGCGCCACCGGTGATGCCGGCGTGGATGTGTCCCTGGCGGCGGATGAGTATTTCATCCTCCAGCCGTTTCCACACCGCCGGTTCCACCTCCCGCGGGGGCAAACCCACCAGGAGCGCCACTGCCAGATAAGCTTGAAAACCGTTGACGTAGCTGTTTTCCCTGGCATTGAAGAACCGAACATGGACCGCGTGGCGCACCTGCGCGGCGCGTTCCTGCCACTTCTGTGCGTGCTCCCCGTGCCCCAGCACACGGGCAATCCGGGCCGCCGTCTGCAGGTTATAAATCCAGTAACAGTTGTTATAAAACAAGGTTTCTGGCGTATCGCCATTCACCCCCTCGGCGCCTGGCCAGAGCCAATCGCCCAGGAAATCCCACTCCCCACCCCAGCGCACCAGCATGTCCCCGGCCGATTTGGTTTCCAGGAAGGCCAGCCAGCGCTGGATGGTAGGGTAGTTTTCCGCCAAAATGCGGACATCGCCGAAATGCTGGAACATCTCCCAGGGCAGCGTGACACAATAGCCGCTCCAGCCCGGTCCTCCCCCGCCCCAGTAAGTGGGCGCGGTGTAAGGCAGGTTGCCATCCGGTCTTTGCACATCCCGCCAATCCTGGGACCACTTGGTGTAAAAGGCGCCCAGGTCGTAATTCTTCAAGCCGGTTTCGGTGGTGGCATGGGCATCGCCGCCGTAGCCCATGCGCTCTCGTTGCGGACAATCCACCACATAGCCGCCCAGGCTCAGATTTTCAAAGGTCCAAAGCGTGGTTTCATAAATCTGGTTCAACAAGGGATGGGAACACTCAAAGTGGCCCGTGCGGCGGTAATCGGTACGGACCAGCCAGCCCGTGAAATGGCTTATGGCGGGCTTGTATTTCAGGCCTTTGACCAGGATCCAGCGCCCCACGCTGTAATTGAACCGGTTGCGGAACACCCCCCGGCCCAGGGGACCAATGATATAGGCGCTGTGCAACCGATGCGTCATGGTTTCCTTGGGATTCTCGGAGAATTCAAAATCCACGCGGTCGCCGGGCTGGCCCGCCACCTCAATTTCCGTCCACCCGGCGAAATTGATCCCCATATCCACGCGATACCAGCCATTGGTGGTCTCTTCGATGGCCACTGGCTGGATGCGCCTGCCCAGGCGGTTGGATTCCACTCGATCCGCCGAGAGCGCCAGTTGCGGATGATAGGTGGTGGCATTTTTCCACTGGGAGTCGTCCAGGCCCGCTTCGGCCCAGCCGGGCAGTTCGCGATTGGCGTCGTAGAGTTCACCCCCGAAGTGCATGAAATCCCACACCCCCAGGAGCCGGTTGGGGCTGGGGTGCGTTTTCCAGGTGCCGTCCGTAACCACCCGCTGGGGAGCGCGGTTTTTGAATAGCAGATCCGCCTGGGCCATCACGATGGGCGTGCGTGGTTTGTCATTGGTCTGGTAGGAAGGAAAAATCGACCAGGATACACCCAGCCAGACACCAATGACATTGGTGCCTGGATGCAGCTGGCTGGCGATTTCATAAGTGTTATACCGGGCCCGGTGGCTGTGGTCGGTGGCACTGGGGGCCAGGATGGCGTCCCCAACCTTTTGGCCATTGATGAATAACTCATGGTAACCGACGCTGGCGAGATAGACCGTGGCGCGGCGCGGGGCTTCATCCAACACCAGGACTTTGCGGAACCACGGGTCCGGCACCTGGTTGTCCGGCGGGGGCGAGCCCGGTTTC
>CAIMWS010000275.1 GCA_903845125.1 uncultured Verrucomicrobiota bacterium
CAGTTCGCCCAGAACTTCGCCTCGATCCGGAGCGTTGACGAGGCTTTCCCAAGCACGCCCTTCGGCACCTTGAGGGAATAGACCAGCGATCGGTTAGTGGGTATGCGATCAGAAAAGCCTTTAGGTTCAAGCCTAAAAGCCGGGTCTCTTTGGATTTGGCCTGCTTCACTTTCCTCTTTCAAAAGAGACCATGTACCCCCGATTGGGATAGGCTCTCCCGACCCTGGATGATAAAGTTCCTCCGTTTCCGCGAAATGGGAACGCACTCTTTCGACAAAAGCTGATTCCATGGCCACGAGCTCAATCATAGATGCTCCAGCCGAGGCAGAACCGGCCATCACGTTCGCATATCCTGAATCGTGATCTGGGCAATAGTGGATCTCGCGGCCCATGGTCTTACCATTCCAGCAGTCCCGACAAATGGGGTTCCAACAACCCGATGCCTCGCAGGTCTTATAGGGGGTGTCGATGAGGCGGTCACAGACGGAACATATCTCACTTTGTGCGCGGTTGTCTGCTGACCGGTGACCTGAATCCGTAGAGCCTTCCAAGGACCGATGGTCCTTGCAATATAGGCGCCTATGAATATTCCAGCATTTGTCGCAGACAAGCACTTCACATCCCGGAGCTTTGCAGCGATTGGAGGAACCTCGTGGAAGCTTCACTCCGCACAAGCCGCACTCCGCTGAGAACGGAGAACGTGGGGGAGGGGGAGGCACCTCCTCTGCAATTGCCATATCGGAAGTCTGCTCCTGCATGGCAATCCATTCATCAATGGTCGCTTTGCGGAAACGCCAGGTTCCGCCAACTCTGAATCCGGGGATTTTGCCTTGGCGAAGCAGTTTATACAGAGTGACCGGTTTGAGTTTCAGGTATTCCGCCAACTGATCCACATTGAGGATTTCTTCGTTCATGACTTGGTCATTCCTCTTTTGATTCGTATCCGCTGAGGGGCTTTCGGCAAGGCCCTGCACAAGCCCCATGGCTCGTGCCGCCTCGCTAAGGTTTACAACGCCGCGCCCTTGGGCTTCCGGTTCGGTATCCGGCAGCGGGTTTGCTGTGTCACAAAATGTTTTCTTGATTTCCAACGGATCCATCGCCCGCTTCCGGGATTTTAGCAGCGAAAGGATGATGGCGCACGCTCCGGAGACCATCGGCGTCGCCATGGAGGTGCCAGAGGCGACTGCATAGCGATCCGCACCGGCAATCGGCACCCAGCGTTCCGGATCACTTGCGGAGGAGCGGCAGGAAACAATTCGCTCGCCTGGGGCAGCGATGTCCGGCTTAGGCCCGGTGAGTTCAGGGTTGGTTGTAGGGCCGCGGCTACTGAATTCGCATATCGTGCCCGTTCTGGAAAGGGCTGCCACTGTAAGGGCGTTTCTTGTGTCGCCAGGAACCCCTACCGTGCCTTGTGCCGGACCACTGTTGCCTGCCGAAACCATCACAACGATTCCGGCTTTTATGAGACTCTCGCACACGCGGGATTCTGCCGACTGGCCATCGGTAATCCAACTGTCATGACCCAGGCTGAGATTCACCACGTTGGCCCCCTGCTCATACGCCCATCCGAGCCCATAAGAAACTGAAATTGTCGTGCCCGCACCTTCGCTGTTCAGCACGCGTGCTGATAGCAACGTCGCCCCAGGGGCCACCCCGACATAACGGCCTTGGGACGCAACGCCCCGGCCAGCGATGATACCGGCGACATGGGTTCCGTGTCCTTGACGGTCAATGCCATCACCTTCCTCGGTGAAGTCAGCGGATGCCGCCACGGCCCCCACCAAATCCGGGTGTGTTTCGTCAATGCCCGTGTCGCAGACGCACACTCTAACCCCCTGACCGCAGTGCTCCAGCCCAATTACTTGCCGGATCCCACCTGGGTCAATTACGGAAACGCTGCTGTCAAGACAGGCTCGGTTGGTCATCCTTGGCATCGGGGAAAGCCGCACGGGCTTGTCCGCGTGATACACGCCCTCAACCCCTTCGACCTGTGCTAAAGGCTCCAGCAGGTCAAGCACGGGCGGCACTTTCAGCAGCAAAAAACCAAACTGTTCGAGCGCTGTCTGGCCACCTATCGGCTTCGCCTGGGAAGTGTTCCGTGAACAACGGTAGCCCAGCCCTTCAATTGCGGAGGATACGTCGGCAGAAGCGCCTTGGGATGCCAAAACAAAAACTCTGGGCCAAGATGAGAATGAGCAGTGATTTTCCAGTGTGCCCAGGCATTGTGCGCTGGACAGATCCCCGTTCTTCCATCGGAGAAGGGTCTCGTCCAATAGTCTCAGCACATGCTGTTCCAGACCCGCCATAAATTCAGGAGAGCTTGGGTCTGTACCCCCCTGAACGAAAATCAGCGATTGGGCGGTTGGGCCCTTTGTGAGGCCATCTTTCAGCCGTTCCCGATACCATAGCACAGTTTCTTCCAAATAAAACGAAGGATCAACATGTGCCTGCATGATATCCCCTCAGCGACCCCTCGCCGCACTCGGTTTCGAATCTAACCTGTTATACCCTGCCGTCATGTCCACATTCATCCCTTACCGTGCCTATTCACAATTCCGCTCTAAAAGCTCTCCATATCAGAGCATGCGTACCCGCGCGTTCTCTTCCACCCACCGGACACAGGGCCAGCCTATGACTTCCGCTATTTCTTCCGCGTCCAAATTCGCAAGCACAAAGGAACGTTCCAACACGGAAACGCCCTTCTCCCAACCCGATGGCAGC
>CAIMWS010000276.1 GCA_903845125.1 uncultured Verrucomicrobiota bacterium
CCGCCGTGTTCGCCTGGTGCCACCTGCCGGTCCGGTTCCCTGACCCGGCCACCCTGATGCCCTTTGGCGCCGAGTATTTGCTGCCGGTGGGGATTTCGTTTTTCACCTTCCAATCCCTGAGCTACACCATTGATTTCTACCTGGGCAACGTGCAGCGGGAGCGCAATTTCCTGCGCTTTGCCACCTTCGTCTGCTTCTTTCCCCAGCTGATGGCGGGTCCCATCGAGCGCGCCCGGCACCTGCTCCCCCAGTTCCAGCAATTCCCCCCCTTCCGCTGGCAGAACATCACCGACGGCCTGTCGCTCTTCCTGGTGGGCCTGTTCAAAAAGCTGGCGCTGGCCAATTACCTCTCCTTTTACGTGGAGCGGGTGTATGACCGGCCCCAGGCCTTCGGCGGGCCTGCCCTCATGGCGGCCACGTTCGCCTTTGCCTGGCAGATCTTTTTCGATTTCAGCGGCTACACGGATATGGCCCGCGGGCTGGCGCGCCTCATGGGCTTCAACCTCATCCTCAATTTCAACAATCCCTACCTGAGCACCGGCATCGGTGAATTCTGGACCCGCTGGCACATCAGCCTCTCCTCCTGGTTCCGCGACTACGTTTACATCCCGCTCGGCGGCAACCGCCAGGGCACCTTCAAAATGTACCGCAACCTGTTCATCACCTTTTTCATCTCCGGCATCTGGCATGGCGCGGCCTGGACGTTCGTCATCTGGGGCACCCTCCACGCCCTGGGCGTCATGCTCACCCGCGAGTTGGAGCGCTCCGCTTTTTACCGGGACCGGGTGCCCAAGCTGGCCAAGCAGTTGGGGGTTTTCGCCTTTGTCTGCTTCACCTGGATCTTCTTCCGGGCCGGTTCGCTCACGGACGCGCTGTACATCACCACGCACCTGTTCTCGGCGCCCTGGCGGGATCCGCAGATCCCCCTCCTGATGCTCCTGCTGGCCGCGGCCGTGTGGCTTTACCAGATGCTTTACGAATCCCGCTTCCGGTCGTTCCTGCAGGCGGCCCCGGTGCGGGTGGGCCTGGCCGTGTTCATGATCCTCTATATGTTCCTGTTCTCCTCCGGCGGCGGCGCCTTCATCTATTTCCAATTCTGATATGGCCACCGAACCCGTCCCCTCTCCCCAGCCTGAGCCTTCCGCCCCCCCGGCGAAAGCCCCCGGCATCCCGTTTGGTGTCAATGAACTCCGCCTCAACGGCCGCCATTGGGGGGCCGTGCTGGGCATTTTGGCCCTCGTGCTTTTTATCACCCCGCGCCTGTGGAAGCGGTTGGAGGCTTTCGACACCGCTCCGGATTACCGCCTGCCCTACAGTTTGAGCCAGGATTACTGGCTCTACGAGCGCCGCCTGGAGCGCGATCTCAGCCCCGGCCGGATCGTCCTCCTGGGGGATAGCGTGGTGTGGGGCGAATACGTCCTGCCGGACGGTACCCTTTCCCACTTCCTCAACCGCGATGCGGGTACCCCGGAACGGTTCGTCAATGCCGGGGTCAACGGCCTGTTCCCGCTCGCCTTGGAAGGCCTGGCCACCTGGTATGGCGGCCCGCTGCGCCACCGGAAAATCCTGCTCCACTGCAACGTCCTGTGGATGACCAGCCCCAAGGTGGACCTGCAAACCAGCAAGGAGGAGAAATTCAACCACGCCTCCCTCGTGCCGCAATTCTTCCCGCGCATCCCCTGCTACAAGGCGGACGCCAGCACCCGGCTGGGCATCCAAGTGGAGCGGTCCCTCGGCTTCGTCTCCTGGATCAACCATCTGCAGCATGCCTGGTTTGGCGGCAAAAGCCTCCTGAACTGGACGCTCCAGGATGACGGCAGCGACCCGCCCCAATACCCGAATGCCTGGAAAAATCCGCTCGCCCAGGTGGCCTTTCGCGTCCCGGTGGCCCCCGCGGAGGATCCCCAGCGCGGGCCCCGCAGCCCCCGGCACAAACCGTGGTTCCAGGGGAGCGGGCCGGCCCGTTTCGACTGGGTTTCGCTGGAGTCTTCCCTTCAGTGGCGCGCCTTCCAGCGGCTCGTCAAAAACCTCCGCGAACATGGCAATGAATGTCTGGTGGTGGTGGGGCCTTTCAATGAGCACCTGGTGGCTGCGGAATCCCGCCCCGGTTTCCAGCGCCTGCAGGATGGCATCACCCGGTGGCTGGCCGAAAACCAGGTGGCCTTCACCGCTCCCGAGGCCCTGCCCAGCGAACTCTATGCCGATGCCAGCCATCCGCTGACCCAGGGCTACGAGCTGCTCGCCAAAAAACTGGCCCAAACCCCCGCTTTCCAATCCTGGCTGGCCCGCCCCTGACCGGTGGAATTGGCGCTCTGCCTCCCCGGTGGATTTCCGTCCCCAGGCGTATTCCCTCTCCGCTGGAGATGAGAAACTCCCCGGGGGGCAGCCGGTTGCAAAACCTCCCCCAATCCGTTTCCAACAATCGGTAATCCTCAGAGGTCATAGGCAGGCGCACGACTAAAGGCTAAACGGGTGGCAGGCATTCCGTGGTGCACCTCGAGGCCGCTGCCGCCCCAGCGGCAAGCCGGAGGCCAAAGCCCTGTTACCTTCGATTAAACTACGGTCGAAACCGTCCGCGGCAAGGAATTTGAGGGGTGGAAAAATCGGCGTGACGGAGGCCGCTATTGGGGTATCGTTGAGGAGGAACAAGCAGATCAAGCATGAAGCATCTTTCCGAAAGCAGGTTATGAAACCATGGATCAGAAGCGGCCTCTGGCTGGCAGCCTTGGCGTGGGCAGGGATGGGTATCGGGCCGGGCGGCAGCGCCCGGGCGGCCGCCGGCGCCATCACCAGTGCGGGTTCCCCGGTCTATCGCCCGCTGGTTCCCAATGGTGGTAGCGTCACCGCGAACATCGCCGCCGGGGGCGCCGAATGGTTCCAATTCCAGGTCACCAACTCCGGCAATTACGTGATCGACACCCGGCCCGGCACCCTGCGGGATAATCGCCTGGCCCTTTACGGGCCGGGTGATGCCAGCCTGAAACTGGCCGAGGACGACGATGGTGGCCTGAACAAAATGGCGCGCCTGGCGGTGGGCTTGGGGCCTGGCACTTACTTCCTCAAGGTGTGGGCGGCCGCTCCGGACAGTGCCGGTGCCTGCCAGGTTTCCCTCACCGGCGGCGACCGGCCGGCCGTGGCCTCCCTGCAGATCAACAACGGCGGGGCTTTCAACAACGGGCGCCTGGTGGTGCTGAACAACCAGTGCCTGGGAAATCCCATCGAATACCAGGCGAGCGAGGCCTCCAATTTCACCCGGGCGGTCTGGTATAAATACAGCGGGCAGCCGCTGTTCCGGTTTGCCGTGGGCAATGGGGTGAAGAATCTCTTTTTCAAGGTCCGCAATCAAGCCGGCGCGGAGTCGGACTCCCTGCTGCGCACGGTGACGATCCAGGAAGGCGCCACCAACCGCCTGGTGCTGGATGACCCGCCGCTGCTGGCGGAGGTCAGCCAGCCCGGCACTCTGGTCTGGCACACCTTTAATGCCAACGACACCAATACCTATGTGATCGAGACCTGGCCGGGAACGCTCCTGGACAACCGGATGAGCCTCTATGCTTCCCATGATCCCAACCGCCTGGTCCAGAGCGACGACGACAGCGGGCAGGGGGATGCAGCGTTGATTGCCACGCGGCTCGACCCGGACCGGTATTACGTGGGCGTGGAAGCCAGCATATTCGGGGAGACGGGCACCTATTACATCCAGGTGCGCCGCGCCAGCGGGCCGCGGATCCTGTCGTTGGCGCTCAACCAGGGGCAGGAAACCACCACCTCCCGCACGGTGATCCTGAACAACTCCTGCACCAATAATCCCACCTATTTCCAGGCCAGCAAATCCGCCGACTTCAACGGTCTCACCTGGCAGCCGTATTCCAGCGCCCCCTCCTTTCTGCTCTCTGCCGGCGATGGCCTGAAGACGGTCTATTTCAAGGTGCGCGATGATCAATGGCTGGAGTCGCCGGTGGTTTCGGCCCGGATTCGGTTGGCCGAGGCCGCTCCGGTGGATCTCGTGATGGATGCTCTGCCGTTTGAGAAAACCATCGTGGCGGGCGGCGATGCCCATTGGTACCGGTTCGTGGCCGCCACCAATGGCGCCTACGTGCTGGAGGTGCAGGCGGGCACCCTCAAGGATCCCATCCTGGAACTCTACGGCCCCAACAGCCAGAGCCTCATGCTGGACCAGTCCAGCGGCAGTCCGGCCCGGATTGTCCGTCAGCTCGAGCCGGGTGAATATTTCGCCAAGGTTTACGCTTATTCGGCGGCCGCCACCGGATCCTACAAAATCCAGCTCACCGCGGGCGTCACACCGGTGGTGATCGCCTTCGCCCTGAACAATGGGGCGACCAGCACCTTTTCGCGCGTGGTGGTGCTGAATAACATCTGCTGGTGGCAGCCGGTGGATTATCTTGCGTCCGAATCCACAAACTTTGCCGGGGCGGTGTGGCATCCTTACTCGGTGGCCCCCGTCTTCCAGCTGGCTGCCGGGGATGGCCCCAAAACGGTGTATTTCAAGGTCCGCAACGGCAAAGGCCAGGAATCCGCCACCAAATCCTCCACCATCCAACTGCGGGAGGTGGCCATGCCGGACCTGCTGGTCAACGGGGACTGGGCGGATTCCGCCATTTCCCCGGCCGGGGACGAGGATTGGTTCCGTGTCAGCGTGGTCGCGCCCGGGTTGTGGTCCTTTGAAACCCGCATGGGCACCCTGGCGGGAACCTACCTGTATTTGCATGGGCCCAACGATTCCACCTTGCTGGTGGATCAAAAAGCTTCCCGCCTGGACGTGTCCTTGAGCCCCGGCGTTTACTACCTGAAAGTGGTGGCCCTCACGCCTGGCACCGTGGGCTCCTACAGCCTGCGGGCCGTCAACCAGGGACCCGAGGTGCTCTCCTTCCAAATCAACGGCGGCCAGGCCACCGCCGATTCCCGCACCGTGATCCTGAACAACTCCTGCTCCCTGAGCCCGTCGCAATACCAGGCCAGCGAGAGCGTCACCTTTGCCGGGTCGGTCTGGCAGCCTTACTCCACCACGCCCGGTTTTGTGCTCTCCTCCGGCAACGGCGCGAAAACAGTCTATTTCAAGGTCCAGGATCTCGCCGGGCGCGAGTCCAAACCGGTCAATGCCTCCATCAACCTGCAGGAATTGAAAATCCTGGCGCTGCCGGTCAACGGGTCGTTCTCGGTGGCCTCCATCCAGGTGCCGGCCGAGGAGGATTGGTATTCCTTCGTCATCACCGCCGCCGGTGTTTATACGGTGGAAACCCGGACCGGCACCCTGGCTGACACCTACCTGGAACTGCGCGGCCCCGGCGACCGGAACGTGATCCTGGCTGCTGACGACAACGGCGGGGATGGCCTGGCGGCGCTCCTCCAGACGTCCCTGGCGGCGGGAACCTATTACGCCAGGGTGACCGCCAAAGCCGGGCAGACCGGTGGCTACAGCATCCGGGTCAAACCGGGGGCCTGGACGCCGGAAATCGCCGATATCCGCATCAACAGCGGCGCCGGCACCACCACCTCTCAGGGCGTGGCCATCTCCACGACCTGCTATGGGAAACCGGTGGAATACCTCGTCAGCGAAAACAGCACCTTTGCCGGAGCCTCCTGGCAGCCCTATGCCACCAATATTGTCCTCCGCCTCTCCAGCACCGAGGGCACGAAATATGTCTATCTCAAAGTGCGCAACGCTTTCCGCCTGGAATCCCCGTCCCGCAACGCCACCATCAGCCTGCGCCTGGCCATCACCGCTTTGAATATCAATGCCGCCCCGCTGGCGGGGCAGATCGATCCAGTGGGGGATGTGGATTGGTACTCCATCCCCGTTGCCGCCGCCGGCGCATACACGCTGAAGGCCACGCCCGGCACTTTGGGTGGTAGCACCCTCCGCCTGTACGGGCCGAACAACCGCACCTCCCTGCTGGTGGCAAGCCCCTCTCCGCTGGCCACCAATCTGAATCCAGGCACTTACTATCTGGCGGTCGAGCCGTTGACTTTCACCAATACCGGCGCCTATTCCGCCCAGGCGGTGAGCGCTCCGCCGCAAGTCTTGAGCTTCGCCCTGAACAGTGGCGCCTACCTCACGCCTTTTCCGGTGGTTTACCTCAACAACGCCTGTACCAACCTGGCGGCCTGGTACCTGGCCAGCGAAAGCCCCGATTTCGCCGGCGCCACCTGGCAGGCTTACGCTTCCGCCCCCATTTTCAACCTCTCCGCCGACTTGGGCACTAAAAAGGTCTTCTTCAAAGTCAAGGATGCCGCCAACCAGGAATCCCCGGTGGTCTCGGACACCATCCTCCTCGCCGATCCACCCCAGTCCATCACGGTCAATGGGGGCGCCCTGTACAACGAGATCGATCCCGCCCGGGATGAAGATTGGTATTACTTCGATGTGCAGTTCTCCGGCATCCACAACCTCGAATTCCTGGGGGGCGGAACTCTGTCCAGCGTGTTGATCTCCCTCTACGGACCCAATAATTTCCTCAAGCCGGTGGTGGAGAAAACCCCGAACAAAATCACCTGGATGCTCGCCACCGGCCGCTATTACTTCAAAGTGGAGCCCACCGCCGCCGGGTTGACCGGCAGCTACATGATCTGGGTCTATAAGTAAAATCCCGGCCCGGCGTCACCCGGCGCGGGGCAGCAGCCCGGCCCGTTTTTGGATGTATTGGGCCAGGATGCTGATGGCGATCTCCGGGACGGTTTGGGATTGGATTTCTAAGCCCACCGGACACGCCACGCGGTCGAGCGCTTCCGGGGAGGCCAGCCCCTGCTCCTGGAACTGGGTGCGGATGAGCCGGGCCTTGCGTTTGCTGCCAATCATCCCCAGGAACACAAACGGCAGGTGGATCCAGCTCCGCAGCACCAGGGCATCGTGCTGGTGGCCGCGGGTGACGATCAGCCCGAAAGCTGGCTGCCGGGGCATCGGTTCCCGCAGCAGATCCTCCCAGTAGCCAGCCCGCAGCCGGACCCCCGGGGGGAAATAACGCTCGTTGGCCAGTGCCGGGCGGTCGTCGAAAACCGTCACCGAAAAATCGAGCTTTTGCGCCAGGGGAGCCACCGCCTGGGCGATGTGCCCCGAGCCGGCCACCCACAAAGCGCAGGGTGGCCAGACCTGCTCCTGGTAAAGCCAGCCGGAGGTCTCCACCGCGCCGGTGAGCGCCGCGGAATAATCCCCGGTCACCCCCCAGGTAAGGCATTCTTCAGCCTGCGCCAGCTGCTGCCAAAGCCCGCCCTCCTGGTGCGCGGCGGGCAGGATGATCCCGCAGACGCTGCCGCCGCACAGGAGGCCGTCGTCCCAGCCGAAGTCATGGTCCAGGACGAGGTCGAACGCGGCCGGTTTCCCGGTCAGCAGCGCCCGCCGGGCGCGATCCTGGATTTCCGCCTCCAGGCAGCCGCCCCCCATGGTGCCCAGGATCCGGCCATCGGCGAAGAAAGCGGCCTTGGCTCCCTTCTTCTGGGGGCTGGAACCCTTGGTCTGGCTTATGATTCCCAGGGCAAACGGCTCCCCCGTCCGGGCCGCCGCACTTAGTTGTCGGTAGAATTCCTGCATCGCGCACCATAGCCTAATGCGGCGCCCCCCTTCCGCGCGAGTTTGAAAGTGGCCGGTTTGAAAGTGGCCGGCTGGTGGTTTCGGGCCGGATCGATGTTGGGGTGAGGAGGCTTGGAAACCAGTTGGAAAAACAGGCAAAGCCGTGTCCAGGCCGTCGGCCCAGAGGTGCTGGCTGGTTCTTTTGGGTTAAGACCAACGTCCTTCACCACTGATGGATCGGTAAAGCCCGCCGGGGCTGCTCCCAATCCAATGCCCAATCTTGGCGGGCAAGCTGTCCGGCCTGGAGCAGCCGGTTTCTCAGTTGTGCCATAGGCCATCGCGGTCAACCCGGGGCCGGCTGCGCCAGGAGTGTCACTTGCCATTACGGCCGCACCTGGGGAAATACCCGATTTGCCGGCGGAACCAGCGGGCGGAAAGGAGCATATAAAGGGCGGCTCCCCCAACTCCCCGATTAGCCAGGTCTGGATGGGGGGCGCTGCTGTAAAATCTTCAAGACAAGGTGGTTACAATTTTATGGACGTTTCCTTTCCAGCCCGCGACCCGATCTCGATCACGGAGTAAAAGCGATTCCGAAAGCCGCCTTTGTCCCAACTCCTTGAATTGATTTCAACGCGGCCGACAGGATGGGCGGACTTGGGAAGGCGATGGTGCTTGACGTCCAGACTGGTTTTGAGTAACAAGAACCCATGATCCAACTAGGCTTACACACAGACAACTGGCGGCCACTCAGCCAAAGCTTCGAACAAGCGGTTGAAAAAATCGCGGCCACCGGGCTCAAGCACCTCGAGTTCGCCGTCATCCACGGCCAGAATTTCATCCAGGCGCTCGGCTACGATCCGGGAGTCTCCTTGCAGACCAATCCGCTGGCCTTGCGCAAATATCTCGATAAAAAAGGCCTGCAGGTATCCCAGATTGATGGCTCCTATCCCATGATGGGCCCCAACGGATCCGCTTTCGGTGTGCAATATGTGCAGCAAACCATCCGGTTCGCCGCCGAGCTCGGCTGCCCGATGGTGGATACCGTGGATGGCGCGTTCGAAATCCCCGGCCTGAGCCTCGATGAAGTGTTCCGTATCACGTGCGACAACTACCGGCAATGCCTGTCGTGGGCGGAAGATTACCAGGTGGTCATCAACGTGGAGCCGCATGGGCCTTACACCAACAACCTCGACTTCATGAAGCGGCTGTTCAAGCATTTCGACTCGGAATACCTGCGCCTGAATTTCGACACCGGCAACTCGTTTATCGCCGGGCATGATCCACTGGAATACCTGAAAACACTCGAGAAATACCTGGTCCACTGCCACATCAAGGATGTGAGCCCCGAACTGGCCGCCGCGGTGCGCGGGGAGGAGACCGGGATCGGCAGCTCGGTGGTGCCGGTAGGGGGGGGCGTGAACGCCGAAAACATCCGTAAATGCATTGCTCATCTGCGCAAAGCCAAATGGAGCGGGGCCGTTTCCATCGAGTGCCATGGCTCGGACGAAAACACCGCCGCCAGCGTCAAATTCATGCGCGAGTTGGTTAAGGCCAATCCCGCCAAAGCCAAATAAGGAACCCTTACCATGCAAACCTCCGGCCTCCAGACCCTGCCGCGCCGTGCTTTCCTGGCTCAAGCGGCCGCCGCAGGGGCCTTCACCATCCTCAGCCCCAAGACCGTTTTCGGCACGGAGGCCAACTCCGCTGTGGAACTGGGCTTGATCGGCTGTGGCGGCCGCGGTTCCTGGATCGCCGGGCTGTTTGCCGAGACCGGGCTTTACCGCTTTGCCGCCTGTGCGGATTATTTCCAGGACCGGGTGGACGCGGCGGGGCAGAAGTTTGGCGTGCCGGCCGCTAAACGGTTTTCCAAGCTCTCCAGCTGCCAGCGGCTCCTCGAGCAGAAGCTGGACGCGGTGGTGATCGAAACGCCGCCTTTCTTCCACCCGGAGCAGGCCCTGGCAGCGGTGTCCACCGGCAAGCACGTTTTCCTGGCCAAACCGATTGCCGTGGACGTGCCCGGGTGCCAGACCATCGCTGAGGCGGGCCGCCTGGCCACCGCCCGCAAGCAGGTGTTCCTGGTCGATTTCCAGACCCGCGCCAATCCTCTCTACCGGGAGGCCGTTGCCCGGGTTCACAAAGGGGATATCGGCTCGCTGGTGATGGCGGAGGCCCATTATCCCTGGAACAGCGGCGGCCGGGGCTCGCCGCCCGCCACCGCGGAGGGGCGCCTGCGCAGCTGGTATTACGTGCTGGAGTTGTCGGGCGACTTCATCGTCGAGCAAAGCATCCACTCCTTGGACGTGGCCGCTTGGATCCTCAACGCCGATCCCATCCGCGCGGTGGGCATGGGCGGCCGCAAGCTCCGCCCCGCCGGTAGCATCTGGGACCATTTCGCCGTCAACTACGCCTTTCCCGGCGGGGTCGTCCTCTCCTTCACCTGCATCCAGTCCATCCCGGAGATCCGGGATGAGATCACCTGCCGGGTGTTCGGCTCTGAGGGGATGATCTATACCGATTATTTCGGGGAGGTTTACATCCGCGGCAACGACCCCTTCAAGGGTGGCAACGTGGGCAACCTCTACACCACCGGCGCCCAGACCAACATCCGGGAATTCCACCAATTCATCACCACCGGCAAGTATGAAAACCCCACGGTGGGGCCCTCGGTTCGCTCCAATATGACGGCCATCCTCGGCCGGGAAGCTGGCTACCGGGGGGGCGAAGTCACTTGGGAATCGTTGGTGAAGGAAAACCGCAAGCTGGAGCCCGATCTGCGCGGGGTCCAGGCCTAGATCGGCCCCCGCCGGTTCACATCGGCTGGGGGAAGGGGTGCCGGGCGCGGTGCAGCAGTTCCACCGGCAGGCATTCCACCACATCGGTGATCGAGGTCAGCAGGCAGTCCTGGTGGTCCAGCTCGATGCTGATGAAAGAGCAATCGCCCTTCAGCACGGTGCCGGATTTGCAGATGAACTGGAGCCGGACGTTTTGGAGCGGGCTCTCCAGCTCCAGCCGGCCGGGGATTGCCGCGCGGGCGTCCGGGTCAGCCCAAAGGCCGATGACCAGCTCCGTCTGTCCGATGACCTCCTCCCGGGCGTAGCCCAAGGCGGAGGTGAAAGCGTGGTTCGCATCCAGGATCTGCCCGTCCTTGAGGTTGCTCAGGATCATGATGGACGGATTGTGCAGAAAGATCTGGGAGAACCGTTTTTGCGAGGCGCGCAAGGCTTCCTCGGTTTTTTTCCGGTAGGTGACCTCCTGCCCCAGCCCCAGGAGGCGGACCGCCTCGCCAGCCTTGTTGCGGTAGATCCGGCTTTTTAAAAATACCCACCGTTGCTGGCCATCCGGCAGCAGGATTCGCAGTTCGCGGCTCCAGCTGGTTTCCCCGCCATCGGCCAGCATGCTTTGCAGCTCCTGGTTGAAACTGGGGCGGTCCTCCGGATGTAGCAAGAGGCTGAAGTCTTCCATGGTGCCGCCAAAGACCCCCGCCGGGAGACCGAAGGTGTCGTGGGCGTGCGAGGACCAGAAAATGTGGTTTTTCTGGATGTCCCATTCGAAAAGATCCATGCCGGCGGCGCTGAGCGCCTGCTGCCAGCGCTCCGGTTCCCGGGGATGGCTTTGCCAGGTGCGGCCCGGCGCATGCCCATGCAAGCCCACCTGCCGGGCGATGGCCTGCATCAATTGTGGCAAATGCCCTTTCAGCACAAATTCATCCGCCCCCGCCCGGATCAGTCCGGCGGCCGTTTCCTCCCCCACCGGCCCGGCATAGACGATCACTGGGCAATGCTCCTGGAATTCGCGGCCCAAGGCCAGCACGTTAAAGGCATCGCACTTGGGCCTCGAGTGATCCGTGAGGATCAGTTCCCAGGTGGCATTCTCCAGCTGTTCCGCCAGTTCCCCGATCGAGTTGGTCCGCTGGTGGTTCGGCTCATAGCCTCCCGTGCGCAGACTTTCCAGCACCCCTGCAGTTTCCGGCTGCGAGCAGCCATGCAAAAGTAATCGCAAGGGGGTCATAACCACGCAGCCTTTTTGCCGGGCCGGCCGGCCGGACAGTCGTGAAAACACTCCCACCCCAAGCCCGCCGTCCCGGCCGGACCTTTCCGACTGTTTTGAATTGCCCAATCCAAAAACATTTCTCGCTTTCCCCTGTTTTAAACACCAACCGTAGCGACAGTGCTGCGCACCGGCTTTCAGGAGTTGGAATGAAACTAACGAAAACCAGCTGCAAAACAAGCGAAAAAACAGTCCCCGCCGGGAAATCCCCTTTTTGGCCTGCACAATACCGTTGAATATTTTCCTAATAGTTTGATATTGAACAAATTGTGAAGCAATTCACCCGGGAGGTGCGGCCCCAGCCCTGTCCCTGCATTTGGGCGGGAAATGATGACTCCGCAGGTTTTTGCGCAAGACAAAAAGAAATCCGCGAGTGCCGCTCTGATCGGGATCTGTGGCGGATGACGATGGTCTGGCGCAGAAAGATCCAGGAAGCACCACTGAGCCTATGGCCAGAACACCGCTAAGGTTTAACCAACCGCTGCCGATATTAGGGTGGGAATATGCGATATTTGAACCATCGATCATTCGCTCTGCTCCTGCTCCTTTGGGGCATGGCCAGGGGATCCTTCGGATTATTGGGCAGCGAACCGGCCGACGCCGTGACGCCAACGCCCCAAACCGTCACCAACGTCCTTTTGCAGTCCCTCAGCAACCTGCCACCTGGCTCTGACTTCAAAAGCAGCTCCAACTTTATTCGATCGGTCCCCGCCAGGCTGGCGGTCCCCACCAACGCCATCCCTGCCACCAACGCCCCGGCCGGCACGGCCCACGCTACTAATGCGGCGGCGGCCACCGATCATCCTGCTTCCCCGCTGCCGAAAGTAGCGGCCAAAAAACCGCTGGTTTCCCCGGAGGAGGCCTTGCGTATGCTGCTGGAGGGCAACCAGCGATACCTCAGCCGCACCGCCACTCATCCGCGCCAAACCGCTCGCCGCCGGGTGGAGGTTGCGGCGGGTCAGCACCCGGTCGCTGCCATCCTGGGCTGCGCCGATTCACGGCTTTCCCCGGAGATCATCTTCGACCAGGGAATCGGCGATTTGTTCGTTGTTCGCGTGGCTGGAAACGTCCTCGATAACCACGTGATCGGCAGCTTGGAATACGCCGTCGAACACCTCCAGGTGCCCTTGATCATGGTCTTGGGCCACGAGCGTTGCGGGGCGGTGATGGCCGCCGCCGCGGGCGGCCATGCCCCCGGCTGCATCCAATCTCTTGTGGAGGCCATCCAACCGGCGGTCGCGGCCGCCCAGGATGCCCCCGGCGACAAAATCGAGAATATCATCCGGATCAATGTGGAGCGTATCGCCAGGCAGCTGTCCGGCCAGGAGCCGATCCTCACCGAGTTCAAGCACTTGGGCTACCTCAAAATTGTCGGCGCCCGTTACGACCTCGATACCGGAAAGGTGGATCTCTATCCCCTCCCTTAATCCGGAGGCTGATCAGAATAACCCGGCAATTACGGCACCCGGGTTTTGCCGGCCGGCAAGACGGGAAGGAGGTGCAGTTTCATGGCGTTCGGTAAAGGACTCACCACCAGACCGGCGCGCAAAAGCATCAGCCAGGATGTGCAGATTATTGTGAATAGCCTCTTTTGGGCATGGTAATCCGGCGGAGTTGTGGCACATTGTCCTTGGTATTCTCTTAAACCAAGGATCGATTATGTTGACCCGATTAAAAAAACCAATCCTGGCGGCCCTGTTGCTGGCGGGCTTGGGAGCTTGGATTCCGCCGGCGGCGCCGGCCGCCACGCAGCCCATGGCCGCCCGGACGGAAAAATCGCCCAAGCCCAAGTCCCAGCGGCTCACGGGTGAAATCCTGCAAGTGAATCCCGCGGCCATGATTTTCACCATGAAAATCGACCGCCAGCCAGGGATGATCGCCCGCATGGGCATCAATGCCAACACCCGTTTGACCAAGGCGGGCAGGTCGGCCATCCTGGCCGATTTCAGGCCGGGGGATCAGGCGTCAGTGAGCTATCTGGCCTTCCCGAACGGGGCCATCATGGCCAGCAAAGTGGTGGTCAGGAAAACCAAGCCGCCGCCGGCCGCGACCAAAAGTTCTTCCCCAAAAACATCCCGCAAGCTGGCCCATTAAGCGGGGTCATTTTCAGGCTCGTGCAGGGTATGCTGAGGAATCCCTTCGCGGCTGGCGCACAAACCAGCCAGGCCACCACTTCCCTCCCAACTGGCAGGGCAGGGTCAAGGGCCGGGGGGTGGTCCGGATTCCTTGGGCGCTTCGCTGTCCAGGATCGCCACGGCTGCAGCATACCGGCTGGTGTGGGTGAGGCTGAGGAGGATTCGATGGACGCCCCGCCCGGCAAGCAATTGGCGCGCCGGGCCGTGGATGATCGCTTCCGGCTGACCCGTATCCCGGCGCAGCACCTCCATGTCCTGCCAGCCCAGCTGCTGGCCGATGCCGGTGCCCAGCGCCTTGGATATGGCCTCCTTGGCGGCGAACCGCGCGGCCAGATGCGTCTCCGGATGGCTGAAAGACAGGCAATACTCCAGTTCCGCCGGGCACAGGATGCGCCGGGCAAACCGTTCGCCAAACCGCTGCCATGAGCTGCGGATCCGCTCCACCTCCACCAAGTCGATGCCCACGCCGATCACCATGGCCAGCTGTCCCGGTCGCCGGCCGGATCAATAATCCCGCATCAGCGCCAGCATTTCCCGGACGGCTGCATCCAGGCCGGTGACGAGGCTGCGGCAGAGAATGCTGTGGCCGATGTTCAGCTCCACCAGGTGCGGCAGTTGCAGCAAGCCAGCCAGGTTCTGATAATTCAAGCCATGGCCGGCATTGACCTGGAGCCCGGCCTGGTGTGCCTGGCGGGCGGCCGCCATTAAGCGGGCCACTTCCCGGACCCGCCCGGCGGCTTCGCCGAAATGCTCCGCGAAGGCCCCGGTATGCAGCTCGATGAACTGGCTGCCGGTCCGTGCCGCGGCTTCCACCTGGGCCGGGTCCGGCGCGATGAACAGGCTGACTTCGATGCCCCGGTCGTTGAGGCGCTTGCGGGTGTCGGTCAGCGCTGCTTCGTTGCCGGCTACGTCCAGGCCGCCTTCGGTGGTCACTTCCTGCCGCCGTTCCGGCACCAGGCAGACGATGTCCGGCTTGACCTTCAGCGCGATTTCCACAATCTCCGGGGCGTTGGCCATCTCCATGTTGAGGCGGGTCCGCACCACTTCCCGCAGCTTCCACAGATCCCGGTCCTGGATATGCCGCCGGTCTTCGCGCAGGTGCGCCGTGATGCCGTGGGCGCCGGCCGCCTCACAAATGAGGGCCGCCTCGACGGGGTCCGGTTCGCCGTGGCCAAGCCCGCGGTAGCGCGCCTCCCGCAGGGTGGCGGCGTGGTCGATGTTGACGCCCAGCTTCAGCATGGTCCGCCTATGGCTTGCCAGCCGGTTTGGGGCTGGCGGGGGCGAGTTGGCCGTCGAGCCACCGGGTCAGGAGCACCAGTTCCAGCGCATTGAAGCCGATGTGGGATTTCCGCACCAGGGTCAATTGCTTCGGGGAGGTGACGGTGATTTCCGTGACGGTGTTTCCCAGCATGGGGGAAACCGCCTTCAGCCAGGTGTGCCCCACCATGTTGGTGGGATTGGCCTCTTCGTCCAGCTTGGGGGGGGAGAATATGAGATCCGCCACCTGGATGATCAGCCGGGTCTGCTCCAGTCGGCTCTGGGTGATTTCCCAATCGTAAAAAAGCAGGTTGTTGCGGTCCGCAAATTGCGCCAGCAGCTCGACTGGGGGCGGATTGGTATTCAGCGCCGCCGGGAAGATCCCGCCCAGCATCCAGTTGCCGGCTGGTTCGGGAGCGCAGCAGAGGAAGGGCGCCAGGATTGGCAGGCCGCTCCAGACCAGCTCGGTTTTATTGGTCAGGTGCTTGACTTCCCCCCAACGGTGCTGCGTGAGCCGGGCTTGCAGCAAGGCCGGAAGTTTTTCGCCCAGCTTTTCCAGGGCGTTAGTCACCTTCGGCGCGGGCGCCGCCAGGTAAGTCTGGAAAGGTCCTTCCTCCTGGGCCCAGACGTAAATTTGGTTGGGCATCGTTTCCACCTCCAATGGCTTGAGCAAGGGCCACGAGTTGAGCCACGGACCGACTCCCTGGAGCGCCGTGAAGCTGACGAGCGGGTCGCGGATGGTGTTGGTGGGGATGCGCCACGTATCCAGCTGCCATTTAAGGGTTTCCGGGAAATTTAAGGTCATCCGGGTGCGCACATAATCGGTTTTGCTGCCCAGGGTCAACTCCATCGCCGGCAGCGGCCCGGAAAAACCGGTCCAGCGCGGCCAATGCAGGTTACCCAACCGGGGGAAATCCACCCGGGCCGCGAGCCAGGCCCCGGCTTCCAGGGCGGCCGGCCGGCCCGTGTCCTTGGTTTGGCGCATGGCCTTGGGGAAACCGTTCAAAGGCTCGGTTCCGTAGCCCAGGATCCGCCAGTTCCCCACGGTGGCGAAGCGCACGACGCTGCCACCGCCCGCCGGCTTGAACTCCCAACCGTTGGCCCCGGTCAGCGGCACCGCCTGGCCGTTCAGGTTTTTTTCAAGATACTGCCACAAGTTCGTGCTCCAGAGCTGGGCCCGGCTGTCATCCAATTGGGCAGCCAGCAGGATTTCCGAGGCTTGCGAGCTGCGTCCCCAAATCTCGTAAATCGACTCCGCCTGGAAAAGATCCGCCACCATGGGTTGGAGGACTTCGACCGGGGGCAGAGCCAGGCCGGTGGTTTTACGGTGCCAGCGCCGGGCAACCTGGCTCAACTGGCCGGCCAGGCGCTCCCGCAGGGGGGCGCTGGCGGGCAGGGTGAGCGCTTTGCTCAACGTGCCAGCGTTGGCGTCGCGGGTCAGTTGCGCGGATCCCGCGAAATGATAGCGGGCCAGCAATTCCGGTTCCGAAGCCGTGGCCTGGCCGGAAACGTCCGCTGCGCTCCATGCCAATCCTGTCCAAGCTCCCGTTAAAAGCACGATGATTTTATTCATAGCAACCCCTCTTGAATGCCAGAGCCTCGTGATTTTAGCAATAGAACTCCTCGGCAACTGTGCAACCCTGATCGGCGGTCTGCACCGGATCCTTTCCGGCCATCGCCAGCCTTCCGCTGGATCGGCCGCCACCGGCCCCTTGGCAGCTGGCCGACCGCCGGTTTTTGGGCGCCTGCTGGCGCCCGGGGTATTTTGACTAAACGGTGTGTCTGGGCTATTAGTTTATGGCAACGGGATTATGCATATGACGAACATGACCAAACAACCCCGGTCCATTGGGCGGGGCATATTAATGAACGCCGGCCTGGCCTGCTTGCTGGCTGGCCTGGTGGCTGCGAATGCCGCCGAGGAAAAGGCCGCCAAGGGCAAAAATATCGATGTGAGCAAGCTGCCCCCGGCGGCCGCGAAAAAGGTGGATTTCAAAAAGGAAATCAAACCCATTTTCGACAAGAGCTGCTCGGATTGCCACGAAGGCAGCACCCCCAGCGGGGGCTTCCGCGTGGACAAACGGGAGGCTGCCCTCAAGGGCGGTGAGCATGGCGTTGCCATCATCCCCGGCAAGAGTGAGAAGAGCCCGCTGATCCACTATGTGGTCCGGCTCGTCAAAGATCTGGAGATGCCTCCGGATGGTTCCGGCGATCCGCTTACTAAGGAGCAAGTAGGCCTGCTGCGTGCCTGGATTGACCAAGGCGCCAAGTGGGAATAGGGATCAAACCCCACCCTCTGGAAACGCAAAATCCCGCTTCAACCTGGACCTTGCGGCTGAAGCGGGATGGCTGTTTTAAAGGGATGAAAACGTTATATTTTCAGCAGTTCCTCGGCGATCTGCACCGCGTTGAGCGCGGCGCCTTTCAGTAGTTGGTCGCCTGAAACCCAGAAACAAAGCCCGTTGTCCAAGGCGCAATCCTTGCGCAGCCGGCCCACGGCGCAGTTGTAGCGATCCGTTTGGTATAACGGCAGGGGATATTCGCACTTGGCGGGATCGTCCACCACATCCAGGCCCGGGGCCTTGATTAGCACGGCCCGGGCGGCTTCCACCGTCACTGGCTTTTCGAATTCCGCGCTGATGGCCACCGAATGGGCGCGATATACCGGCACGCGCACACAGGTCACGCTCGCCCGGAAGCCCGGATGGTGCATGATTTTACGGCCTTCGTTCTCCATCTTCATTTCTTCCTTCGTGTAGCCGGTCGCCAGGAAGGAATCCACGTGCGGCAACACATTGAAGGCGATCTGGTGCGGGTAAACCTCGCGGGTCACGGGCTGATTATTCACAATCTGGCTCACCTGTCGCTTGAGTTCTTCGATGGCCTTGGCCCCCGTGCCCGACACCGCCTGATAGCTGGAGGCGAAGATGCGTTTCACCGTGAACGCCTGGTGCAGCGGATAAAGGGGCATCAACGCGATCGCTGTCGTGCAGTTCGGATTGGCGATGATCCCTTTGTGCCATTTCACATCCGCCGCGTTGATCTCCGGCACCACCAACGGCACCGAGTCGTCCATCCGGAAGGCGCTCGAATTATCCACCACCACGCAACCGGTTTTGGCTGCGATCGGGGCGAATTCCTTCGAAATGCTGCCGCCAGCGCTGAACAGCGCGATATCAATGCCCGCGAAGCTGTCTTTAGTCAGCTCCTGGACCGTGATTGCCTGGCCATGGTAAGTCAATTTCTTGCCCACGGACCGGGCGGAGGCCAGCAAAGTCAGTTTCCCTGCCGGGAAATGGCGCTGCTCCAGCGTTTTGATCATCTCAATGCCCACGGCGCCCGTGGCGCCGACCACTGCTACATGCGGATTAGGATTCATATCTATTCCTTAAGGTCGTTTAATATAAAGCTTCGCCGGGGCATGTCAAACTCCGGCGGCGGCACAGCCCCAATTACCTGCCGGCATAATGGAGTGGATCCCGTGCGCTCACGGTTGGAGGCGTTTTCCTGCACCGGAAAAACCAGCTATGGGGACGCCATTAATGAGTTAGCCGGTGGGCCACCATTTTTCCCCACCTGCAAAAGGCCTTACCCTTCAAGGGCGTAGCTGGGTAAGCCATGTACCGCCCGGTTCCGATACTTGGTGGAAAGTGGTTGAGCTAGCCAGGAAGAAATTTATTAGTTCCTTTCTGATGGATATAAATGACTCACGGCCAAGGCCTTGCTCAAAAAGACCCAGCCCGGGCAGCGGATCCAATTGCCGCCACCCGGCTAACCACCATTATTTTGGGCCAGCCAGGCATCCAAGTCAGCCTTGGAACGGAAATCCAGCAGGGCATCGGTCAGGCCCTCCAATTGCGCGCTCGATAGCTTTTTCAGCTTGGCTTTCACCCTGGGTGCCAACACCCCAAACCGCCGCTCAAGCA
>CAIMWS010000277.1 GCA_903845125.1 uncultured Verrucomicrobiota bacterium
CCGCCGCACTTTTGGCCCTGCAAATGACAATGCCGGCTTACGCGGGACCAAATCCTGCCGAGGCCTCCGCCGCGGCAGCCATCAAAACCGAATCCACCCCTATGAAAGGTAAAGATAGCCTCACTTTCGACCAGACTGCCGATCAGGCGCTGAAAGCCATGACGAAAAGAGCTGAAGAATTACGCATCCAAGGAGTGGCGGTGGTGGCGTTGCTCGAAGGGGATCCAACCCAATCCTGGACCTCCAAAATGGCCGTGGTCGGCAAACTGCGGAATGCCCCTTCGGGCAATAACAAGGGCGCCAACCTGCTCGCCATAGCTTACTCCAAAGCGGCGGAGATGGCCGATACGCTCAAAAATAGCGGCAGCGGTGTCCGGCCCCCGATGAACGGTGAACTTGGCTACCAGGGGGGGCTGATTGCCAAAGGCAAAACCGGGTATCTGATCGCCGCTTTCAGCGGTGGTCCCGCCGAAGATGACTTGAAAGTTTCCCGGGCTGGGCTGGAAGTTTTAACCAACGGTTTATAAGCCCTTCGTCCCGCATTTTTCGGGTGCGGATTTGTGGTGGACGGGTGGCGAAAAACTGCCTACCGTTCACCTATGAAACCATTTCGATGTTCTGCACAGTTGTTCCCTGGCTGCGCCGTGGTTACACTCCTGGTTGCAGCCTGTTCCGCGTTCGCGGTTGCGCCAAATCCCGAGGAACAAGCTGAAGTTCGGCGGTGGGTGGCCGCCAAGTTCCAGGGCATCACTGAACAACCGGCGTTTAGAACCGGCCTGACCGTGCTGGCGAACCACGGCGAGGTGACGAAAAAAACGCGGGGCGGTCAGCCCTTGAACCCCGGGGGGCAAAAATGTGCGCGTGGTCTTTATTGCCATGCCAACAGCCGGATTGTCGTTCATCTGCCGGCCCCGGGCGGGATATTCAACGCGGTGGCCGGTTTGGATAACAACGATGATACCCGCCGCGGCAAGGGTTCCGTCATTTTTTCGGTCCAGGTTGGCGGCCAGGAAGCTTTCAAGTCATCCATCCTTCGGGTCGATTCCCCGCCCAAGCAGGTTGCCGTGGAACTGGGTGGCGCCTCGGAATTTGTGATTGAAATTGGTGACGCGGGGGACGGTATCGGGTGGGACCAATCGGATTGGGGGGACGCCCGGGTGACACTCGCTGATGGCCGGGTGGTCTGGCTGGATGATTTCCCGATTTATGAAGGCGCCGCGGACGCCGAAAGCGGGGACCCCTTTTTCTCTTTCACCTATGGCGGCAAGCCGATGGCTGGACTTTTGTCAGGGTGGCCATTGGAACGTAATTCCCGTGCCTTGGATGCCCAGCGGCGGGAACACACCTTGACTTGGACCGATCCGCAAACCCGGTTGGTTGTCCGTTGTGTGGCTATTGAATACCTGGATTTCCCCACGGTGGAGTGGACCGTTTATTTTCGGAACGGCGGCAGCCAGGATACGCCCATCCTGGAAAAAATCATGGCGGCGGATCTGGGTTTGACCCGGAGCGCACGCGGGGAATTCCTGCTGCATCACCAGGTTGGCTCGCCGGCCGATGGCAACGATTACCGGCCGCTGGAGACCGTCCTGAAACCGGGATCCACGAAACGTATTGGCGCCTTCAAGGGCCGTCCCACCAATTCGGACTGGTCCTATTTCAATCTCGAAAAGGGTGGGGGAGAGGGTTTGATCGTGGTGGTTGGCTGGCCCGGGCAGTGGGCCTCGGATTTCGTGCGCGATGCCGGCCGGGGCTTGCGCATTCTCGCCGGCCAGGAACTGACGCACTTCAAGCTTTTGCCCGGCGAAGAGATCCGCACTCCGCTCATGGTTCTGCAATTTTGGAAAGGCGATTGGATCCGCGCCCAGAATATCTGGCGGCGCTGGATGCTCGCTCATTCCATGCCCAAGCCTGGCGGCAAATTGCCGCCTCCCCAGTTTGTGGCCTCCAGCTCGCGGCAATACGATGAGATGATCAAGGCCAATGAAACCAACCAGATCCTGTTCATCGACCGTTACCTGGCGGAGGGACTCAAGCTGGATTACTGGTGGATGGATGCCGGCTGGTATGAGCATCACGGTGGCGGGTGGCCGAAGGTGGGCACGTGGCTGGTGGACTCAAACCGTTTTCCCAACGGCTTGCGGGCAGTATCCGATCACGCCCGAAAAAACGGCATGAAAGTGGTGGTGTGGTTCGAGCCGGAGCGGGTTTCATCCGATACCTGGCTGGCCAAAAACCATCCGGAATGGGTGCTGGGAGGCGGCAAAGGAGGTTTGCTGAACCTGGGCCACGAGGAGGCACGTAAATGGCTCATCGACCATGTGGACCGTCTGATCCGGGAACAAGGGATTGGGCTTTACCGGCAGGATTTCAATATGGACCCGCTGGAATACTGGCGCCGCAACGATGCGCCCGACCGGCAGGGTATCACCGAAATCAGGCATGTAACGGGGTTTCTCGCTTATTGGGACGAATTACTGCGGCGGCATCCTGGCTTGCTCATCGACTCCTGCGCTTCCGGAGGCCGGCGCAACGATTTGGAAACCATGCGCCGCTCTGTGCCCCTCTGGCGGAGCGATTACGCTTACGAAACCACCGGGCATCAGTGCATGACCTATGGCATTTCACTGTGGCTGCCTTACCATGGCACCGGCACGGTGGCCGCCCGCAATGCCTCCTATTACGGCAGCGGACGCACCCCGGTGGAACCCTATGCATTCTGGAGCAATGTCACCCCCAGCCTCGGATTTGGTATCGATATGCGCGTGCCGGACTTGGATTACCCTGCGCTGCGCCAGTTGGTTGATCAGTGGCGCCAGGTGATCCCCAATTATTTCGGCGATTTCTACCCGCTTACTTCGTGGACCCGGGACAATTCCCTGTGGATGGCCTGGCAATTCAACGGTCCGGAACAAGGAATGGGCCTGGTCCAGGTATTCCGGCGCGAAGACAGCCCTTACGAATCAGCCCGATTTCCGTTGCGCAACCTGGATCCGGAGGCAACCTATGAATTATCCTGCTTTGGCTTGCACCCTTCGCGTCGTTTATCCGGGCGCGAATTGATTGAACAAGGCCTGCCAGTGACCTTGGGTGAACGGCCGCAAGCGGCGGTCATTCTTTACCGCCGGATGGCGCCGTAATTGCGGGTGGCGGGATTTACCCTTTCCGAGGGGGGCTGCCAGGCGCTCGGTTTCACCTCGGAACCGGGCTTTACATTGGGAACTGAATGTCATATCCACTTCCGCTATGAACAATATTGCTTTCCCTCACCGGTTGATGAATTCGCTGGCTCGCTGGTTGCTTCCCGGTGTCGTGGGTTGCGTCCAGTGCGGCCAGGTTTGGGCCGCTGACAATTCAGCCGTCGCCATCGCTCTTCAGCCATTCGTGGAAGCTAAAACCCTGGCGGGGGCGGTTACCTTGGTGGCCTCCCAAGACCGGATTTTGAACCTCGAGGCGTTTGGTTTCGCCGATGTGAGCGCCCGCAAGCCAATGACGGTCGATGCCCTGTTCTGGATTGCTTCCCAGTCCAAGCCCATGACCGCCACGGCCTTGATGATGCTGGTCGATGAGGGGCGCGTGAGCATTTCCGATCCGGTTGAAAAGTATCTGCCCGAATTCAAGGGCCAAATGGTGGTCTCCGAGCAGGACCAGGATCACGTGGTGCTGAAAAAAATCTCCCGGCCCATCACCATCCGGGATGTGCTTTCCCACACCAGCGGCCTGCCTTTTGCGTCCCGTGTGGAACCTAAAATAGATTTGCACCCGCTGCGGGAAGCGGTCATCAGCTATGCCCTGACACCGCTGAAGAACAATCCGGGTGCCCGCTATGATTACAGCAATGCCGGAATAAACACCGCCGGGCGCATCATTGAGGTGGTGAGCGGCGTGGCTTACGAGGATTTTATGGAACAGCGCTTGTTTAAGCCCCTGGGCATGACCGATACCACCTTCTGGCCGAGTGAAGACCAACTAAAACGGCTGGCCAAATCGTATAAACCGGACGCCGCCAATACCGGCTTGGAGGTAACCTGGATCAACCAACTGACCTATCCGCTTTCCGATCGCCGTCGGGGGCCGTCTCCCGCGGGAGGCTTCTTTTCCACGGCTCAAGATGTGGCCCGTTTTTGCCAGATGATTCTCCACCACGGAATGTTTGAGGGGCGGCGTTTGCTCACCGAGGCGGCGATCCGCGAAATGACCAGCAAGCAGACTGGCGAGGCCATCAAGGAGAGCTATGGGCTGGGCTGGACCACTGGCAATGACTGGTGTGGCCACGGGGGCGCCTACGCCACGGATATGTCCATCGACTGGCGGCGCGGGCTGATTACGGTTTTTATGGTTCAGCACGCAGGCTTTCCCGGCAATGGTGGGCAGAGCGGCCAGGTTTTTAAGAAAACGGCGGCCGCCGCCTTTGGCAATCGATAAGGCGAACTGACTGAATGATGATGCGCAAGTAAGAACTGGTAACAGTATCGGCGCTCTCAAATCCCAGCTGAGTTTTATGGGTTGAATTTATGCGGTATCGCAATATGCTTTGGGTTGAGCAAGAGCATGAAATTTCGCTTTGTAGATCGCATAATGTCCTGGAAGCCGTTTGAACGTATCAGCGGCATCAAAACGGTTTCTTTCGAGGAGATGAATCCGCGCAGGGCGTC
>CAIMWS010000278.1 GCA_903845125.1 uncultured Verrucomicrobiota bacterium
GGCTCGCAGCTCGCCCCCTGCTCGATTTAGCTCGCTTCCGGACGCCAAATCTTTAGAACAAAAAAGAACATGAGAACTGGAGTTCATCGACCCTGCTTACTCAGAGTTCTCCGGTGTCTTTTTCCCGTGAGTCAACGGGTTCATCCACGACCCAGCCATCGCCGTTTTCAATGCAAACCCATGGCTCGCCACAGACCGGGCAGGTCACCTCGCCATTTTGCTCATCCTCGTCTTCAAACTCGTAATCAATGCTTTGTAAGTCCATAATGATGATTATTGGGATATGGTGGTTCAGTTTTCCCAGTTTAGTGTGAGTATGGAAGCGCGCTTCACCATGTTGCGGCTTTACCGACAACATTTAATGCTGGTTGAACCAAGCCATACCGACTGTCCTTGTGGTTAGGATATGAATAGCTACCCGGCAGGATTGCCCTCTTGAGGGCTTGGCATCCAGATACCAAACCCGACCACTCAACCCTCACCGTTTCGTCATCCAGGGAAGCCCAAACACACTCTTTTGTTTGGGTGTTCGAAATTGCGGCCACAATTTCAATATATGAGTGAATCGAAAAAAATCAAGAGCCAGGCCACACGTTTCTGGAATTAGATACACCCAAACATAAATGCTAATGTAAATGACAATATAATTATGGATTTATCATTGTTAATCCACCGAAACAGGTGCTTGCTGGATCTGCTTTGTAGTGAAAACCCTACAGACCTTGTAAGCAAAACCCGACACTGCTTTGTAAGCCGCGGTCTACAAAAAAGGAATTATCAACCCCAACTGGGGAGTGGAAGATGCCAGGGAATGCAGCGGAAATGGTCTATAACCTACTCATTACCTGCAGGTTGTAACCACTGATGCCAGTTTTCATCCGATTTGCCCGGAATTGAAGGGCCAAGCCCAGCCTTGAAGCGCACGGCCATCTTCAAAATCTGGCACAGGATTTATGAAACAGCGGCCAGCCTAGGAAATATTTCCAAGCCCGTCTATGGAATCTGCCTGGGTCCAGCCCGGAAATAATCCGTTTTTGAATCCGAATTCGTTTTTTCTTGATCAATTCCCACCATTTAATACTTTGCCAGCATGAACACGCCGGACAAGAACGCCTTCTGCTCCACCTTCAGATGGCATTGCGGATGTGTATACCCTACTGGGCAGGAACAACCCATGTTCCACCAGCAGAGCGCGCGCCCAAATCGGAACTGGTGGCCGGAACTCCGCACCCGGTTCCCTGGAAACCGTCGGTCCGCCGCTGGCATGCGCCGCTACTCGGGCGCCCGAAGGCGCGGTGGCCCCTGGCCGCAAGCCAAGCGGGATATTTTTTTGACCAACTGACCGCGTTTGTCACATACCACGATTTAGGATGTCCTGCGAAAAAGTGGATGTCTATGAAGAACAAAGAACCATTGTCCGAAGGCGATCCGAGCGGCACGGCGCCTCTCCCGGCACGTATTGCGGAACCTTCTCCGGAACTGCAGGCGGAGTTGCGCCAGATCATTTCCAGCCTGGGCTTCACAGCCAAGGAGCACGTTGCCCTGGCCCAAAAGTTACTGGCGGAGCCGCCTAAAGAGCAGTTTGACCGCGTGGTGCAGCCCTTGCCCAGAGGTAAAGCCTCTGAGGACCACTTGCGCAAACTGCCAAAATTGATCAAGAAGACCAGATCCCTGGATTTCAATTCGGACGAGCAATACCGGGTCTGGCAGACAGCGGCGGACGAAACAGCCGCCGTCAGGCTGCGCCAGCAATTCCAGCAGAGGGACCGGGAATTGCAGCAAATCCTGCCGGCGTTCCGCTTGAATTGGAGCTTTTTGATGGAGGTGACAGTTCTGGCTTTTCATATTGAAAAAAACTGATGGAAGCACAGCCAGGCCAAAATGCCAGTGCCCTGCCAACCGGGCCAAGGAGTGTGGCGCTGGGCAGCCTCGAGAGCTTCGTCCGGATGCCGGCGGTGGATTTTTACGCCAAATGCGATCAGCTCCGGGCGGCCATCCCCAAGGAATGGCAAACGAAATGAATATCCTGAGCATCCCTCCTCCCACTATGACCACCCCGGATCTTGAGCAATTAAAAGCGGAATGCGTTTGCCAGAAAAGCGCCTCTGCCTGGTTCTGCACCAAGGCAGATCCGCGTTGGGCCTTTTCCAACATGGCGGGCGGCATGCCCCTTTTCTTCCCAATGCCAAGGGCGCCCCAAAACGAATGGTGCGCCAGCGAGCAGCTATACCAAGCCACCAGGTATGGCGCCACCATCCAGTGTTTGCCCGCCGCCAATCTCCAAGCGGGTCCCTGCGTGCGCAATCGCATCCGGCAATCAAAGAATCCCCGGGCCGCTAAAATGACCCAGAAATGCGCCGTGGCGGCCGGCTTGGTGCGGCCAGATTGGGAACATCCGGAACAGGAAGTCCGGATTCAAACCATGCTGTGGGTTTTGGAGCTCAAGTTTTACTGGAATCCCTATACTTTTGGCGGAACCCTGCGGGAAACCGGGGATTTGCCCATCGTGGAGATCTCCACCAAGGACGCTTTTGGGGGACGCAAAGCCGAGGGGGATGAATTGCGCGGCTGCAATGTCCTGGGCAAGTTGTTGATGAACGTCCGCGCCCGGTCCGCCACGGTCCGCCGGGGCCAATTCACCCATCCAAAAGGCTGGCATTTGCCTTGAAGCATGGCCCTTGAAAACACAACCCAGCCAACCGGGCTTCCGGCTTCGCACCGGAAATCCTTGCGCTTGGCAGGCCGGGGGGGCAATCAGCCAGCCGCCGCCATTCCCACCCCGCACCATAACATCCATAAAAAACGATCTTGAGCGCTTATGAAAATCCACTTTGGCTTATCCTTGGACGGTTACTTTTCGCCGAAGCCCCAGCGGGTAATCAACGAGTTGGTATGCGGGCCAACCGGGCTGCTGCAGGTTTTGGAAACACGTCTGGGCTTGAAATCCAGGCTGGCCAGCGCCCCCAGTCGCGTCAAGCAATATGAAGGCGTTTTGCAGATCGCAGCCGGCAATGGTCCGATGTTTTTTGCCGCTTCCCTGGAGAAAGATGCCTTTGCCGTGGCGGAAACACTTCTCGGCTGGCGTGACGCCCTGATCGAAGCTGGATGGGATGGCGAAGCTGGCGAGGAGGATCCGGAGCGCCTGCGGCAGATGGCAAAAGTTGAGGCTATAGCGGAAGGGCGGCTGGCACCCGGAACCGCTGACCGTCTGCGGCTGGTCCTGAGGGAGCTGCCTGGCCGGCAATCCCACATCGGAACCGTGACGGTTTTGGAAAAGCGGGAGTGGCTTCCTCAACTCTGGCAAAAGGTGTGCGACACTCTCCATGCGGAATACGGGGTGGACGAGCTGAACCGGCCAGCCGCCCACGCTGCGGACGGCAACGACCTGGCAAAGGCCAGGCAGGCACTGATGCCGGCGAATGGAGGGAATCCGGGCACGCTTATTCCCCGGAAGGACAATTCAATATTGTTCATCACGGCCTATTCCGAGCTGGCTCTGGCCAAGGCAGCCGCCCAAATCGTTGCCCGATCAGGCCCCGGGCAGCAAACCGCGGTGATTGCCAGCGACGAGGCTGGCCTCCTGGAGCAGGCCCTGATAGCGGCCGATCTGCCAGCCGTGGGGATCCAACCCCGCTCCCTGGCTCGCCCGATTCCCCAGGTGCTGGCGCTGGCGCTCCGGCTTTATTGGAAACCGGTTGATCCCAGGTATCTTCTGGAATTTCTGATGCACCCGGCTTGTCCGGTTTGCGGTTTCCTGCGCAAGCAGCTGGCAGACGCGGTGGCGGAAAGCCCGGGCATGGGAGGCCCCCGGTGGCAGGAGGCCATTGCGAAAGCCAGGGAAAGAGTGGTTTTTGCGGCCGGTAATGACCCCAAACCCTTGCAGCAGGAGATTCCAGGGGAAATCAAGGACAGCTTTTTGGATTGGGAGGACACTCAGCCGCCCGGCAAGGATGCAGCTGTTCCGGAGGAGAACCTCCTGCGAAACGCACACCAGTTGATCGATTCCGAACTCCATCGCTGGTTGATGGTTCCGCGGTTCGATCCCATCGATGGCGCAGAGGGCGCCGCCCTGGTGCGTTGCTGCAGCCAAGTGGGAACCTGGGCGGCAGCCCGAGCCAGAGCCAAGGACCTGCCTGAAGCCGACCGCCTCCAATTCCTGGCCTTGTCATCCCTGGCCTCCGAGATGGCCGGCTTGCTTAAAGGCCAGGCAAAAGTTGCCCGCAGCCAGTTGGAGCGGATGCTCCAGCAAGCCTGTTCAGCTGGCTGGGCAGACGGCATTTCCCAGGCGGAAGCCGGCCATGTCTTGCGGGTGCAGACGCCGGGGGCCATCCTGGAGCCGGCTGACACAGTTCTGTGGTGGGATTTCCAGGAGCCACCATCAGCACCCCGGACACCCTGGACGCAAAACGAGTTGGAGGTGCTGGCCAGGCGGGGTATCAGGCTCATCCAGCCCGATATTCTGGCCCTGCGGGAAAGCCATTCCTGGCTGCGCCCGATTATGGCGGCTGGCAAACAGCTCATCCTTTTTACCCCCCGGGTAAAAGCTGGGGAACCGGTGGCTCCGCATCCCCTGCAAACCCGCCTGCTCGCCATGCTGGGAAAATCCGCTGCGCTGCCCACGGTGGATTTGGACCTCACCCTTGCCGGCACCCATCCTGCGCCCCTGTTCCAGCTGCGCTCCTTGCCGCACCAACCCTTGCCAGGCTTGAGCCGCTGCTGGAAGCTCCCGGCCGGAACCAGCTTGGGGCCACGGCCAGAAGAATCCTTTTCCAGCGCCGAAAAATTCATTTTCAGCCCCTGCGCCTGGGTTCTGAAGTATATCGCCAAGCTCAAGGCTGGCCCGTTGGTCGAGTCCCGCCTCCAAGATGGGAAACGCCAGAGCGGAAATATTCTCCACCGGCTTCTGGACCTCTTGCTGGCGGCCCCACCGGACCAGATCCAATGGCTGGCGGCTACCAAAACCGAGCTGGAAAAATGGATGGACAGCCAGTGGCCCCCGTTATTGGAACAGGAGGGGGCCAACCTGCTGTTGCCCGGAAAACGGGCTGATTCCCTGGCCTTGCTGGCCACTGGCAAAGCCGCCCTGTGGCAGTTGATCAGGCAGCTTAGGACAACGGGCGTGACGGAGGCACAATCGAACCTGGCCATGGCGCCAGCCCCTTTTGAAAACGGGCAGATCGGCGGAATCCTCGACTTGGTGGTAAAGGATGCCCGGGGCCACCACGCAGTGGTGGATCTCAAGTTCGGAGGCTTGAAAACCCGGCGCTTGGAAATCCGGGAAAATCGTCCGCTCCAGCTGGCGGTTTATGGCCATCTGTGGAGTTGCGCGCATCAGCGGGTTTGGCCCGAAGTGGCCTTTTACATCCTGGGCACACAAACCTTGCTGGCACCAAATAACAACTACTTTCCCCAGGCTGAAATTGTGCCAGCCCAGGTTGGGGCCAATGATCTTGCAGGCTGCTGGCGGGAGTTCCTGGAAGTCTGGCGCTGGCGGCGAAAACTGCTGGATGAGGGCTGGATAGAATTAACCGTGCAGGGCGCCTCTGAAGCACCCCATTGCCTAGGCATGCCTGATTTCACTCCGCCTTGCCCCGCCTGGATGGCTGACAAAACCAAGATGCTATACAACGAATATGATGCCCTCACGGGCTGGGAGGCCAGCGCATGAAAAACATCACTTTTATCAGCGCCAGTGCCGGCTCTGGCAAAACCCACCGGATCACCCGGGACATCGTCAAGTGCCTGGTGGACGGTTCCTGCCGCCCAGGCGGCCTCATGGCCACCACCTTTACCAGGAAGGCCGCCAATGAGCTACGGGAACGGCTGCGCCAAGGTTTATACCAAGCCGACCGCCCAACTTTGGCCGAAGGCATCGACCAGGGCTTGATCGGAACGGTTCATAGTGTCTGCGGCCAATTGCTTCAAAGGTTTGCCTTTGAGGCTGGCATCTCACCCCGCATCGAAATCCTGCCGCCGGAGGAGGTGGCCGCCTTTCTGGGCCAGGCAGTCGAAATGGCCACCGACCTGCAAAAAATTGAGCAGTTGCAGCAGGTTGCCCACCGACTCGGACAATCGGACCCCAAAACAACACAGTTTAGCTGGAAAAACCAAGTTCGCCAGATCATCGATGCGATGCGTGCGAACGACCTTGCGATATCCTCCCTGGCCGCCATGGGAGAGGAATCCATCAACAGCTTGTCCAGTTTCCTGCTGCAACCCACTGCGGCCGATCTCGATGGTGAGTTGGCAGCCGCCATGGAAGCCGCTCAAGAAAAAATAGCCGGCAATGGCGACGCGACCAAAGTGACCGCAGAATACCTGGGCCTGCTGCGAGCCAGCCTGGCCCAGCTCCAAGCCGGCCGTCTGCCCTGGAGTGAATGGGCAAAATTATCAAAAACCAAGCCGGGCGCAACCAGCCTGGGTGAGGCCAAAACGGTGCTGGACACGGCGGCGAAAGTGGAAAGCCATCCGCGATTGCATGAGGACATCCGAACTTACACGCGCCTGGTTTTCGCGGTGGCGGGCGAATCCCTGGCAACTTTTCAAAAACTCAAAGAAGAGCGCGGCCTGCTCGACTATACCGATCTGGAGCAACGGGCCTGTCATTTGCTGCGGAACACTCCCGTAATCCGGGATATTCTCAAACAGGAATTGGATCTCCTGGTTGTGGATGAATTCCAAGACACCAGCCCGATCCAGCTGGCCCTTTTTATGCAACTGGCCTCCTGCGCCAGGCAGGTCATCTGGGTTGGGGATGTGAAACAAGCCATCTACGGTTTTCGGGATAGCGATCCTGAATTGGTCCGGTCGGTGGTGGAGGCCATTAAAAATCGGGGCGGCACCATTGCGGATCCGCTCAATACCTCGTGGCGATCCTCCCCCGCCCTGGTGGATGCCGCCAGCGATTTGTTTGCGCCCGCTTTCCGGCAATCGCTCGGCCTGGAAGACGCGGAGGTCAGGCTCAAAGCCAGGCCGGGCCGGATTGCTCCCAGCCAGCCGGCGGTGGAGTTTTTTGAATTAACCAGCGGGGAATTCACCAAGGATGCCAGAAATCCGCGCTTAAAGAAATTGAACGGCATACCCTATGCCGATGCTTTGGCCGATGGCGTGGCCCGGTTGCTCACTCGCGGCGATGGCTGCCAGGCGGTGGGCAAAGCAACCCATGAGCTTCGCCGCTTGGAATTGCGGGATGTGGCCATCCTCTGCCGTTCCCAAGATGCGGCCGCCGAGGCCGCCGAGGCTTTGGTGCAACGCGGATTCCCGGTCACGCGGGCCGAAATTGGGCTGCTCACGACACCGGAGGCCCGTCTGGCTATCGCCTGCCTCCGGCGCCTGGCGGATCCCTTCGATACCCTGGCAACGGCTGAGATAGCCGCTTTGAGCGGAACCCAAAAACCGGAGGAATGGCTTGCGAGCCGCCTCGATTACCTGGCCTCGCAGCCGCTGACACGGTTGGGTGATCGCTGGGGCATGGAAGCACCTTTCATTGTCCCGGCCGTGGTGGCGATCGACCAGGCCCGGGCCCGGCTGAAGATTTACTCGCCATCGGAAGCGCTCGCCATCGCTTTAATCGCCGCGGATGTTCTGGGAACCGTTTCGGCTTGGGGGCCCAGTTTGGAGCGCTCCGCGCAGCGCCGTGCCAATTTGGAATCCTTGCGCTCGCTGGCCGCCCAATACGAAGAAGCCTGCGCCACCAGCCATATCCCAGCGACCATCGCCGGCTTCCTTTTCTGGTGTGATGACCGGAAACGATCCGAAAACGACGCCAAAGCTTCGGATGAGCAGGCGAATGCCATCTACGTCGGCACCTACCACTCCGCCAAAGGTTTGGAGTGGCCGGTGGTGGTCTGTTCCAGCCTGGATAATGTGCCCAAACCCCGCCTTTGGGAAGTTCAGGTTGCCGCCCGCAACTCGGGCTTTCCTTTCGATCCGGACCAACCGCTGGCCAATCGCTGCCTGCGGTTTTGGGTGTGGCCGTTTGGCAAGCAGAAAACCGGCATCGCGCTGGCGGATCGGATCGAGGCCAGCCTCATCGGGAAGGCGTCTTTACATGCCGCCGAGCAGGAGGAACTCCGATTGCTTTATGTAGGCCTGACCCGCCCGCGGGATTTGTTGATCCTTGCCAGGGACAAAGCGATCCCTGCGGCCTGGCTGGACAGCCTCAAAGCACCTTGGTTTGTGGATAATAACGGCCGGATCGATCTTCCCAGCGGAGGTTCCATCCCCTGCCGGACGGTTGAATTTTCCCCACCACAGAATACCTCCCTCATTGCCCCTGCTGCCGAATTTGCCTGGTTCCCACCGCCGCTCACACGGTCGGGGAAAAAAACGGTCCGCCTGACTCCTTCCGGACAGGCGCCCGTGTTGAATGGCCGCTGCGGCGAAACCATCAATTTCGGCATGCGGTTGCCGGTGGCAGGCAAGTATGACGAATCGGAATTGGGCGATGCCATCCACGCCATCTTCGCTGCTGAATTGCTCAATCCAGGTCATGAAAGCCGCTTATTGATGGCCACCCGCACTTTGCATGGCTTTGGGCTCGCCTCCGCAATTGATCCGGAAGCTGTGATTGCCGCAGTCCACGGTTTCCGCACACAGATCCTAAACCGATTCCAACCAGGGAAAATGCTGGTTGAAGTTCCATTTACAGTCACCGCAGAGGAAGGGCGGCAAGTGACCGGCATCATGGATCTGCTGCTGGAAACAGCCCAAGGCTGGATCATCATTGACCACAAATCATTTCCTGGCGGCAGTTCAGCCTGGCCTGAAAAAGCACTCTCTTTCAGCGGGCAATTGGATCTCTATCGCAAGGCGGTTGTTTTGGCCAAGGGGCCAGTAGTTGGGACTTGGATCCATTTCGCAGTTGGCGGCGGTTTGGTGGAAGTCCAGTTTGATCGCCGATAGCCTTGCTCCATTATGTTTTACCAGAGGCAACAATGCAGGGAGTGTTCACCATCAATTTCCGTCCGAAACATCAGAGTAAGCGTTAAGAGGGGTGCGCCCTATACGAGGCGGTGGCAACTGGTAGACTCAGGGGATGAAGAGTCATCGAGCAGCCGGTTTCAATGGGAGTCCTAAAGCGATCACCAACATCA
>CAIMWS010000279.1 GCA_903845125.1 uncultured Verrucomicrobiota bacterium
AGGAGAATTCCAGCCGGTTCACCCCCTTCCGGAAGACCAGGCTCCGGGTTTCCCGGACCAGCGTCAGGTCGGCCGAATTATAGATGGTCAGCTGCACGGCATCCCGCCCGGGCAGGGTGACCACGTTGATCCGGGCCTGGAGCCAATTGGCGGACAGGCACAGCCCAACCAGCAGCAGGCCCAACCGCCGGGCCGGGCCTGCGGAAAGCACCGGCCCGTGGGCACTGGCTGGCAACTGGCAATGACAAGGCTGGTTTTTCATAGGCAGGTGAGGCCGGGGTTCAACGGGTGGCGTTGACACCGTGATGGGTGGTCACCGCGTAGGTGAAGACCTGTTTTTCCCGGGCTTTGAGGGGCCGGACGAACTTGATCTTGCTGGCATCCACCCGGTCATAGGCCACCTCGGTTTTGAGGCTCCAATCCCCGGAGAAACTGCGGCGGACATCCAGAACCACCTCGATCTCCTTGGAGTTCTGGATTTCCACCTGCCAGGTTTCCCGGACGGTCCAGCCCTTGACGTTGCCCTCGTTGTCGAAGCGGAGATCGGTCTTTTCCCAGTTCATCAAGGCTGGCTTCACCTGCACTTCCTGGTCGTTGCCCAGCTCCAAATCCACCTCCTCGTTGATGGGGATATATTTGACCGCGGTGCGCCCCACCAGCGCATACGATTTATCGTCCCCCACGATCCGGAAAGCGGCCACCTGGCCGTCGGGCAGAGGCTCGTTGCCCAGCTTGCTGTCCCGGTTGTTCTTGAAACGGTAATAGCGCATGACCTGGTCCCCCCAGCGCTCGCGTTCGTATTTGTAATAGCTGGTGATGGGCACCGCGCTGCCTTTGAAGGACGGCATCCGCTTGGCCCAGCCGGTGGGGATGGTGTCCCGGCCCTCAACCGTGTAGAGGAAATACTCGGACAAGCCTTGCTTGATGATCTCCTTGGGTTTGGCCGCCGCCAGGCCATCCGCCATCATCAGCGCGCCGGCGGCGCGCCCCCCGCGGGCGCTCGGGCCAGCAGGAGGGGCGGGCATGGCCATGGGCGCCTCTTCCGCCACCGCCTTGGAACCGCCCGGCCGGCCGGCCTGGGCCAGCTGGGAAATGCTTTCAACCAGGCGGATTGTCCCCACCACCAGGCGGACCTGGGCGTTTTCATAATCCTCGCCGCTTTGGTTGTTGATCCGCACCGAACCCGCCAGCTCCATCAGCTTTTCCGGCCGGTTGACCTCCGCCACGTAATCCGCTGACCAGGTGATGCCACTGGTGAAAAACCGGATTTCCACCTCCACCTCGCCGGACCATTCGCTTTGGATCTGCCATTCCAGGGTGTTGGTCACCCGGGGCGGGAAGCGGACATCCAGCACCTCGACTTCGTCCGCGTGGGACAAGGCCCGGAACTCCACCGAGGTGGGGTCGATGAGCGTGTTGGCCCAGGAAAACTCCAGCCGGTTCAATCCTTTCCGGAAGGTCAGGTGCCGGGTTTCCTTCACCAGGGTGAGATCGGCCGAATTGTAGATGGTCAGCTGGACCGAATCCCGGCCGGGGAGGGTCACCACGTTGATGCGGCCTTGGGCGGCAGAAACGCCGCACAGGGCGAGGGCGCCGGCCAAAACGAAGCGGCGGAAAAACGAGCATGATTTCATAGGCCAGAAATGGTTGAAAGTTGCGGTGGCTCGCCTGGCGTTTAAAAATCCTTCGGCTCGTTGCCCTGGACGTTGAAGCGGTTCAGATTATAGGAGACCACGGTCTTTTTGGCGCCGGTGGATTCGGCCGGGAGGTTCAGGTGGTATTCAAAAGTGAAGGCATCCTTTTTCTTGAACTGTTCCGGGTGGCTATTCTCCACCATCTTCCAATAACCGGCCACATGCTCCACGATCACGAGGTCGATGGCGGTCTTTTTGAAGTTCTCGATCTCGATCTTGTAGATCTCATCGGTGTCCCACACCACCTCCTGGTTGGCGAGGTTGCGGCGGAGGTTGGTGCGGTCCTCCTTGACCTTGCGCTGGGTCACCTTCACATCGCGGCTTTGGCCGATGAACATCTTCAGCTCGCGGCCAACCGGGGTCAAAGCCACCCAATCCTCGCCGGTGAAGGCCACGCCCTCGCCCGGCTTGGCAGAGGTATCGTCGGCAATTTCCTTGGTTTTGAGAAAAATGCGGGCCTTGCCCGGCAGGAGCGTATGGGTGCCCAGCTTGGACGCCTGGTCGTTCTTGATCACATAGGAGAGCGGGATGCCCACGGTTTGCTTTTCATACTCGGGATCCCAGGGCTGCTGCCCGGCATCCCAGGTGAGCACCTTTTTGACCGGCAGGTTTTCGATCCGTTCGGAGAGCAGCTCCATAACCTCCTCATGCGCGATGGTCTTCTTGAACTGGGCACCGTAACCGATGCCAATCTCCGCCTCGGCCAGATCCTCGCCGGAATCGTTCCGCAGCCGGAGGTAGTTGCGCAGGGTGAGGTTTTTCTCGGTGGGCTCGGCCACGGCCTTGTAAACGATCTCCCGCGTCAATCCGTTGAGCAGGTAGGTGATGCGCATCCGCTCCTCGCGCGCCTCCGGGCTGCTGAAGGCCCATACCAGGGCGTTTTCGTTGGGCGGATAGCTGGTATTCAGCAACTGCACCTCCTCCGGGTGGTTCAACACGCGCACCTGGATGGAATTGGGGTCGATATTGACGCCCCGCCAGCTGAAATCCACCTGGTTCACCCCCTTTTGCAGCGGCAAGACCCGTTCCTCCTCCACGAGCGTGGCGCTCGGGTTGTTGAGCGACAACACCATCCGCGCCCGCTCCGGCAAAGCCACCAATTTCACCCGCGCATGGAGGCGCGCCGAGGGAAACAAGGTGAGCGCCAAAATGCCGATTATCATCATTCGTTTCATGTTCTGATCCTTTCTATCGCCGGTTCCCCGGACATCATCCAAATACCAAACACTTTAGATTCTCAACGGGATTTGGCGAGGAGATACCGCCCAATTGGCGCGCCCACCCGCCGATCCTCCAAAACTCATCCCGAACCAGCCACCGGGAGATTAGACGGCCGCCGCCGGGTATTGCTCCCGAAGAAATGAAGCGAGCCTGCAAATTTCCAAAAGTGCGGGAATAAAAAGGCTGCCGGCGGCGGAATCGGGTTTTCCACCGCCCTGGGCCAAACCGTTACAAAACGCCCGGTACCGGTCCGTGGAAAACCTCTCTGAGCATTCCTATTTTAAACGGCTCCACGGTGGGCATCGGGTGGGCCAGCCGTTCCCTGGCCGAGGGCGCTTCCCAATCGAAATACTCATGCAGCTCCCGGGCTGCCAGTTGGCGGGCCAACGTCGTCTTGCTGCACTGCCGTGGGCCAATCAACGCCGTCACCGGATTTTGCCGCAACGCCTGCCGGATTGATTCGGCCAACCCGGTCCGTTGAATCTCGCTTCCGCTCGTGCAGAAAATTGAACCCCCATGCTCACCATGCGCAAGCCATCGGCAACCCCCTCCCCGGCAGCATATTAAGTTTATGAAAAAGGCTCTCTTCCTAACTCGCCACGCCGCCCATGGCAAAACCGTCCACGGCGAAGTTGGTTTGCCCGGGAAGGGGTGGGGGTGAGTGGGTCAGCGCGCGGCCAGCCATCGAACGGCAGCCGAACTCCCCACGCGGACATCCCCAGCCAGGCACAACCGTGCATCGAATTCGCGTGCCTTTGACGGAAGCGTGTTCATTCCCGCCTGCAACGTGCCCGGACCATCGCCCGGCTCAAACGCCGGGTTCGACGCAAGAGCAAGAAGCACACCGAAATGGATTACCGGATCAGCCGCTTAACCTGGGAGCGACTGGCTGCCCTGGCTTTTCTCAAGCTCAAGCGGGGCTATTGGGTGATTGAAATCCGTTTGCACCACCGTTTGGATGTGGTTTTGGATGCAGACCGCAGCCGGTTGATTATACCCCCAACTCCGCTTGGGTGCTGGGCATTTTTGGCCGCTGGACTGGGAGTTTGGCCTGGGAGTGGATAGCCCAGCAGCGAATACTCCATCCCAAGTCCAAGGCCAGGGTGCGCCGGTTCCCAAAATGCTTTCATCGTTGCGATGGTGGCCCGGACCGCCTGCGGGCACTCATTTTCTCTAAGTCACCGGTTGCCTGGCGCTTCGCAAAATGAAAAGGCGCGCCCTACCCAAGGAAAAGCCGCAAAACAGCGCGTTGGAATATATATTTCCGCTTGACTATGAAAATCCGTTCAACTAAATTATTAGTGCATTTAGTGTCCGTTTCTTTGCAGCAAGCCCAAGCCATCCAGCGATGAATCGCTGGGCTATTATCGGCCGTCCTAAAGGACTTTAAATCAAATTCTTGTGAAGGTGAATACAACCAATGAAATGCTCAACAAGAGCTAACCAAGGAAACGAAGTTATGATTCCAAATAAACGGTATGCTCAATCATCCTTCCTGGCTTCATTTCCTTCGTTGCCTTCTGTTATGGGATTGTGCGACTTTTCTTTCCGCGGTTCACTTCTTTTTTTCCCGTTTAAGTCGTTGCCGGCCAATCCGGCTCATTAGAAAAATACCGAAAACATGAAACCAAAAAACAAGCAAAGTAAAACCTATGAATATAAAACAATTCATCAATGCCTGCCTTGCCGGTGGGCTGTTCCTCGAGACAGCACTTAACGGCCAGGACCAAACACCTCCAGGCATCACCAAACAACCGGCCAACCAGTTGGTTAGTCGGGGTGCCAATGCAACCTTCAGTGTTAACACCTTGGGGACAACACCCTTGGATTACCGTTGGTTTTTCAATGACGCGCCCATGGACGGAGCCACCAACCGGTCATTGGCGATCACCAATGCCCAACTCGCCAACGTGGGCCGGTACGCCGTGGTCATCACGAACTTATATGGCTCCATTACCAGCCAGGTCGCGACTCTGACCGTCGATCCCACCTTCACCAAGCTTGCCACCCACCCGACTTTCAATCGTTTTGACGAATCCTTTGGATGCAATTGGGTGGACTATGACAACGACGGTTTTATCGAACTTTTTGTGGTAAATGGTGGCTGGTATGGTTCTCTGTACTACACCAACGCTCTTTATCGTTATAATTCAGCGGATGGTACCTTCAGCAAATTGACCACCAATGAAGTTGGCAGCCTGGTGGGTGAAAAGGCTGATTGGTGGTTTGCGGCCTGGGGCGACTATGATAACGACGGATTGATCGATGTGAAGCTGTCGAAAGGCGGCCCCGGTGTGCTTTACCGCCAACAAGCGAACGGTAAATTCATCAAGGTCACCCGCGCCGGCGCACTTCCAGTTCCCCAGACTTTTTCCTGCGTTCCGGCCTGGGGGGATTACAACCAGGACGGTTTCCTGGACCTGTTCATGGCCAACGAATGGCACGACTCGACTACGACTCCTTATAATTGGACCAATATACTTTACTGTAACCGAGGCAATGGGGTTTTTACCGTCGTTAACAGCCGCCCGCTAGTCCAGAATAATGGATGGAATGTGGAAGGGACCGGTTGGGGGGATATGGATGGCGATGGCGACCTGGATTTGGTGTTAGGCACCTGGACCGGGCCAAAAGTGTTTCGGAATGACGGCAACGACCAATTCGTGCTCCTCACCGGGGGCGCGTTGGGAAAGGAAACCGACGTAGAAATCTCTCCGTCCTGGGGCGATTACGACAATGATGGCTGGTTGGACGTGTTTCTAACTAGCGGTGGTTTGTTCCATAACGATGGCAATGGTGAATGGACAAAAACCCAGTTGGGAGGGGGAGTTTTGGGCATTTGGGGTGATTATGATAACGATGGCTGGCTCGACCTGTTCATTTGCCGGGGAGGGGGCGGCAACGCCACCACCAACCTGCTTTACCACAACAATGGCGATGGGAGGTTTTCCTTGGTAACGGCTGGAAGTGTGTCCACGGATTCAGGCCTCTCCCTTACTTGTGCCTGGGGTGACTATGATAACGACGGTTTCCTGGATTTGTTTGTCACCACTCGAGCGGGATACGATAAACTCCTGTATCACAACAACGGCAACAGCAACCACTGGATCATGATCAAGCTGGTGGGCACGGCCTCCAACCGATCGGCCATCGGCGCGAAGGTCCGCGTGAAGGCGACCATAGGCGGGAAGACGGTTTGGCAAACGCGCGAGATAGCCGGAGGCAACCGGGCGCAAAACGACATACGCGCCCATTTCGGGCTGGGCGATGCCACGAGTGTGGACCTCGTCCGCATCGAGTGGCCCTCGGGCAATGTGCAGGAATCGAGTGGCCCTCGGGCAATGTGCAGGAAATCGGCAATGTTGTTCCCGACCGTATTATCACCTACACCGAGGTGGTGCGCATTACGCCGACGAATCCCACTGCCAGCCAGGGCGGCGCGGTCACTTTGACCAAACAAGTGGCCGGGATCGGCCAATGGCGTTTGAACGGTGTGGACCTGCCCGGCGAGACCAGTAGCATGCTGAAGTTAACCAATATCCAAGCCAGCCAGGCCGGCCGCTACAGCGTGGTCGTTACCAATGCGAGTCAGGAAGTCAGCACCAATTTCGTGTACCTGACGGTCGATACCAGCTTTTCCAAGATCACGACCGGGCCGCTGGTTACGGACCAGGGCTGTACTGTTAATAGCGTTTGGTCCGATTACAATGGCGACGGATTCGAGGACGTGTTTGTGGCTCGATTTACGACTGGCAAATCAACCTTGTACCGTAACTTGGGCAACGGCACGTTTGCAGCCGTCCCCAATGTCCTGCCTTCCAGTCTCAATGGGTGGGGCGCCCTATGGGCGGACTTTGACAACGACGGACGTCCGGATCTATTCTTCGCTGGCTCAAACAAACCCGCATATTTCTTCTTCAACAACGGCAATGGGACCTTTATTGACAGTCAGTTTCTAAGTTCCGATCCTGGGTGCGTTAGTGTGATTGATTACAACCTGGATGGGCGGTTGGATCTTTACCTCTCGACTCAAACTGGCACGAGGAACCTTCTGTATGGCAACCAGGACGGCCGAACTTTTATAAGCTTGACGACCAATGAAGTGGGCGACTTAGTCAAAATCAAGACCTTTGGCGGATTGGCATGGGGGGATTATGACGACGATGGCCGGTCGGAAGTTTTCGTGGCAAATCATCCCTCCCAGAGCCGTATTTTTCGCAATGACGGCACCGGTCGATTTGTGGAGGTCACTAACGCGATCACCCGGGATGCCTCGACCATTCCGCTGGTCGGCGCCTGGGGTGATTACGATAACGATGGTCGGCTCGATTTGTTTGCGGCCTGTTGGAGTTCGGTCAACGCTTTTTATCGCAACGTGGGGCAGGGAGAATTCGAGCGTGCGTCGTTCCCGCAAACCCGCACGAACCAGTGCAATTCCGCGACTTGGGCCGACTATGACAACGACGGATTCCTGGATCTATCTATACCGCTCACGAGAATTGACCCGGGTCTGCTCAGATAAACTGACCCGCCCCTGATCTACAGGAACATCGCCCGGCAGCCTTTTTCCTTTCCAAGCAGAG
>CAIMWS010000280.1 GCA_903845125.1 uncultured Verrucomicrobiota bacterium
AATAATGATTGCCCGCCTGCCGGGCGGTGATCGTGGCGGTGCCCGCCCCCACCACCACCACCGTGCTACCGTTGATCCGCAGCACCCCCGTGTCCGGGGTCTCGTAGGTGACCGGCAGCCCGCTGGTGGCCGTGGCCGCCAGCTCAAAGGGAGCATCGCCATAGACCTTGGCGCCCAGTGGGCCAAAGGTGATGGCCTGCCCCGCCAGCGCTACCGTGAAGCTTCGGTTCACCGGGCTGGCCGGGTTGTAGTTCCCATTGCCCGCCTGGCTGGCCACCACCGTGACCTCCCCGGCGCCGGCCAGCGTCAGCTGGTTGCCATTGAGGGTGGCCGGGCCGCTGACGACCGCGAACGAAACCGCCAGCCCGCTGCTGGCCGTGGCCGCCAGTTCAATCGGCCGGTTGGTCGCCAACTGGCTGCCCAGGGGATCGAACACGATCTCCTGGTTGCTCTTGACCACATCCATCACCAGCACCACTTCGGCCGCCGCCAGGTAATTCGAATTGCCCGCCTGGCTGGCCCGCAGCGTGATGATGCCCGTCTGCCCGATATTGGCCAGGGAGTTGTCGGTGAGCGTCGCCACACTCCCCGCCTCCAGCGCCAGGGTCACCGGCAGCCCGCTGCTGGCGCTGGCCACCACCGGGATCGGGTTGGTGAACTGGTTGAGCGGCAGACGGCTGGAGAGCGGCTGCACCGTGAGGGTCTGGGGCGCCCGGGCGATCACCAGCGTGTTGGTCGTACGGCCGGCATAGTTTAGGTCATTCACCGAGGCGATGACCGTATAGCTGCCCGCATTGGTTGGGGCGAGGGCGCTGCCGTCGTAGGTGAAGGTCACCGCCAAGCCCGCAGGCGCCGTCGTGGCCGTGGCGCTCCGGGCGCCGCCGGTGTAAGCCTGGGCCAGGCTGCCCAGGGACACCGCCGCCGTAGCCTGGATCACCATTTGGGACAGCGGGCGGTTGGTGCTGCCGCGGCAGGTCGAGTCACCGGCGTACTCGGCCGTGAGACTGTGGCTGCCCACACTGAGGCCATGGGTGGTGAACACCGCCACGCCGCCGTTTAGGGTGGCGGTGCCCAGGGGGGTGGTCCCGTCCTTGAACGCCACCGTGCCCGTGGCGGCGCTGGGGGTGACGGTGGCGGTGAGGGTCACGCTGCCGCCGTACGGGGAGGGATTCAGGCTGGAGGCCAGCGCCAGGGTGGAGAGGGCGGGGGCGAGGCTGGCGTTGATTTGCAGTTGGTTGGGCCAAATGTTCTCCGGCAGTTTCCAGCTTGCTCCAGCGTCCTCGCTAAAAGTATAGGTGGTGCTGAAGCCGGGGCCAGTGCCGGTGGTGTCCTGGGTATAGCTCCACCAAAGCTGTCCGGTCGGGGCCCGCAAAACGACCCAATAGGTCGAACTGGCCGGCAAGGCAATGCCCACGGTGGTGAACGTGACTTCAGCGGCGGTGTCGGCCGGAACAGCTTCGGGCGAGGTCAGGGTTCCGAGGGAGGTTCCCGGCCTGCCACCAGAATCGGAATAGATGTCCAGTTGGGCGGTGCTGGGTCCGCTGCGATACATCAGGAGCACCACGGATTTAAGGAGGTAGTCATGCGCGTCGGTGGTAAACTGGGATGCGGCCCAGGTATCCTTCTCATACATCGCCTCGGTGAATGGCGTTTGGCCAAGGTTATCGTAAAGGGGGGTGCCGGACGGGGCGGCCACGGTCTGGCTCAGCGGATTGGAAACACTCGAGCTGTAGCGGCTGTCGCCGCCGTATTCCGCCGTGAGGCTGTGCGTCCCGGCGGCCAGGCCGCTGGAGGTAAAGGTGGCCACGCCGGCGTTCAACGTGCCCGTGCCCAGGGTTTCGGTGCCATCCTTGAACGTTACTGTGCCGGTGGCGGCACTCGGCGTGACGGTGGCGGTGAGGGACACGCTGTCGCCGTAGGTGGAAGGATTCAGGCTGGAAGCCAGCGTGGTGGTGCTGCTGGCGAGCCGCAGAGCGTTGAACACCGCGAAATCTCCGAACGCGGTGAGGCCCGTCCGCGTGACCGTGTTCGGGTCGAACCCGCTGCGCGCCGCATCCCAGGCCAAGTTCCGGTAGCGGCACACCTGCGGATCGGGCAAGTTGTCGTGCGGCAGGATCACGGTCGCCGCGAAATTGTTCCCCGATGGCGTGATCGTCCAGAAAATCCCCGTGACGTTCGTGCCAGGGGCGTTGGGATGGTTGGCATCCATGCGGTCCACCTGGATGGCCGTGAGCAGGCCGGCGCCAGGCCGGTCGGTCACGTCAATAATCACCAAGCCCGCCGCGTAGTTCCCCGCCAGGCCAAAGTAAAGCTGGCCGACGTCGGTCACCGGCTGAGTCTTGCGGATGATGCCTTGGTTGTGAATCGTGCCGCGGACAGAAACGTTCTCGGCCCACTCGGTTTCAATCAGCGTGGTGTTGGTGGTCACCGTCAGGCCATCAAACTGGACTACGTTGTCCAGGGTCAGATTCTGGTTGGTGGCGCCGTTGAAGGTGATCCCGTGCCCGGCCGTGGTCAGGTTGCCAAAGCCCTGGATCACCAAGTCGCCCGCGATGGTGATGTCGCTGGTCAGCGCCAGGGTGCCGGCAGTCTCAATGAGAATATCCTGATAATCGCTGGCGCTGTTGAGCGTGCCGCTGGTGATGGTGAGCTTCTTGGTGACTTTGAGCTTGCTGGTGGCCGTCACTGTCGCCGTGGCGGGATCCTTGTTTTCCGTCAGCTTGTAGAAGGTGAGCGTGGCGGGGGCGGTGGCCGCCAGCACCTGGCTGGAGGTGCCGGTCAAGAGGACCGTGCCGGCGCCGGGATTGAAGGTGCCGCGGTTGGTAAAGCTGCCGCTGAGGGTGAGCGTCTGGTTGGCGGGCACGGTGAGCGTGCCGCCGATGGTCAGGTTGCCGATGGGGGCCGTATCCACGTCAATGGTCACGGTGAGGCCGGCGGGGATGACCACATCGTCCCCGGCAACGGGCACGATGCCATCGTCCCAGGTGGCCGGATCACTCCACGGTCCGTTGTTGATGGCCGTGTGCGTCACTGGCACGCTGGCGCTGACCACGACGTTCACCGCGCCGGTCACCGCGAGGTAATTGGCCGAGGCCGTGGGGGTGAACACGACGGATTGCGCGTTCGTTCCCGCGAGGGGGACGGTCGCCGGCGTGGCAAAGGCGAACCCGCCGGGCACGGAAGCCGCGCCACCGCTCAGGCTGGAGCTGCTCAGGGGCTGGCCCACGAGGATGGCGCTGGCCGCCGGCCAGGAGGCCACGAGAGGGGTGCCCTTGCTGACGGTGAGCGTCTGGCTGGCATTGGCGGCCGCTTCGTAGAAGTCATTGCCGGGCTGGCTGGCCGTGATGGTGGCCGGGCCGGCGCCCACCAGAGTCACCGTGCCGCCGTTGATCGCCACCACATTTGTGTCGGCAGAAAAGTAGCCAACCGTCAATCCGCTGCTGGCGCTGCCCGCCAGGGCAAACGGAGCCTCGCCGCAGGTCCTAGCGGCCAGGGCGCCGAAGGTGAGGGCCTGCGGCGCACGCGTCACCGGGAAGGTTTGGTTCACCGAATTGGCCGGGTTGTAAGCGCCATTGCCCGGCTGACTCGCGGCGACGGTGACCTGGCCGGCGCCAGTCAGGGTCAAGGTGTTGCCGTTCACGGTGGCCGGGCCGCTGACGACCGAGTAACTCACCGGCAAGCTGCTGCTGGCCGTGGCGCCGAGGGTGATCGGCGCGTTGGTCGCCACCTGGCCGGCCAGAGTGCCGAAGGTGATCGACTGGTTTCCCTTGGTCACGTCCAAGGTCAGCACCACTTCCGTGGCCGCCAGGTAATTGGAGTTGCCGGCCTGATTGGCGCGGAGAGTGACGGTGCCGGTCTGGCCAATGTTTTCCAGCAGGTTGCCGCCCGTCAACGTGGCGGCGCTGCCGGCATCCAGGGCCAGCGAGACGGGCAGTCCGCTGCTGGAGGTGGCCACGACGGGAATCGGGTTGGTGAACTGGTTGAGCGGGATGTTGCTGGAGAGCGGCTGAATAGTGATACACTGGGGAGCCTTGGCGATGACCAGCGTGTTCGTGGTGCCGCCGGTGTAACCGCTTTCTGCCACAGAGGCCACCACCCTGTAACTTCCCGCATTTGTCGGTTGATCTGTGGAATCGTCGTAAGTCAGGCTGACCGCAAGCCCGGCGGGGGTGGTGTTGGCGGTGACGCTCAAAGCTGAGCCACTGTAGGTCTGGTTCAAGCCACTCAAGGTAACCGTGGCCACAACTGGTGCCACGTTGCCGGCGACCGCCAGAGAATAGAAGGCTCCAGGCATCGCACCCAGGCTGCCGACGACCATGTTCGTCACCTGCAAGGGGGAATTCTGCTGGTCACCCAGGCCGCCGTTGCCCAGTTCGCCATAGACGTTCAAGCCCATGGCCCAAAGGGTGCCATCATTTTTCGCGAATAAGGAATGACCATAGCCGGCCGCGACCGCCGTGACGTTGCTGGTCACACAAACCGCGGAAGACTGATCGGTCGTGTTGCCGAGGCCCAGGGCGCCATAGGTGTTGAAGCCCTTGGCCCACAGGGTTCCGTCGTCTTTCACAAACAGGTAGTGCATGGCTCCACCCGCCACCGCCACGACATTGCTCGCTACGCTCACCGGAGTGGCATGGGGTAACCAATCCCAGGCGTTCCAGCCCATGGTCCAGAGGGTACCGTCATTCCTTACAAACAAGGAATTCATGGTTCCCGCCGCCACCGCCACTACATTGCTAGCGACGCTCAAGGGCGTGGGGTGGGCGTCGATGCCGTCATTTTTGATGCCGTTACCCAACTGGCCAAAGCCGTTCATCCCCATCGCCCACAACGTACCGTCGTTTTTCAGGAAGAGGGAATGGGAGGTTCCCGCCGCCACGGCGACCACGTTGCTGGCCGTCGCAACCGGCCAAACCTGGTCATTGGTATTCCCAATCCCTAATTGGCCATAGGTGTTGCCACCCACACCCCACAAAGTGCCGTCGCTCTTTAGGAAGAGGGAATGGGAATCCCCCGCGGCCAGCGCCACCACGTTGCTGGCCGTTGGCACGGGCGAAAGTTGACTGTCGGTATTGCCATTCCCCAATTGGCCACAGTTGTTGGCGCCTGCGCCCCACAGTGTGCCATCGCTCTTCAGGAAGAGGGAATGGTAGGCCCCGGCCGCCACCGCCACGACGCTGTTGGCAGTTTGCACTGGCGAAAGCTGGTCGTAGGCGTTACCATTTCCCAATTGGCCATCGCTGTTATTCCCCCACGCGTTGAGCGGGGCATTGAGCAGGCTCATCAAGGCTGGAGTGCTGATGGCCAGGCCGTAGGCATTGGTCACCACCAACTGGTAGCAGCCGCTGTTGGTGAGGCCAAAGGAACTAATGCTCAAGGTGTTGCCGGTCTTTCCCGGCAGCTTCCGCCCGTCCTTGAACCACTGGTAGCCGCAGGGCGCGTCGCCGATGAAGGAGACGCTAAGGCTGGCCGTCCCGCCGGCGGATACCACGGCGCTTTGCGGTTGGGCGGTGATGACGGGCGGGCTGGCCACCGTTAAAGTGGCGCTGGCGCGGTTGCTGGCCGTCGCGTTCGCGACCACCACCGAATAAGCGCCGGCATCGCTCATCCGGGCTCTGGCCTGGGAATAAGTGGCATTGGTGGCGCCATCGAGGTTCGTGCCGTTGAACTGCCATTGGTAGGTGAACGGCCAGTCGCCATCGGTCACCACCACGGAGAAGATGAACGATTGGCCGACAACCGTGGTCTGGTTGGTCAAGCTGGAGAGTTGCGGAGGCACGGCGGCGGCCACCTCTAAAGCGGCGCTGGCACCGGCGCTGCCCGCTACGCCGGTGACGGCCACCGAGTAAGTGCCGGCATCGCTCATCCGGGCGATGGCCTGGGAATAGGTGGCATTGGTGGCCCCGTCAAGGTTCGTGCCGTTGAACTGCCATTGGTAGGTGAACGGCCCGTCGCCATTGGTCACATTCAGGCTGAAAGTAAACGGTTGGCCGACGACGGTGGACTGGTTTTCCAGGCTGGCCGGTTGCGGGACTGTGCAGGCTAACGCCAAGGAGTGAGCGGCGCAACCGAGCGGAACCAGACTGCCCACGATCAGGCCGGACACTGCCACTGGCCGGTCGGTATTGGCGTAGCTCCCGTTGCCCAACTGGCCTGCGAAGTTGCCCCCTGTCACCCACAAGGTGCCGTCGGCTTTGGTGAATACAGAGTGGTCGTATCCCGCCGCCACGGCCACGGTGTTGCTGGCGACACTCAAGGGTAGGTTGGTACTGGTGTTGTTGCCGTTTCCCAACTGCCCCTTAGCATTCCAGCCCATGGCCCATAAGGTGCCGTCGGCTTTCACGAAGATGGAGTGCTGATAGCCGGCCGCCACGGCCACGGTGTTGCTGGCCACACTTAAGGGCCGGTTGGCGACGGTGTTGGTGTTGATGCCATTTCCCAACTGGCCGTAGTAGTTGTCCCCCATCGCCCACAGGGTGCCGTCGGCTTTCATGAAGAGAGAGTGGACAGCCCCCGCCGCCACGGCGACGACATTACTCGCCACACTCACGGGCCGGTTGGTATTGGCGTCGCTCCCGTTGCCCAACTGGCCTGAGATGTTCCAGCCCATCGTCCACAAGGTGCCGTCGGCCTTCACAAACAGGGAATGCATCGCTCCCGCTGCCACGGCGACGACATTGCTCGCGACACTGACGGGCCGGTTGGCATCCGTGTTGCTCCCGTTGCCGAGCATGCCATTGCCATTGGCGCCCATGGCCCACAAGGTGCCGTCAGCCTTCACAAACAGGGAGTGGTAGTATCCCGCCGCCACCGCCACGACGTTGGTCGTCACACTCACGGGCTGGTTGGCGTCCGTGTTGCTCCCGTTCCCCAACTGGCCGTAGCCGTTTCCGCCCATGGCCCACAAGGTGCCGTCGGCCTTCACAAACAGGGAATGCATCGCTCCCGCCGCCGCAGTTACGACGTCGTCCGCCACACTTGCGGGCCGATTAATGTCAATGTTACCCCCCAGGCCCAACTGGCCGAAGCCGTTCGCGCCCCAAGCCTTGAGCCGCGCATTGGCCGTACTCAGGATGGCGGGGAAGCTGATGGCCATCCCCGTTTCGTTGGTGGTTACCACGGTGTAACTGCCGCTGTTAGTCAAATGGAAACTCGGAAAGCTCAAGGTGGTGTTGGTCTGGCCCACAAGCTTCACGCCGTCCTTGAACCATTGATAGGTGAGATTCGTCCCGCCGCCGGTGGCCACCAGGTTGGTGGCCGCCCCCAGGCTGGCCAAGGCACTCACTGGCTGCACGGAGACATACGGCGATGAGCTTCCCAGACTGGCCACGCTGCTGGTCACGCTGCCGACCAGGTTGCCCACCACCACTGTGTAGCGGCCAAACTGGTTGCCGCTGAGGCTGGCGATGGAATAAGCACCCATGCAAAAATTAATTCCGGTTTAACTTTGGAAAGAGAGTGTAGTTCCAATTGGGCAAGGTCGGGTGCATGAGAAG
>CAIMWS010000281.1 GCA_903845125.1 uncultured Verrucomicrobiota bacterium
ACCGGACGGTGCCCAAAAACCAACCCTTCGTGGCGGTAATCCACCTTCACCAGGCTGCCATCCTGGATTTCGCCCGCCAGCAGCTTGCGGGAGAGGGCGGTTTCAATATGCCGCTGGAGGAACCGCTTGAGCGGCCGGGCGCCGTAGGTGGGATCGTACCCTTCGCGAGCAATGTGCTCCCGGGCGGCCCCGGTCAACTCCAGATCGATGCGCCGGCCGGCCAGGCGCTGCCGGACGAGCTGCAGCTGGATCTCCACAATGCGTTCGATCTCCGACAGGGTCAGCGGCTTGAACATGACCACTTCATCGACGCGGTTGAGGAACTCGGGCCGGAATTGGCGGCGCAATTCCGCCATGACCTGCCGGCGCACGGGCTCGGCAATCTCACGCTGTGCACCCGCATTCTCCAGCAGTTGCAGGCTGCCGATGTTCGAGGTCATGATCAGGATGGTGTTCTTGAAATCCACGGTGCGGCCGTGGCTGTCGGTGAGGCGCCCATCGTCGATCACCTGCAACAGGATGTTGAATACGTCGGCATGGGCCTTCTCAATCTCGTCAAACAGCACCACGGCGTAGGGGTGGCGGCGGACCGCCTCCGTCAGCTGGCCGCCCTCATCGTAGCCAACGTAGCCCGGCGGGGCCCCCACCAGGCGGGACACGGCGTGTTTCTCCATATATTCGCTCATGTCCAGGCGCACCATGTTCGCCTCGCTGTCGAACAGGCTGCCGGCCAGGGCGCGCGCCAATTCCGTTTTGCCAACCCCCGTGGGCCCGAGGAACAGGAACGAGCCGATCGGCCGCTGGGGATCTTTCATTCCGGAGCGGGCGCGGATGACCGCGTCCGTCACGGCCTGCACGGCCTCGTCCTGGCCGATGACCCGTTCGTGCAGGATCTGGTCCAGCCGCAGCAGCTTTTCCTTCTCACCCTCGAGCAACCGGGAAACCGGCACGCTCGTCCAGCGGGAAACCACCTCCGCCACCTCGTCGGGGGTGACCTCCTTTTGGAAGAGCCGGGAGCCGGCCAGGTCCTGGTGTTTGAGGGTGGCTTCGGCCTTTTGCAGCTGTTTCTGCAATTCGGGCATCCGGCCATACTGCAATTCGGCGGAGCGGGTGTAATCGTTGCGGCGCTGGGCCTCCTCGGCCTGGTTGCGGGTGATCTCGATGGCCTCCCGCAATTTCTGGATGTCGTCCAGCAATTGTTTTTCGTTCTGCCACCGGGCGGTCAACGCGTCCTTTTCCGGCTTGATCTCGGCGATCTCCTTCTCGAGGTTGGCCAGCCGCAATTGGGAGGCCTGGTCCTTTTCCTTGCGCAGGGCTTCGCGTTCGATCTCCAGCTGCATGAGGCGCCGCTCCAGGGTTTCGATTTCTTCGGGCCGGCTGTCCATCTCGGTGCGCAGCTTGGCCGATGCCTCATCCATCAGGTCGATCGCCTTGTCGGGCAGGAAACGGTCGGAGATGTAGCGATGGGAAAGCTGTGCGGCGGCGACCAGCGCCGCGTCCTGGATGCGCACACGGTGGTGCAGTTCATAGCGTTCGCGCAGGCCGCGGAGGATGCTGATGGTGTCCTCCACGCTGGGCTCGTTGACCAGCACCGGCTGGAAACGCCTCTCCAGTGCCGCGTCCTTCTCGATGTATTTGCGGTATTCGTCCAGGGTGGTGGCGCCGATGCAATGCAGTTCCCCACGCGCCAGCATGGGCTTGAGCATGTTGCCGGCGTCCATGGCGCCCTCGGCCTTGCCGGCGCCCACCATGGTGTGGATTTCATCGATGAACAGGATGACCTGCCCCTCGGCGCGGGTGATTTCCTGCAGCACCGCTTTCAAGCGCTCCTCGAATTCGCCGCGGAATTTGGCGCCCGCGATCAAGGCGCCGAGGTCCAGCGCCACGAGGCGTTTGTCCTGCAGGCTGTCCGGCACATCCCGGGCCACGATCCGGCGGGCCAATCCTTCCACGATCGCGGTCTTGCCCACGCCCGGCTCACCGATGAGCACCGGGTTGTTCTTGGTCCGCCGGGAAAGCACCTGGATGCAACGGCGGATTTCGGCGTCGCGCCCGATCACCGGATCCAGCTTGTTCTGCGCCGCCAGGCGGGTCAGGTCGCGCCCGTATTTCTCGAGGGCCTCATAAGTGGCTTCGGGATTGGCGCTGGTCACCCGCTGGTTGCCCCGCACTTCCGACAACGCTTTGAAAAAATCGTCCCGGCCCAGGCCAAGCTGCTTGAATATTTTGCCCGCCCCGCTGCCGGCCGGCTCGTCGAACATGGCCAGCACCAGGTGCTCCACGCTCACGTATTCATCCTTGAGCCGTTTGCTTTCATCCTGGGCTTTCACCAGGAGTTTGTTCAACCGGCTGGTCAGGTAGATGCCGGGGCTGGTGGAAACATCGCCGGTCACCCGGGGCTGGCGGGCAAGCTCCTCCTCCACTTTGGCGCGCAATAAATCGGGCGCCACGCGGGCTTTTTCAAAAAGCCGCGATACCAGGCTCTCCTCCTGGCTCAGCAACGCCAGCAGCACATGTTCCACATCGGCGGCCTGGTGATGATGGCGCGTGGCGATGTTCTGCGCTTCGGACAGGGCGGCCTGTGAACGTTCGGTGAATTTGCTTAAATCCATACGGTTATCCTTGTTTCCAGTGGTCTCCATCCAGCTCCTGAAACCCAATGTTCCCAACGTTTTAGAGCATGAACGATGCGCATGGGCATATTTTCATAACCAATTGGCCTTAAACAATATACAAATTCACCACCCCATCCGGGTGTGCCATTTTTACCCACCAGAGAGCCAACCTGACCCAGTCCAACCCCGGCTGCCGTGCGCGCCTCGGGCCAGGCTGCAGCACCCTGGGTCCGGCCGTAGCCCTGGGCGGGCGGCCGGTAGATAGCCGGTAGATAGCCGTTGACGGAGCAGGCATTTTCATTAAGGTGCTGCATCCTGTCACGACAGCGATGGAAACCAACCTGCTGCCGGGCAGATCAAGGTGTTATGAAACTCTGGAAAAACTTGCCGGTGTGGATTGGCATGTGGTTTGCGTATTCGGCTTGCGCCCAAACCAATGGGGTGGATGCGGGCCGGACTATTTCATTGGAAGAAGCCCTGGACCGGACCCTGGCCACCGACCAAAGCATCCAAGTGGCGCTGGAAGAAGTGCGGAAGAGCGATCTGGTGCGGTGGAGCGCGCTCACGCGCGTGGGGCCGCGCGTCACCGGCAATGGCAGCTATAACAATCCCAAGGAAAACATCACCACCGCGCAAGGGCCGCTGATCGTGGAATCGTGGCGGGGGGACGTTACCGTGCAGCAACCGCTGGTGGATCTGACGGTGTTTGCGGCCTACCGGGCCGGACGGCTGGGCTCCCAGGCTAGCCGTTATTCCTACAACTACACGGTTCGCGGGGTGCTGTTTGGCGTGGCCCGGGCTTATTACGACGTTCTGAAAAAATCCCGTCTGGCGGAAGTCAACCGGCGGACGCTGGATTTGTCCCAGCAGCAACTGGAACTGGCGCAAAACCGGGCCAAATCGGGCGAAGTAACCAAAACGGACACCCTGCAGGCCAAAGTGGCGGTGGAAAGAGCGCGCCGGGTTTTGACCGCCTCGGAAAACGCCTTGACCCTGTCGCGCCATACGCTGGGCAGCCTTTTGAATCTGGGCACCAATGAGACCTTCCAGGTGATCGAACCGGCGCCCGCCACCCTGGGGACGGATACCTTGGAAACGCTTCAGGCCCGGGCCGCCAGCCAGCGGGAGGATTTGCGCGCGGCCAGCCTGGGCATCTCCCAGAGCCGCGAGCGGGAGCGGGAGGTGCGCGCCCAATACGGCCCCAAACTGCTGGCCCAGTGGAGCAACCAATGGGTTGATCCGGAGACCACCTCCAGCCGCAACAATTTTTGGCAAGCCGGGGTGGCGATGTCGGTGCCGCTGTTCGCCGGCGGCCAGCGGGAGGTGGACCTGGTCAAAACCAAACACGAAACCCGGCAATCCCAACTTCGTTCGCAAGACCTGGCCAAGACGGTGAACCTCGATGTCCAGGACGCCTGGCTGAGCGTGCAGACCCTGACCCAAAACCTCCAGGCCCTGGAGAGTGAGGTGGCCGCCGCGGAGGAAGCCCTCAAAACCGTGCAAAACCAATACCGCGCGGGCACCGCCACCAGCCTGAGCGTGCAGACGGCCTTGAACGACTTGAACACGTCCCGCACCGACCAAACGGTGGCGCTCTATGACTTCCAAGTGGCCTTGCGCAACCTCGAACGGGTCACTGGCACGCTCCAGGAAGAACGTATTTCCCGGCTGAACAAACGCTGACCGCAACCGCTCTTTATCCATGTTCCAGAAATCCCTTTTTCCCCACCGGCAGGCAGCGGCCCCGGCCGCCGCCCGCCCGAAAACGCTGCTCCGGCATCTGCCCTGGGCCTTGGGCTGCGCCCTGCTGGCCGGCTGCGGCAAGCCGGAGACCGCCCCCAAACGGGCGATGATCGTCCCGGTCCGGGCGGCCACCGCCATCCAGACCAATGTCCCGGTGCAGGTGCTGACCTTTGGCCAAGGCGAGGCTTTCGCCACGGTTTCGATCAAGCCGCTGGTGACGGGCCAGTTGATGGAAATCCTGTTTTCCGAAGGGCAGGATGTCCAGGCAGGCAGCCCCTTGTTCAAAATCGATCCGCGGTCCTTCGAGGCGGCGATCAAGCAGTCCGAGGCCATGCTCGCCCGGGATCTGGCCCTGGCCGAAAATGCCACCCAGGAAGCGCGGCGGGCGGAGGAGTTGTTAAAGACAGAAAGCGTGCCGCAGCGCCAATACGACTCCGCCAAGGCAGCCGAGGCGGCTGCCAAAGCCGCGGTAGCCTCCGACCGGGCGGCCCTGGAAAACGCCCGCCTGCAGCTCGAGTATTGCAGCATCAAGGCCCCCATCAACGCCCGGGCCGGCAACTACCTGGTGAACCAGGGCAACGTGGTGAAGGCCAACGATACAGCCCTGGTGATCCTGAACCAGATCAGCCCGCTCTACGTGGAGTTTTCGGTGCCGGAACAATACCTGCACGACATCCAGGTGAACCAGGCGCGCAGCCCGCTGGCCGTCCAGGTGACGATCCCCGGCCGGGAGGCGGCGCTGGAGCAGGGCCGCCTGGAATTCATCGACAACGCGGTGGAAGCCGGGACCATCAAGCTGAAAGCCCGATTCGAAAACCAGGCGCGGAATTTGTGGCCCGGGCAATTCGTGAACGTGTCCCTGACGCTTTCCACGCAAACCAACGCGGTGCTGATCCCCTCGGAGGCGGTGGAATCGGGGCAGAAGGGGCAATACGTGTTCGTGATCAAGCCCGACCAGACGGTGGCCTACCGGCCGGTGGTGGCGGGCCGCTTTGCCGGCGAGAGCCTGGTGATTGACCAGGGGCTCCAACCCGGGGAACTGGTGGCGGTGGATGGCCAGCTCCAATTGGTCGAGGGCACCAAAGTGGAGATCAAGCGGGAGGAAGCCAAAGCGGCCACCCCAACCAAAGCCCAGCCATGAACCTGGCTGCTGTTTTCATCCGCCGCCCAATCATGACCACGCTGGTCATGCTGGGCATCCTGATTTTCGGCTCCGCCGCCTACCAACTGCTGCCGGTGAGCGACCTGCCCAACGTGGACTTCCCCACGATCCTGGTCTCCGCCAATCTCCCGGGCGCCAGCCCGGCCACCATGGCGGCGGCGGTGGCAACCCCGCTGGAGCGCCAGTTTTCAACCATCGCCGGGGTGGATTCGATGAGTTCGGTCAGCGCGCTGGGACTGACGCAGATAACCATCCAATTCTCCCTGGAGCGGAGCATCGACGCCGCGGCCCAGGACGTGCAGGCGATGATCGCCAAGGCGGCGGCCCAGCTGCCGCGGGACATGCCCTACCCCCCCACCTACCAGAAGGTGAACCCGGCGGACCAGCCGGTACTCTACCTGGCGCTCAGCTCCCCCACCCTGCCGCTCTCCACCGTGGACGAGTACGCGCAGACCTACATCGCCCAGCGCATCTCCATGGTGAATGGCGTGGCCCAGGTGCAGATCCTGGGCACCCAGAAATATGCCGTGCGGGTGCAGGTGGACCCCAAGGCCCTGACCTACCGCGGCATCGGCCTCGACGAGGTGGTCACCGCCATCCAGCGCGGCAACGTGGACCTGCCGACCGGCACGCTTTACGGCAGCCACCAGGCCTTCACGGTCCAGGCCAACGGGCAGCTGATGGACGCCGCCGCCTACGAGCCGCTGATCGTCGCCTACCGCAACGGCACACCGGTCCGGCTGCGCGAGCTGGGCAAGGTCATCGACAGCGTGGAAAACAACAAGGTGGCCGGGTGGTTCAAGGGCACCCGGGCGATCATCCTGGCCATCCAGCGCCAGCCCGGCGCCAACACCGTGCGGGTGGTGGACGATGTGAAGAAGCTGATCGGCACCCTGCGGACCCAACTGCCGGCCGCGGTGGACCTGAACACCCTTTACGACCGCTCCGTCTCCATCCGGCAATCGGTGGACGACGTTCAGTTCACGCTGGTGCTGGCCATCTGCCTGGTGGTCATGGTGATCTTCCTGTTTTTGCGGAATCTGTCGGCCACCATCATCCCCAGCCTGGCCCTGCCGGTATCCATCATCGCCACGTTCGGCATCATGTACCAGCTGGGCTACAGCCTGGACAACTTTTCCCTGCTGGCGCTGACGCTGTGCGTCGGCTTCATCGTGGATGACGCCATCGTCATGCTGGAAAACATCGTGCGCCACATGGAGCTGGGCCAGAGCCCGATGGAGGCGGCCCTGACCGGCTCCCGGGAAATCGGGTTCACGATCCTGTCCATGACCCTGTCCCTGGTGGCGGTGTTCATCCCGGTGCTGTTCATGGGCGGGCTGGTGGGCCGGCTGCTGCACGAATTTTCGGTGACCATCAGCGCGGCGATCCTGGTGTCCGGCTTCGTTTCGCTGAGCCTGACGCCGATGCTCTGCAGCCGGTTCCTGCGGCCGCCGCAAACCCAGAAGCACGGCCGGCTCTACGCGACTTCGGAAGCCTTTTTCGAGGCGTTGCGCCGCGGCTACGACCACACGCTGCGCTGGGCCTTGCGCCACCATGTGTTCATCTCCCTGCTTTCCGTGGCGCTCCTGGCCGCCACCATCTGGCTGTTCCTGCGCATGCCCAAGGGCTTCCTCCCCAGCGACGACACCAACCAGATTTTTGCCTTCACGGAGGCCAGCCAGGGCATTTCGTTCGAGGATATGGCGCGGCACCAGCAGGCGCTGGCGGCCATCGTGGCCAGCGACCCCAACGTGGAGGCTTTCATGTCCAGCATCGGCCCCGGCGGCCCCACCACCACCGGCAACTCCGGCCGCATTTTCATGCGCTTGAAGCCGCGGTCCCAGCGCAAGCTCAATGTGGACCAGGTAATTATGCAGTTGCGCCCGAAGCTGTCGCAAGTCCCGGGCATCCGGGCCTTTTTGCAGAACCTCCCGCCCATCCGCATCGGCGGGCAGCTGACCAAGAGCCTCTATCAGCTGAGCTTGCAGGGGCCGGACACCGGGGAACTCTACCGCCTGGCGCCGGTGCTGGAAGGGCAGATCCGGCAAATCCCGGGACTCATTGACGTCAACAGCGACCTCCAGCTTAAGAACCAGCAGATCCGCGTCGAGATCGACCGCGACCGCGCCTCGATGCTGGGGGTCACGCCACAACAGGTTGAAGACGCCCTTTACAACGCTTACGGCGCCCGCCAGATCTCCACCATCAACACCCCCAACAACCAATACAAGGTCATCGTGGAGCTGGATCAGCGCTACCAGCAGAATCCTTCGGCAATGCCCTTGCTCTACATCCGCTCCAACCAGGGCAAGCTGGTGCCGCTGGAAGCCGTAGCCAAACTCCTGCGCGGCGTAGGACCGCTCACGGTCAACCACGTCGGCCAGTTGCCGGCGGTGACCATCTCCTTCAACCTGCTGCCCGGAGTGGCGCTGGGGGAGGCCGTCACGGCCATCCAGGCGCTGGCCCGCACCACCCTGCCCCCCACGATCACCACCTCGTTCCAAGGCAGCGCCCAGGCTTTTCAATCCTCGGTGAAAGGGCTGGGCCTGCTGCTGCTGCTGGCCATCTTCGTCATCTACCTGGTCCTGGGCATCCTCTACGAGAGCTTCATCCATCCCCTGACCATTCTTTCAGGCCTGCCTTCAGCTGGCTTCGGGGCGCTGTTGACGCTGATGATATTCCACCAGGAATTGAACCTCTATGGCTTTGTGGGCATCATCCTGCTGGTGGGGATCGTGAAGAAAAACGCCATCATGGTCATCGATTTCGCGCTCGATGCCCAGCGCAAGGAAAACAAAGCCCCCGCCGAGGCCGTTTACCAGGGGAGCCTGATCCGTTTCCGCCCCATCATGATGACCACCTTCTCGGCCTTGATGGGCACGCTACCGGTGGCCCTGGGGATCGGCGGCGGGGCGGAATCGCGGCGGTCCCTGGGCCTGGCGGTGGTGGGCGGACTGCTGGTGTCCCAGTTGCTGACCTTGTATCTGACTCCGGTGGTTTATATTTACATGGATGCCCTCAACCATCAATTGAGCCGGCTCTTCCATCGCCGAAAACAGGTTATCAGCGCCGGACCCGAGCCATCCCTCCTGGCCACGAGCTCTGCCGAATAGCCGGCCCCGACTCCAGGCAACCCAGGTGTTAGTTCCCCGGGCAGCCTGGGTGCTGGTTTCCTACAGCGCGCCAGCCGCGTGCCAAATTGCCAAATTGCGCCTGCCAAATTGCGCCTTGTATCTGCTCTGGCTCCATATAGTATGACTCCTCGCCCGCACCGGAATCGGTTTTTCGCTTTGTGTGGGGAGTGAGAGCGCGAGTTGGATACCTGGGGTTGGCGCAGGTTCGGACCCGCGATTCCCAACAGCGACCGGGTGATTGCGCATGACTAATGTAGAAAATGAGCAAAACGAGCAAGCCGCGCTGGCCAGGGAGACGGGCCGCCGCGGCCATTGGCCGGCCTTGGTGGTTTTGCTCGCGGGACTGGCGATCACCGCCTGGGTGGCCCATTACACGAAATCCGAGGTAGTCCGCGAAGCGAGGGAAAATTTTGACGCGGTCTGCACCGAAATCCAGTCCAAGCTCGCGGACCGTCTCCGAGCCCATGAGCAGATCCTGCGCAGCGCGGCCGCCTTCGTTGAACATGGCGGGGGAGTGACCCGCCGGGAATGGCGCTCTTTTGCCAGCCGCCAGCAACTGGAACAGAAACTTCCCGGCATCCAAGGCATCGGCTTTTCACTGGTAATCCACCGTCCCAAGCTGGCCCAGCATATCGAGGAGATCCGTGCCGAAGGCTTCCCCAACTACGAGGTTTTCCCCAAAGGTGAACGGGAAATGTACACGTCCATCATCTACCTGGAGCCTTTCACCAACCGGAACCTGCGCGCTTTCGGCTATGACATGTTCAGCGAACCCGTGCGCCGGGAGGCCATGGAGCGGGCACGGGATGAGGATGCCGCCGCCCTGTCCGGGAAGGTCACCCTGGTGCAGGAAACCAGCAAGGATGTCCAGGCGGGCACCTTGATGTATGCCCCGGTTTACCGCCTGGGCATGCCCCACGAAACGGCCATCCAGCGGCGCGACGCCCTGCTGGGCTGGGCCTACAGCCCCTACCGCATGAATGATCTCCTCACCGGCATCCTCGGCCGCTGGGACCAAACCAATCCCCGGCGTATTCATCTGGAGATATTCGACGGCGCCCAAACCACCCCCGATAACCTGCTTTACGACAGCCAGGCCGCCGAACCGGGACAAACCGGCGGCCGGCCGGCCTCCCCGCTGGCCCTGCAGCGTACCGTGGTTTCCGCCGGCCGCCAATGGACCGCGCGTTTCACCCGCACCGGCTACCATTCCTCCCCGGTGCTGGATTACACCAAGGTCTGGTTTGTGGCCTTCAGCGGGTCCAGCACCAGCCTGCTGCTGGCCGGCTTGCTTTTCAACCTGCTCAACACGCGCCTCAAAGCCCGGCAGATGGCCGGGCAACTGACCGCCGACCTGCGGCAGAGCGAGGCCAATTTCCGGGCCTTTTTCGAGACCATCACCGACCTGATCCTGGTCGGCACGCCGGATGGGCGGATTCTCTTCACCAATGCCTTCGCCACCCAGGTGCTGGGCTATGACGCCGCCGAACTCGCCACCATGCGGGTGCTCGATTTGCATCCCCCCGACAAGCGGGAGGAGGCCGGGGAAATCTTCGCCGCCATGTTCCGGGGCGAGCGGGGCAGCTGCCCCCTGCCCCTGGCCCGCAAGGATGGCCGGCCCGTGCCCGTGGAAACCCGCGTCTGGTTTGGCAGCTGGAACCGCCAGCCTTGCATCTACGGCATCTCCAAGAACCTGACCGCCGAACAGGAGGCGCAGCAGCGTTTCGAGCACCTGTTCCGCAAGCACCCCACCGTGATGGCGCTCTCCAGCCTGCCCGACCGCCTGTTCTTTGACGTCAACAACACCTTCCTGAAGAAGCTCGGCTACCGCCGGGAAGAGGTCATTGGCAAAACGGCGGCCGATCTGGCTTTATTTGTGCATCCCGAACAGCAGACCCGGGTGGCGGACAAATTGGAGGCGGACGGGCGCATCTCCGACTTTGAATTGCAGGTCCGGCGGAAGGATGGGGGCGTCCTCGACGGCTTGTTCACCGGCCAGGTGCTGAGCATCCATGGGCGGGCATTTTTCCTGACCGTGATGATCGACATCACGGAGCGCAAGCGCGCCGAGGCAAAGCTCCAGGAGACCAACCGCGACTTGCAAGCCGCCACCGCCCGCGCCAACGAACTGGCGGCCCAGGCGAAACAGGCCAGCGCCGCCAAGAGCGAGTTCCTGGCCAATATGAGCCACGAAATCCGAACGCCCATGAACGGCGTACTGGGCATGGTCGGCCTGCTGCTGGACACCCCGTTGAATGAAGAGCAGCGCCATTTCGCCCAGACCGCCCGCACCAGCGGCGAGTCCCTGCTCGCCCTGCTCAATGACATCCTCGATTTCTCCAAGATCGAGGCCCGCAAGCTCGAGCTGGAAATCCTGAATTTCGACCTGGATGTTTTCCTGGACGACTTTTCCAAAATGATGGCCCTGCGGGCCCGCGAAAAAGGCCTGGTCTTCGACTGCCACGTAGCTCCGGACGTCCCCTTTGCCCTCCAGGGTGATCCAGGCCGTTTGCGGCAGATCCTGGTCAACCTCGCCAGCAACGCCATCAAGTTCACCGCCCAGGGCCAGGTCATCATCCAGGTGGCCGCCCTGGCTGGCACTGCGGAAACGGTCCAGCTGCGTTTTACGGTGAGCGATACCGGGATCGGCATCCCCGCGGACAAACTGGAAAAGCTGTTTGCCCTGTTCTCGCAAGTCGATGCCTCCACCACGCGCAAGTTCGGGGGGACCGGATTGGGCCTGGCCATTTCAAAGCAACTGGCAGAGCTGATGGGCGGCGCCATCGGCGTCCGCAGCGAGGCGGGCAAGGGTTCGGAATTCTGGTTCACGGTCTGCCTGGGCAAGCCGCCTGCGGGCGCACCAGCACTGGTGTCAACCGCCCTGCGCGGCCGGCGCGCCTTGATCGTCGATGGCCAGCCCGCCCACCGGGAGAATCTGCTGGTGCTGCTGCAAACCTGGGGCCTCCGGCCCGCCGAGGCCGGCGACGGCCCGGCGGCCTTGCGGATGCTGGGTGAAGCCATTGCGGCCCGGGATCCATTCCAGCTGGCCCTCGTGGACCTGGAGTTACCAGGCATCGATGGGCACGCCCTGGGTCGTGCCATTCGCAACGACCCCCGCCTGAAGGAAACGCGCCTGGTGCTGCTGGCTTCCCCGGACCAACTGGGCAAGGACCAGCGCCCGGAGGGGTTTGCCGCCACGCTGGCCAAACCCGTGCGGCGCCCGGAGCTGCGGGAGGTTCTGGAAGCGACACTCGGCAGCCGGCCAGCCGCGGTGCCTAAAATCATTCAAGCAATGGAACAGGCCCGGCGGCTGAACCACCATGCCCGCATCCTGGTGGCTGAAGACAACATCCCCAACCAACTGGTGGCGGTAGGGCTCCTGAAAAAAATGGGTTTTCGCGCGGAGGTGGCCGCCAACGGCGCCGAAGCAGTCCGCGCCTTGGAAACCTTGCCCTACGATCTGGTCTTGATGGATGTGCAAATGCCGGAGATGGATGGTCTGGCAGCCACGCGCCTGATCCGCAATCCGCAATCACAGGTTCTGAACCACCAGGTGCCCATCATCGCCCTGACCGCCCATGCCATGCAGGCGGACCGGGAACGGAGCCTCAACGCCGGCATGAACGACCACATCACCAAGCCGGTCAATTTGAAGACCCTTACCGCCGTGCTGGAAAAATGGCTCCCACCGGCGGGAGCGGCGCCACCGCCTCCGACGGGCGCCACAGTCCAAACGCCTGCCGCCGCCCAACCCAGCCCACGGGAACACCCCATCTTCAACCGCGACGCTCTCCTGGGGCGCGTGATGAACGATAAAGTTTTTCTAAAGGTTCTGATCGGAAATTTCCTGGAGGATATGCCAGCGCAAATCGAGCGTTTGAAGAGCTGCGTGGCGGCGGGAGACATCCCTGGCATAGAAGTCCTGGCCCACAAAATCAAGGGCTCCACCTCGGCGGTCAGCGGGGAGGCCATGTGCGCCCACGCCTTGGGCATGGAAAAGGCGGCCCAGGCCGCCGACCTGGCCACCGTCAAAGCCGCCCTGCCGGACTTGGAGACCCAGTTCGGCCTCTTGCGGGAAGCCCTGCTGAAGCTGGTCGGCCAGCCGGCGGCCTGAGCGGGGTTGGAAAACTGGAATCTGCATCGGGTCAACGGCATTTCCCCCGATCCGTGCTCGTAGCGCCTTTTCCCGGCTGAATCCAGGTTGTTGGGCAGGATTTCGGATTCCAGCCCCCCGCAAAAAACTGCGCCAAAATGTCCCTTCCCTGGCGTTGGCTGCTTTTTTGCCGGATCCTTCCCAGCTCGGGGAAAACCGGCCCAGTGCTAGAGTTTATTCACAACAAACTCATTTGCAATGCTTTACGACTTGACTTCCGAGGCCAGAAACTGGCTGTATCATGCCCACGCACTCATTAATTGGGACCCTGACAGGCAACCGCAGGGCTGAACTGGGATCGAAAATGGGCTTGTAAAAACCCATCTTTTTCTTTGACATCGACGGTTGATGTTAAATATATGCTACGGTAGCGAGGTTGAGGAAAGGAAACCAAATTGAGAAGAATATTTTTTCTGTTGGCGCTGGGCGCAGCCCTCGGCGGCGAAAGCATCACTCCGGTAACTGCCGGCTTGGCATCTCCCAGTTCAGGCGCCGACCCGGCTGCGGAATGGCTCGGCAATCCCATAACCCTGGACGCAAACTCCGGCCCGGCAATTCCGCTCCACGCCCTGAATCCAGGATCGGGGTATACGTCCGGGTCCACCATGGCCTTCAGCACTGCCGCACCAGCCAGCATCACCCGGCAACCGGCGAGCCAGACGGCCAACCCCGGAGCCAGCGTGACCTTCTCCGTGGAAGCATCCGGCAGCGCACCTTTGACTTACCAGTGGAGTTTTAACGGGGCGCCGATCCCGGGCGAAACTTCATCCACCTTGACCCTGGCCAGCGTGACCGCCGCGGAGGCCGGGACTTATACCGTGGAGGTGGGCGATGGCGTGGAAACGGCGGCCAGCAATGGCGCCATCCTGAGTTTGAATGAACCCGTGGTGATCACCCTGCCGCCGGCGAGCCAGGCGGTCAACCCGGGGGCCAGTGTGACCTTTACGGTGGCCGCCACCGGCACCGCACCGCTGACGTATCAATGGAAGCTCAATGGGAGGCCGATTGTCGGGGCCAACAGCGACAGCCTGAGCTTGCATAACCTGAGCCAACCCCTGGCGGGTGTTTATACGGTGGAGGTGGGCAACGCGGTGGGCACGGTGACCAGCGCCGGGGCCACCCTGAGCCTGAACACGCCCGTTTCGATCACCCAGCAGCCAGTGAGCCAGGCCGCCAACCCCGGAGCCAGCGTGACCTTCACGGTGGCCGCCACGGGCACCGCTCCGCTGACTTACCAATGGAGTTTTAACGGGGCGCCGATCCCGGGCGAAACTTCATCCACCTTGGCTTTGGCGAGCGTGACCGCCGCCCATGCGGGAACTTATACGGTCGAGGTGGGCAACATCGCGGGGACAGTCGCCAGCGCCGGAGCCAGCCTGAGCCTGAATGAGCCAGTCACCATCACCCAGCAACCGGCGAGCCAGACGGTCAATCCCGGAGCCAGCGTGACCTTTACCGTGGCCGCCACCGGCACCGCACCGCTGACGTATCAATGGAAGCTCAATGGGAGGCCGATTGTCGGGGCCAACAGTGACAGCCTGAGCTTGCATAACCTGAGCGAGGCCCTGGCAGGTGTTTACACGGTGGAGGTGGGCAACGTGGTGGGCACGGTGACCAGCGCCGGGGTCAGCCTGAGCTTGAACACGCCCGTTACGATCACCCAGCAACCGGCGAACCAGGCCGTCAACCCCGGAGCCAGCGCGACCTTCACGGTGGCCGCCACCGGCACCGCACCCCTGACTTACCAGTGGAGTTTTAACGGGGCGCCGATCCCGGGCGAAACTTCATCGTCTTTGACTTTGACCAGCGTGGCCGCCACCAACGCGGGGACGTATACGGTCGAGGTGGGCAACGTGGTAGGCCCGGTCGTCAGTGCCGGAGCCAGCTTGAGCTTGAATGAACCCGTGATCATCACCCAGCCACCGGCCAGCCAGGCCGCCAATCCCGGAGCCAGCGTGACCTTCACCGTGGCGGC
>CAIMWS010000282.1 GCA_903845125.1 uncultured Verrucomicrobiota bacterium
ATTTACCACAAAGTATATGTCTAGCTATTTAAAGGACACTACACTAGTCTTACCAGGCTGCCGCCACCGTGTCAGCCAGGATTTCCGGAGCGCGAGGGAGTATGAGCTGCCGCGGCCGGAGGCGGTGAGGTCCACGCCCATGCTTTCGCCAGCCAACCCCGGCTTGGTCGCGCCCGGTTCCAGGCCGCCTGGGGCGGACTGGGAATTCCCCTGCAGCGCGGCGAGCCAGTGGATTAAATCGCCTGGCATCCGCCCGCGACGGCCGCAACCAGCGGGAACCAAATGGGAAACGCTGGATGGCTGCTTGGTGGCTGCTGTGGGCTGGCCCCGGCGCAGTGCCCGCCACCGGATTGGCCGATCATCCGCTTACCGGCCCAGCCACGGAGGGGGCCAGTTCTTATAGACATAGCGTTCCCCCATCCATCGGGAATCCCGGGGGCCCATGCAGCCGGAGCCGAAGGAAACCTGCTGGCCATTGGCGGCGATCCGGCCGGTATTGAGGGTTTCCTTATCCTGCCACTTATGCATTTCGGCATGGCCATCGGCGAAGCCGAGGGTGCCTTTGGAGATGTGGTAGATGGCCAGGTTATCGATCGCGGAAGGAGTCACCGGATCCATCATCCAGCAGCCGATGTTGAAACCGCGGGAATCGGCGTCCTCCACGAAAACGAACATTTTGGACGGTCTTTTGATATCCGAGGCCTTGCGGATGGAATTGCCATCATCCTCTCCGTTGAGGCCAGCCCCGCGGGAATAGCTGTCGAAGGCCCAGCCTTGGGAAGCCGGCGGGCGTTTGTAGCGCCCGTCCCCCGGGCAATGGAACATATCCACATTGGGGCTGTATTTGAAGTAAGGGGAGAGGCTCATTTTGGCCCTGATTTCGGCCAGGATCCGGGAACTGCCGGTTTCGGTCACTTTAACGGTCACATCATAGGGCCAGATGCCGCCTCCGTTGAGGTTATAGCGGCCGTTGAGCTGGGGAATCAGGACTGAGGCGTAAGGCAGCAAGTTATTGTTGTTGTCATCGTTATACATGGTGAAGCTCAGACCGAGCTGCTTCTGGTTGCTCAGGCAGCGCGTCCCAGTTGCGTTTTCCTTGGCCTTGGACAGAGCCGGCAGCAGCATGGAAGCCAGGATTGCGATGATGGCGATGACCACCAGCAATTCGATCAAGGTAAAACCAAAGGCGCCTTCAAAACTCCTTCGTGAACCAGCGATTCCAGTTGGATTCGGACTTTTCATAAATCAATTTCGGATTAGATTCTCAGGTATCCGGATGGTAGCCGCCGTGCCAAAGAAGGTCAACATCCTTAAGGTCATCCTACGCCACCCGCCAACGGCTCGGCAAGTGTGCGTCCATCGGCACATCCACTGGGGCCTTGGCCATGGGCTCAGGCAGTGCGCCCGGAGCGGATGGCCGCCCGGCGCCTACCGCAGCGCCTTGCCAGGCTTGAGCCGCCTGCGGCGCGGCCTCCAACCGGGCGGGGAACCAGGAAGCCACCAGGCGGTGTTTCTCATTTGTATTCCGCCAGGCAAAAAGATAAGGTCACCCGACGATGAGTTCTGGCCCCCCCCACCGCGTGCTGATCATTGAAGATGATCTTCCGTTTGCCGAGGATCTGGCCAGCCGTCTGGATTCCCTGGGCTTCCAAGTGGCTGGCCAGGCCGCCAATGGACCCGATGCGGTGGCCCTGGCGGACCGGGAAAACCCCGACCTCATCCTGGCCAATACCCAGCTTTCCGGCACGCTGGATGGCCTCAAAGCCGTTGAGGAAATCCGGCAGCGGCATGCCATTCCGGTCCTGTTCCTGAGCGCGCTTGACGATGCGGAAACCATCCGGCGGGCCATGGCGGTGGACCCCGATGGCTACGTGTTGAAGCCTTTGCGGGAGGGAGATCTGCGGGCCGCCCTGGCCCTGGCCAAACGCCGCACTGAAAAGCGAACCGCGGGCGTTCCCGAGCTGCGGCAACCGGTGCGCGCCCGGAGCTTTGGTTGGTGGGAGTGGGATCTGACGACCAGCCAGGTTCGTTCCTCACCGCTGGGAACTCCATGGGCTGAATCAGCGGCCGGCGCCGGCCCCTGGACCTGGGAGGAATGGCAAAACCAGCTGCACCCGGAGGACCGGGACCGCGCGGTGCAAGCCCTCCGGGATGCACTGGGGCAGCCCGGGCCGGATTACCAGGTCGAATTCCGTTGGCGACAGCCGGCGGGAACCTACCGCTGGATTTTGGCGCAAGGATCGCTGGAATTGGATGAACTGGGCTGGCCGCAGCGGTTGCGGGGCACGCAAGTGGATATCACCAGCTACAAGGAGCGGGAATCGGAAATCGAACGGATGAACCGGCTCTACCTGACCCTTAGCCAGGTCAATCAACTGATTACCCGTATCCATACCCGGGAAGAATTGCTGGAGGGGATCTGCCAGATATTGGTCCAGCACGGAGCCATGAGCATGGCCTGGGTGGGGCTGGTGGACGAGCCCACCCACCGCGTGGTTCCCGCCGCCCGGTTCGGCGGCGCGCAGGGCTACCTGGACGAGATCCAGATTTATGCGGATGACCGCCCGGAGGGGCGCGGATCCACTGGCACCGCCATCCGCGAGGGGCGCATCATGGTCTGCGATGATTTCGCCCAGGCCACGGCGACGAAGCCCTGGCACCGGGCAGGCGCCCGCTGGGGCTTTGGCTCCTCGGCGGCCTTCCCGATCCGGGAGGCGGGGCGGGTTTGCGGCGCGCTCACGGTCTATGCGGCGCAGCCGGGCTTTTTCCGGGACAAGGAACTGCTCCTGTTTGAGGAGGCGGCGGCGGATGTCTCCTTTGCCTTGGACCACCTGGCCCAGGAAGCGGCCAAAAGGCGGGCGGAAGCGGCGCTGCGGCAAAGCGAAGCCACGTTCCATGGCGTCATCGATGCCTCCCCGGTGCCGTTGGCTTTGAATGACGCCGCCGGCAACATCACCTACCTGAATCCGGCGTTCACCAGGGTTTTCGGCTACGATTTGGAAGACATCCCCACCCTGGAGGAATGGTGGCCCCGGGCCTACCCGGAGGTCGCCTGCCGCGAGCGGGTGGCCAGGGAGTGGCAGGACCGGCTGGCCCGGACCCGGCGGGAAAACACCCCTTTTGAGCCGTATGAAGTGGAGATCCGGTGCCAGGATAACTCAAGCCGGACCGTGCTGGCCCAAGCCGCCCCTTTATCCGCGGCCTCCCCGACGCTCGATGGCTTGCACCTGGTGGTGCTCTATGATATCACCGAGCGCAAGCAGCTCGAAGCCCAGCTGCGCCAAAGCCAGAAGCTCGAGGCCATCGGCCAGCTGGCAGGCGGAGTGGCCCACGACTTCAACAACATCCTCACCGCGGTGATCATGAACCTCGGCCTCCTGGGAAAAGACCCCAGCCTGGGCCCGGAAACCCGCGAGACCGTCGCTGAGCTCGAAACCGAGATTGAGCGGGCTGCCGGCCTCACCCGGCAACTGCTCCTCTTTAGCCGCCGCTCGGGCATCGAAGTGAAACTTCTGAACCTCAACGAGGTGGTCGCCAACCTGGTCAAAATGTTGGGCCGGCTGATCGGTGAAAACATCGCCTTGCGGTTTGCTCCGCAGGCGGACCTGCCCCCGCTGGAGGCGGATGCGGGAATGCTGGAGCAGGTGCTGGTGAATCTCGCCGTGAACGCCCGCGACGCCATGCCCGAGGGAGGACAGCTCTGCATCAACACCGCCCGGGTGGATCTCGCCCCGGACGACGTCCCCCCCCACCCCGGGGCCCGGCCGGGAAGTTTTGTGTGCCTGGCGGTGGCGGATACCGGCTGCGGCATGGAGGAGGCGACCCTGAAACGCATTTTCGAGCCGTTTTTCACCACCAAGGAAGCGGGCCAGGGCACCGGCCTGGGTCTGGCCACGGCCCATGGCATCGTGTCCCAACACAAGGGCTGGATCGACGTTGCGAGCACCCTTGGCCGGGGCTCCACCTTCCGCGTGTTCCTGCCCGCCGCCCGCCGCCAGGCCCCGGTCCGGCCGGGCGCCGTCGAACGGCCGGCAGACCGCGGCGGCCGGGAAACCATCCTGGTGGTGGAAGACACCGCCAGCGTTCGGCGCATCCTGGTCCAGACGCTGCGGCTGGCAGGCTACCGCGTGTGGGACGCCGCCAACGGCCTGGAGGCGCTCCAGCAGTGGCAGGAACACGAAGCGCAAATCGACCTGCTATTTACCGACATGGTGATGCCGGAAGGGCTGAACGGCCTGGAATTGGCGCGGCGCATGCGCCAAGGTAAGCCCGCGCTGAAGGTGATCATTTCCACCGGCTACCGCCTGAAAACTGCCGGCCTGCCTGCCGCCTCGGAAAAGGTGCTTTTTTTGTCCAAACCCTACCCGGTCGGAACCATGCTGGAAAAAGTCCGCGAATGCCTGGACCAGAAATAGCCCGCGCCGGGCTGGACCTCCGCCCACGGGCGGCCGGCCGGTTGGATGGCACACGCCCGTTGATTGTTACGTTGATTGTTATTGCAGCACCACCCGCACCGGAGTATCATAACCGGCAAATCAAACTTGAGGAAATGGATATGAACCCAATACTGAACAAATGCCTCTTTTATTTGGCCGCCGCTTGCCTCCTGAGCAGTGGGCTTGCCCAGGCCAAAGTCACCTTCGTGGGCAACGATTTGAACACGGACGCCAAATGGCGCAGCCCGGGCGTGGTGAAGCCCAATGACCTCGATGGGGACAACCTTTACGGCTCGTACGGGTATTTCCTCGCGGCCGGCAAACGGAGCGGTTATGTGGATCCCTTCCTGGTGGGAGGGAATCTGATTACGGCCAGTGCGGATGCCATCAACACCCTCACCAATTTCAGCCTGTGGTTCACCGATCCCGCCCAGCGGGGCCGTTCCTGGGGCGGCCAAGGGGGCAATTTCGGCACGCTGGATGTGGTGCCACAATCCACCGGTTTGACCGGCGCGGCCATCCTGCGGTCCCCGGGTTCCCCGGAGGCCATGTCGCTGACTTTGAAGCGCACCAATTCCCCGGCGATCCGGCTCACGCTGATCCTGGGGAACAATCCCAATGAAGGGACCTTTGACGATCCCAGCGGGCAGCAAATCACCGTGGATGACGGGACCGGGCCGGTGACGGAGATTAGCGGCGATCCGGGGCTGGTGAAAACCGCGGGCTACACGACGTATCAATCGTGGGACATCACCGCCGGCAGCAGCGACATCACGATCGTGCTGGAAGGCCTGCCACTCGGCTCCGGCGTGGCGCGTTTGTCCGGCCTCGCAGTGGATATCCTGGCGGTCAACCCACCCACCATCCTGGCGCAGCCGGTGGGGGGAATCTACCTCACTAACATTCCGCTGACGCTGTCGGTCACCGCCGGTGGGACGAAACCCGTTTGCCAATGGTTCAGGAACAGCAACGTGATCTTTGGGGCGACCTCCCCCACGCTGACCTTTCCCAAGCTGACCCTCGGCGACGCGGGCGCCTATTACGTAGTGGCTTCCAATGCGGTGGGCCATGCCACGAGCGAAGTGGCCGTGGTGCAGGTGGTCACGGCGCTGCCCGCCCGCGTGGTAAATTATGAGACGCAAGTCCGCAAGGAAAGCAGCCTGATATCCCTCTACAGCTTTGACGACCTGACCGCCGCGGATTCCAAAGGCCCCAACCCAGGCACCCTGCAGGGGCCATTGGGCTTCGGCGAAGGCATCGGGGGCGGCGCCTCCCACGGGCTGGCGTTCACCGGGACCGGCCACGTGAATTTAGGCGAAATCGAGGCGTTTGATTTCCTCTCCGGCACCGGCACCGTCGAGGCCTGGATCAAAGCCGGGTGGGTGGCGAGCCCCGGCTATAACCCGACGCTCTTCGCCGCCCGCGACAGTTCCGGCGTCAACTACAGCATCCACCTGAGCATCGACAAGAGCCAGATCGCCCTCTGGAACGGCAACCAGGTATCCTGGCTCAACATCCCCAACGCCGGCACAAACTGGCACCTGGCGGCGGTGGTGTTCGACGCGGGCGGGTGGTCGGTTTACTGGGATGGCGTTCTCATGGCCAGCGCGACGCTGTCGATCGGCGCCAATCCCCTCGCCCCCACGCAGCTCGGTTCCTCAACCCCCGCGGGCACGGAAATCTGGGTCGGCGCCATGGATGAAGTGGCCTTTTTTGGCCGGGCCCTCACCGAAAGCGATTTGCGGGGCCATTACCAGGCCTACATCGCGGGCGATCCGCCGGTGATCACCACCCAGCCGGTGGGCGGGATTTACCTGGTGGGCGGCAGCTGCCAGCTGGCCGTGCAGGCTACCGGACCCGACCTGGCTTACCAATGGTTCCATAACAACACCGCGGTGCCGGCTGGCACCCGGGCCGGGCTGAGTTTCACCAGTTTGGCCGCCACCGATGCCGGCAGTTACTACGTGAAGGTGAGCAACCCAACCGCCACCGTGCAAAGCGACACCGTGACCGTAGTGGTATCCAACCAGCTGCCGGCCAAATTGACGCGCTACCAAAACGCGGTGCGGGCGGAATCGAGCCTGATTTCCAGCTATTCCTTCGACTATGGCGATGCCCGGGACTTCAAAGGGGCACATCCCGGTTCCCTGAGCGGTGCGGTGGTGATGGGCGTGGGCGTGGGCGGTGATCCCGCCAAAGCGGCGGTGGTGGATGGACGAAGCCATGTGGATTTGGGCGTGGTCGAGGCCTTTGATTTCCTCGACGGATTGGGCACGGTGGAAGGTTGGATCCGGGCCGACTGGATCGCCAGCCCCGGATACAATCCAACCATCGTCGCGGCCCGGGACGGCGGGCCGGTGAATTGGAGCATCCATATGATGCTGGCCAAGAACCAAATTGCCTATTGGAACGGATCCCGGGTGGCCCTCGTCAACATCCCCGACGCCTCGACCAACTGGCACCATTTTGCCATGACCCTGGCGCCTTCCGAGGATGGTACCAGCACGACCTGGACAGTCTATTGGGATGGCCAGCTGGCGGGCTCGGACCTGCAGGCTTTTGGCACGCCGGGATTGCCGGTGCAACTGGGCTCCTCGTCCGTCGCCGGCCAGGAACGCTGGATCGGGGCTTTGGACGAGTTCGCCTTTTACAGCACCGCCTTAAGCGGCGCCAGCCTCCAGGCCCACTACACGGCCTTCATCGCGGGCGATCCGCCGGTGATCACCACGCAGCCGGCCGGCGGCAGCTTTTTCGTCGGGGAGGCCTGCCGCCTCTCGGTCAACGTCCGGGGCGCGGACCTGGCCTATCAATGGTTCAAGAACGGCACGGCCATTCCGAAGGCAACCAATAGCGCGCTGACCTTCGCCAGCCTGGCGGCCGGGGATAGTGGCACCTACCGGGTGCAGGTTTCCAATGCCGCGGCCCAGGTGGACAGCAGCGATGCGGTGGTCAGGGTGGTGACGCCCGCGCTCGCCAAATACCAGGCCGCCATCCGCCAGGAAGGCAGCCTGATCTCCTACTACACCTTCGACAACAGCGATGCGAACGACTCGAAAGCCGCCAACCACGGCACCGTGGCGGGAGACGCCACCTTTGCCGCCGGCGTGGGTGGGGCGGCCCAAGGCCTGGCGCTGCCGGGCACGGGCATGGCCGGCATGGGACCGGTGGCGACGTTTGACTTCACCAGCGGTTTGGGCACCGCCGAGTGCTGGCTGCGAGCGGATTGGGACCCCAGCGCGCCCCCGGCCTATAACCCCTGCGTGTTCGCGGACCGGGATGGCGGGCCGACGCGCTGGAGCATCCATATGATGCAGGCGAAAAACCAGATCGCGTTCTGGAACGGCAGCCAGGTGGGGATTGCCCCCATCCCGGCGGCCGGCACCAATTGGCACATGTTCGCCTCCGTCTTCGAAGGAGGGGCCTGGAAAGTTTACTGGGATGGCCAGCTCGCCTACACCGGGTCGGTGCCCCTGGGCAATGGCTCCGGCTTGCCCACGCAGATCGGCTCGTCCTCTTCGGGCGCCATCGCTGAAGGCTGGGTGGGCACGATGGACGAAGTGGCCTTTTACAGCGAGGCCCTGAGCGCGGGGACGATCCTGGCCCATTACCAGGCGCTGGTGGGTGCGACGGCGGCCGCGCCGCAGCTCACTTACAACCGCTCCGGCAACCAGCTCACCCTGGCCTGGCCGGCGGGGATTGCCGGGCTGATGCTGGAGTCCGCCACCAACCTGACCACCTCGGCGTGGTCCAAAGTGGCGGCCAGCGCCAACACCAACCAGGTGCTGGTGCCCATCACCACGGGCAATTCCTTCTTCCGCCTGAAGAAAGATTAACCACGGCCTCCAGCCGGGAGGGGTCCCCTGAGGGTTCCCCTCCCGGCGGCGCCCACCGGGCATGACCATTCCCGCAGGGAAAACCGCCGCGAGCCTCGTGCTCACGGCGTTCGTATGTGCGGCCGCGCGGGCCGCGGAGGCGCCGCCCGTGCGGATCACCCGCCAGGGCGGCCTGCTGGAGCTGGAGAACGGCCTGGTCAAAGCCCGCCTGGATTCCCAGCCCCGCCGGATCAGCCGGCAGTTCCTGGCCCGGCGGGGGGCGGATTGGGTGCTGGTGGCGGAGTCTTTTTCGCCCGGAAACCAATTTGAAGAACGGCGCGCCGAGGCTTCCGTGTTCGAGGATTTCGAGCACGGCTATGGCCGGTGGACCACCCAGGGCGAGGCTTTCGGCTCGGGCCCGGCGGCGGGCACGTTCCCGGGCCAGCAGACCCTCCGCGGTTACGGCGGCCAATTCCTGGCCAATTCCTGGCGGGGGAATGACCAGCTCACCGGCCGCCTGGTATCCCGCCCATTCACGATCACCAAGGATTTCATCCGTTTCAAAATCGGCGGCGGCAACCAGCCCGGCAAAGCCTGCCTCAACCTGGTCGTGGCCGGGCAGACCGTCCGCACCGCGACCGGCCTCGACGACGAAACGCTCTGGGACCGGTGGTGGGACGCCACCGAATACCGGGGCCGGGAAGCGCGGCTGGAAATCGTGGACGACGCCACGGGCGGCTGGGGCCACATCAACGTGGATGACATCGTCTTCACCGCGCTTTCACCCCGCCAGGAACCGGTGGCGTTGTTCGATGACACTTTGAATCCTTATCGGCATCTCGTCACCGCCCGGCCGGGGCGGGTGCAGGCGCGGCCCGGCGCCTCCGACGAGGAGGCAGCGGTGGAACTCACGATGGAGCACCAGGGGGCGGCCATCGTGGAGACCCTCCGGCTGCGGCGCGGCGAAACCTGGTTCCAGGTAAACGTGGAGGCCAGCCTGCCGGGCACACCGGCCCGGCTGGACTACCTGCTCTCGGCCTTCACCTTCAACCTGGACCATCCCCCGGAATTCATCCATTCGCCCGGCCAGAAGTTCGACGATCCCCGCGCCGGGCCCGGCCGCGACCAGATCACCGGGGACCGCGCCTTCCATGCTCCGGCGGTCATCCTGCAGGAGGGCGGCTTGTTCACAGCGCTGGCGCCGGACCTGGAGGCGATCAACCGCTACCGCGTGGTTTCCCCGGACGCGCGGCGGACCACCCGCATCCCCCGCAATATCTTTTCCGTCCCCGTGGAGGAGGACCGCTACACCATGCCGGCGGGCATCGACCTGAACGTCCGCTCCGGGCTCACCCCGCAGCCGCTGTTCTGCTACGGCCTGCTGGATTCCATCATCGGCCACCATATCCGCTACCAGCGGGTGAACGACGGCTCGCTGATCCGCACCTTGAGCTCCAACCGCGTGGGGTATGCCTTCAGCCTGTTCCTCGGTGCGGACGTCCCCGCCCAAACCGGCTTCCAGCGCGTGGCCCGCCTGCAATGGGAACGCTACGGCCACGCGGTCTTCCAGAACCGGCCGCACCTGGCGATGCCCGCCGCGGATTACTGGCGGCTGGTTTATGCCGCCGCTTTCCATCCCCGCCGCGACCCCCGGGATCCGTCCAAGTTGTTCGAGGTTCCGGGCGGGCCCCTGGACGCCCCCCTGCCCGGCTACGCGGACCATGGTTCCTGGCTGGAGTGGGAGACGGATGGCCTGCCCCTGGGCGGCTTCCGGTCGTCCATCCCCTGGTGGAATGATGTGATCCATAACTCGGTTTTTTGGAACAATGCCCGCGAGGCGCTGGGCTTCCTCTACTGGGGCCGGCGGATGAACGAGCCCAAGCTGGTGGAAAACGCCCACCGCATCATCAATTTCTGCCTGGCGGCTCCGCGCAATCCGCAAGGGCTCTTCGCCACGGTTTACAGCGCCGGCACGCGCCGCTGGGGCCTCAGCTTCACCGATCCCCCCCACGGCGAAAACCGCTTGTTCCTCCGCGACGCCAAATCCTACGACCTCGCCGCGCTAAGCAAAACCGGCGCCCACCTGCTCGATTTTTATTTGCGCGGAGAAAAGGACGCCCGCATCGTCGCGTTCCTCACCCCTTACGCGGACTGGCTCCTCACTGCCATCGACAACCAGGGGCGGGTCCCCGCGTTTGTGACCGTGGAGCTGCAGCCCTCCCCCATCCTGCTCGACAGCGCGCACCCGGCGGCCAGCCTCTGGTTCCTGGCCGAGATGCACAATGCCACCCGCCGGGAGGACTGCCTGCGGGGCGCCCGGCGCATCGCGGAATACCTGGAGCGGGAAATCCTGCCGGGCGCCAAGTGGATCGACCTCGAACAGTCCCTCTCCTGCGGGGCCAAGCCATATTCCCTGCTGCGGGACGAGTGGCAAAACCAGTATTACCGGGGCAACCTCTGCCTGTTCTGGGCCGCCGAAGGCTTCGCCGCCCTGCACCGCGCCGAGGGGGACACCCGGTGGCTGCGCGACGGGGAGCGCTGCCTCGATTATCTCAGCTTCAGCCAGTGTGTCTGGGATCCCCATTTCATCTACACCGCCTTTCCCTTTGGCGGTTTCACCGTGGACAACAGCGACACCGCCACCATGCTCGACGCGCGCCAGGCCGATGCCGTGCGGCCGTTCCTCTGGTATGGCAAAATCCTCGGCCGGCAGGATCTCCTGGAGCGCGGCCTGGCCGCCGCCCGTTCCTCGGTCGTCCTCATCAACCACCCGTTGCACAAGTCCCTGGGCATTTACCGGCATCCCAATGTTTACCCCACCGGCCTGGGCCCGGAAAACATCGACCACGAAGGCCATCCCCAATCCGCCATGCGCACACATCCCAGCTGGGGGGAAGCCTCGGGGGTGTTCACCGGCCTGGCGGAAGCCATGCGGGAGCTGGGCGGCGCGCCCACCAACACCGCTGGGCTGATCGGGGCCGGCCCGGATGGCCTGGGGATCCAACCGCTGCCCCAACGCTGAGCTGGCTGGCCGGCGCCAGGGGGATCCGGGATTCCCCCAGTCTTATTTGCGGCGCGCGCTGGACCGGGGCGGCCGGGTGAAAATCTGGAAGGTGCGCTTCAAGCCGGTAACGATGGCTTTCACCAGAATATTCTGCAAGCCGCTCGGGGCTTTGAGCGGGCTGCAGGGGGAACAAATACCGCTGCACGCCGGGCAGAAAGCGCGCCTCGGCTTGCCCACCACCCGCAGGTGGCGCACGCAGCTTTCGCAATAAAATTGGGCGCACTGCTCGCAGGCCAGGCTGGCCCGCACCCCCGGATGATTCAAACAGCACGGCGTGCCATCAGTCATCAAAGTGGGCACCGGCCCCTGGTCCGGCAGCGGCAGCGGCTGCACGGCCACATGGGCCGGCGGACCGTCGAGGCCCATTTCGATCAACCCGATCTTCACGGTCTGGCCGGTCAGGAAAACGGATTCCTTCGTCAATTTGCCATCCAGGTAGGTGCCATTGGTGGAGTTCAGGTCGCGGACCAGCACCGTGCCATTCTCAAACACTATTTCGCAATGGTAGCCCGAAACGCTTGCGTCCTCCAGCCGGCAGTCATTGGCCTGCGCACGGCCAAAACGGTTCACCCCTGGTTTGAGATCGTAATTCTGGAGCACCCTTCCTCCTAGTTTTAACACAAGTTTGGGCATGCCATACGTTATTGCCGCTTGGGCTGGACGTCCACTTTTTTTTGGGCGCCCCCGCGAACGCCGAGTTGCCGGTTCCAGTGCGAAGCCCAGCTTATCCATTGCATCCTACATTACCATTTTTGATCAGATACGCTCCCACCCACCCCCATCCGCCGCCACTGCATCACGGTGGCGGCGTTGGAGAACCAACGTTCCTGGCCATAACCTGGCGATTCTTGATTCCAACGGAGGGGACACCCTGATTGGTTTGCCCGCCCCCGGCAAAAGAGGGAGAAAAACCCGGATGTGGAATCAGGTGGAACCAGGTGTAGGTAAGGTGAATATCCCGAAGGCAGCCATCCGGATCCGGCGCCGGCAGCGGCCGATCACGAATGTCGTTATCTTAGCCCCCGCATTCTTGGAAGACCTGCGCAGGAGGTCGGGTGACCGGGCCACGAGCACCAGTCAGGGAAGTCAAAAGGTTGATCCCGATCCCACTGGCACATGTGTTGAGGGAAACCAAAACTCCGTCTATAACCGTCTCGTCGTGAGGTCATCGGGGTCATTTAGCTTCCAGACCGTTGATTTCACGGGTGACGTGAAAGGCGGGTATTCGGGCCGCTGGAGCATGTCCGGCAGCAGCGTATGGTTCGAGTGGGGTGGTATCGCCGATCACGGCAGTTGCTCTGGCTACAAGAGCGGACCGAACAGTTTGGTTTTTGGCGCTACCACGTTTCGCAGATAGTCGTACCAACTTGACACCACGAAAACAATGACCGCGTTCTTCAATCTCTCCATCGGCGGCGCTGACGTAGCCCGCGCATGCTTGTCGTTGACCTTCTCGAAGACGACAGCCATGTGAAGCTCACTGGAGGCTACCTCAAACAAATATGCGCGATCATCGGGAATCACTTGGTCAATTCTGCCCACTCGTGGCTGGTTTTGAGTGCCCGCTGGAACTTCCCATTTTTTCGGCCATTTCAGCGTGCGGTTGCCCAGGTGGATTCCTTTGGGAAAGAACAGAGTTTTATGGCGCCCCGTGTTTTCATGGATGGCCTTTGGGAGCGGGTCGGTGTCGTTGGTTAAACCATTTCCCTTGGCGCCATGGGACGGGCGCGTCACCTCAACCACGAAGGAAGTCGCTGGATACTCCAGTTGGGTCAACGGCAATCATTTCTTTCTTTACACCGATGAATAATTGTCGTTGCATAGGTGGTTGAATTGCGTTAGTGTCTCTGCCATCCGGGGACGCCTTTGGTTATGACACATTTGAATTTAGGCCAGTTATTTGACGGGGAGCGGAGCGCGGTGGGAGCGTGGTCCGCCAGTGAATTGAGCGCCATCTGGGAACACCAGCTCCAGGTGCGCCTGGGACATGTGGTGCCGGACCGGCCGCCGCCGGTCCCCCGCGGCCCCCAGCAGGAGGAACCTGCCCAGCCCGCCGCCATGACCTTCGCCGATCTGCTGTTTGGGGCGCCGCCGCCGGTGACCACGCTGATCCTCGTCAAGGAATTCGCCAAGGCGCACCTGGCCAACCCGGCGCGCCTGCTGCCGAAGGATATTGCCACGGTCCTCTATTTTGCCTGCCTGGCTTGCGGCCTGATGCGGTTCGGCAAATCCATCTCCAGCCTGGCGCCGGAACAGCTCATAAAAGGCTTCCGCTGGAGCCTGCAGCAGCCATGGCTGGACCCTTCCAGCCGGGCCTTGCTCCAACAGGCCTCGGAAATCCTGGCGGGGAAACGTCCGGAAGACATCCCGCCGAAGCCATAGCCGCGCCGCCGCCGCGGAGGCGGTGCAACCGGCATCCCCGGCCCGGGCGCAGGTCAGCGGCCGGAGGGGGATTTGGGATAGCACCAAAGGCTGTTACGCCTGGGATCAGCCAGGAGCTCGTAATAGCGCGGCCATTTCACAAACTGCACATGGCCGCCGAACAGGCCCAGGATGGCCCCGCCGGCGTGGCGCTTGGAAAACCCCTCGCTGGGATCGCTGGCGCCATCATTGAAATAATCCGGGTTTTTTTCGTCGGTTTCCCAGAGCATCATATCGGTCGGCTTGAAGACAGTGCTTTTGAAGGTGCGGCCATAGGCACCCGCAGACCAGTCGTAGCTGCCGCTGCCATCGATGACGGCGCCGTTCATAAGGTAGCTGGTGAACTGGATGTTGCTTTGCCTCCAGGCCGCGGTGTTGGTGCGATGGAGCGGGCACATATACATCTTCCAGTTCTTCATGGCGGAATAGAAGAGGCCTTTTTCGGGGCCGTAATAAGCCCCGGCGGCGGGCAAGGCGAGGCCCGGCTTGTATAGCCAGCCGGCCGGCAGAGCGGCGTTCAACGAGACGCCCGCGCCGCCGCAATTGGGCGGGGCGAGCTGGTCGTTGGAATCGCCGATATACAGCAGGTGCGCGAGCAACAGCTGCTTCTGGTTGTTGAAACATTGCGCCCGCTGCCCTTTCTCCTTGGCCCTGGCCAGCGTAGGCAGGAGCATGCCGGCCAGGATGGCGATGATGGCGATCACCACCAGCAGTTCAATGAGGGTAAAAGCGGTGGGGCCCCGGGGATTCCCCTCGTCCGCTGCCTGGGATCTTTCAAGCATGGGCATCATTCAAAGCCGTTGGTTGTTCCAGGGCAATTTACGGCGTCCGCCGGAAATCGACAAGCGGCTCTTTTCAACCTTTTCCTGGAACCGGAGCGGGGGCGGCGGCCTCGAGCAGGACCGGGTGCGGTTTGCCGCCAGGGCAAAAAAAAGCGCCCCCGGAGGGGCGCCCGATCCAAAATGGTTCAGAAACGGATTACAGGCCTTTGGCGATCATGTAATCAACCAACTCGGCCACGCGGCAGCTGTAGCCCCATTCGTTGTCGTACCAGCTCACCAGCTTGAAGAACCGCTTGTTCAGCTCGATGCCGGAGCCTTTGTCGTAGATGGACGAGAACGGGCAATGGATGAAGTCGGTGCTGACAACTTCCTCATCGGTGTACTCCAGGATGCCTTTGAGGTAGGTTTCGCTCGCCTTTTTCATGGCGGCGGAGATTTCAGCGTAGCTGGTATCCTTCACCGTGCGGACGGTCAGATCCACGCAGGAGGCGGTGGGGGTGGGCACGCGAAAGGCCATGCCGGTGAGTTTGCCTTTGACTTCGGGGCAGACCAGGCCGACGGCCTTGGCGGCGCCGGTGGTGGAGGGGATGATGTTGATGGCGGCGGAGCGGCCACCTTTCCAGTCTTTCTTGCTGGGGCCGTCCACGGTCTTTTGGGTGGCGGTATAGGCATGGATGGTGGTCATCAAACCTTCCTCGATGCCGAAGCCTTCCTTCAGCAGCACATGCACGACCGGGGCCAGGCAGTTGGTGGTGCAGGAGGCGTTGGAAATGATGTTATGCTTGGCGGGATCATACTTGTCATGGTTCACGCCCATGACGACGGTGATGTCCTCGTTCTTGGCGGGGGCGGAAATGATGATCTTTTTGGCGCCGGCATCCAGGTGGCCCTTGGCCTTGGTGGCATCGGTGAACAAGCCGGTGGATTCAATCACCAGATCCACGCCCATGGCTTTCCAGGGCAACCCGGAGGGATCCTTGGCGCTCACCACATGGATATCCTGCCCATTGACCACCAGCACATCGTCTTCCGCCACGGTCGGGGAGGATTTCTTCGAGGACACCGTGCCTTGGAAGCGGCCCTGGGTGGAATCGAATTTCAGCAGGTAAGCCAGATTGTCCGCAGGCACGATATCGCCCACCGCCACCACTTGGACTTTATCCTTTAAGAGACCTTTTTCCGCGATGGCACGGAAAACCAGACGGCCAATGCGGCCGAAACCATTGATCGCAACTTTAATCGCCATATCGTTTTCTTTTTTGTTTAGATTTCCAAAACTAACGGAAGGCGGAGTTTAACTGCGCCTAATCATCCGTCAATTTCGTTTTTCAATGGCCGGGGCTGGAGGGGCCGTTCGGCCCCGGTTTTGCAGTCATTTTTTGGCGGGATTGGCGCCCGCGGCGTGAGCGGGCCAACTGGCCGGCGGGGGCAGGGTCACCTGGCCGGTGGCGGCCCATTCGATGCCGCGGGTCATCAAGGTTTTCCAGGCCTGATTCTCCATGGTGGCGGCATCGTGGCCTAAGACCAGGTGGAAACAGCGGCCCTGGCCGAACTGGGTGGTCATCACCACCGGCTCGTTTTGGCCGGAACCGCCCTTGTCCAGGGCCGAAAAGGCGGTGGCCAGCACGGTTTTGTTGGTCTGGATGCCCAGGCGGTGCCACAGCTCATCGCGGATGAAGAAATTGGCCAGCCCCTGGGTGACGGGATGGGCGGCGTCGGTGAAGGATACCTGGAACTCGTGGATCGGCCCGTGGCCGGTGGTTTTGAGATCCCAAAAACCGCAGCACATGCGCTGGTATTCCGGCCAGTCATAGGAGGTGGCACAGCCGGCGTGGAAGACGGCGAATCCGCCGCCGCCGCGCACAAAATCGACAAACGCCTGCTCGGCCACCGGCCCCCACTGGCGTCCCGTCACCTCCGGCCAGGCGGACCAATTGCCCACCACCACCTGGCACCGGGCAAAAGTGGCCCGGTCGCACCGGGAAGGATCCTCCGTCACTTCCACCGTAAAGCGCCCGGTCTGCTCCAGAATCCTCCGCAAGGCAGGCGTGGTTTGGCGCCAGTCATGGTTGTTGCGCCCGGATAGGATGAGCACGGACAACCGGTTGGTGGCGGGGGCGTCCGCGGCAGCCAGGGAACAAACCCACGCCATCAGCGCAGTGCCGGCAGCCAGACCCAGCCGGCGGTGGCCGGGAAACCCCGGGCAAGCCGCCGCCGGGGCGGCCCAGTGAGCGGAGGATTTATTGATCATCGTCCACCCACCGTAAAACCCGGCTTTCCTTTTGGCTACCCAAATTTTCCGGCTGGCCCGGATCCCGGACGCCGGGGCAGCCCTCGAAGCATCCGTTAAACCGAGTCGCAAGCAGCTGGATACAAATTATTTACGACTGAGCAATCCCAGGCAAACACGACCGCCACCGGAAAAAAATGGCACTGCCGCTGGAAAAATGGGCGGTATTGGTTATAGTAAATCCGGCTAACAGCGGCCTTCAATTTGGGAATGTTGCCAAATTGGAATCAACCATTAACAAGCGATTACGTATTGATTATGTGCGAGTGCGAAGAAAACAAGGTGTCAGTGGGCAGTGAAGTTCCAAATTTCGAGATGGAGACTTTTGATCCAGCTGGAAACCAGTTTGGGAAAATCAGCCTGGATGAATTGAAAGCGAAGAAAAAATGGACGGTCCTGGTATTTTATCCGGCGGACTTCACCTTTGTATGCCCGACGGAACTGGCGGATGTGGCCGAAAAGCATGAAAAGCTCAAATCCCTGGGTGCGGAAGTGATTGGCGTTTCCACGGACACCAAGTTCTCGCACCTGGCCTGGCAGAAGTCGGAAAAACTGCTGGCGGGGGTCAAATACCTCCTGGCGGCCGATCCCACGGGCAAAGTGAGCCGGCTGTTTGGCGTGTATGATTGCGGCACCGGGCTGGCTCTGCGCGGCACTTTTGTGATCAATCCGGACGGCAAGCTGGTGCTGAGCGAAGTGAATTTCTACAACGTGGGCCGCAGCGGCGACGAGCTGGTGCGCAAGGTGGAAGCCGCCGTTTACCTGGCCGCGCATCCCGCCGAAGCCTGCCCCGCCAAGTGGACCCCGGGCAAGAAAACCTTGACCCCCTCCGAGAAACTCGTGGGCAACGTGGCCGACGCGTTGAAATAAGCCGGGCCCGGCTGAATTTGCTTTTAAACGAACGGCGTCCTCCGGGGCGCCGTTTTTATTTGAGCCGGGGCGCGGAAAGACAGCGCCAGTCAACCCTTGGCCATGGCCGGCACCCTCCTTCCCCCGCGGGCTGCCGCCGGCGCCAGGAGGCGGGGTGGAGTCCGAACGGTTCTGGCGCTGGCGCCGGGCGCCGCGGCAGGGCCGGAATTACACTCCGGAACGGTCCCAGGCGCAGCGGCCGGAGGCGGTCACCAGGACAGTGCGGGCGGGTTTGCGCTTGGTTTCCACCACCAAACCACGGATCAGGGTTGCCCAGGGGTGGGCGGGCCATAGGGGATCTGGCATTTCAGGGACACCGCGCCGTTGGTACCCACCGCCAGGACGCGGATCAAGTGCTGCTCCGGGTAATTCATCGCAATCTGCTTCCCATCGGGACTGAGGAGGTGGCGGTCCATTTTGCCACCACACTGAATGAGGGCGCCCTGGGGCTTGCCCTGGATGGCATCCCACACGCGCAGGGAGGATTCGGACCCCACCAGGAGCGCCTGGCCATTGGGGAAAAAATCGGCCGCATAATGGTTGGTGATCCGCATGAATGGATCCTTCCCGGATTGCCATAGCGGCTTGCCGGTTTCGGTTTCCCGGCAGAGGAGTCCCCCATTTTTCAGGGCGATGAGGAACCGTTTGGAATCCGGGCTGAATTGGAAAGTGGCCACGCTGCCCCCCGGCTGGAAGGCGGGAAAAGCCGGCTTGGCGTTGGCCATTTCATAAACCGTGACGGTTTGGTTGGTGGAAATCACCGCCAGGTAGTTGCCGTCCGGGCTGAAGTGGATGGACTGGGCGGGGATTTTTCCCCGCTGCCCCCATTGGAACAAACCCCGGTAGGTGCGGTAAACTTCAAACAGGTTCAACGATTGGCTGGAGGAGGAAATGGTGGCGAAATAGCGCCCATCGGCGCTGAATTGGATCTTGGGCACACCCTCCATGATCGGCTTGATCGGCTGGGCAATGGAGCGCCCGGTGAGGGCGTCCCAGAGACGGAGGATGGACGGATTCTCGGAAACGGACAGGTAGCGGCCGGCGTCCGGATTCAAAACCAGCTCACAGGGGGGCTTGGCGTTGACTCTCGTGTTGGTCACTGAGGCCCATTTGAGCGTGCTCCACAACGCGGCCTGGCTTTTGGTCAGGACGGTCAATTTTTTGCCATCCGCCGTGAACCGGGCGTCGAGAATGGCTTCCTCACACTGCCAGGGGCCGAACGCCAGGCGGTTGGTCTGGACATTCCATACCTGGAGGGTTCCCTGGCGGTTGGCGATCGCCAGCAAATCGCCGGTGCGGTCGAAGTGCAGAGCGCTCAAGGTGTAATCCGGCGGGGGGGGATCGGGCCGCCGCCGGGGGCGGCGGGCCGCCTCCGCCCCGGGCTGAAAGCCGGAGAGGCATAGCAGCAGGAGCAGCCACCACCGGGCACCCCAGGCCGGGCGGGGAACCAACCAGTCCCCGCCGGCATGCGTATGAACCGCGCGCAAGAAAGCATTCATGAATCGGTAATTCCGGCAGGCACGATCCCGCCTGATTCCGGGGCTATAAGACAATGCGTGGGGCAAGTCAAGCGTACAATACCAGCGCACCCCACCACCGGCAGGGGGATCCGCCTGGGCGGGCGGCTCCGGCGGGCTGGCCCGCGCCGGTGGTGGATCAATCCTTCAGCGCTTCGGTGAGGGCGTTATCGAGGTGCGCCAGGACGCCCGGCAAGGCCTGTTCCATGATGGGTGTCAGCTCGGTTTTGACGGTGAAAGGGTCGGCCACCTCCACCGCGTAGATCCGGAATTTTTCGGGCATGGCCAGGCCGAGCAATCGGCCCAGGGCCATGACTTCGCCAACCCCCAGGAAGTGGGGCGAATACTGAGGCAGGGTCGGCAAGTCGGCCACGTTGATCTCGTGGATAAATCCGGGTGGTGCCTGGCGGGTTTGCACCGCATCGACCAGCAGGACCTGGCGGTAACCCTCAATGAAATCCAGGAGCGAAAGGCCCATCTCGCAGGTATCGATGAAATCGAGCCGCGGATCCGGCGGACGGCGTTCACGCAAGATTTGCACCACCCGCAGCCCGATGCTGTCATCGGCCAAAATATCATTGCCCAAGCCCAGCAGGAGGACTTGTTTGCCCGGGGCGGAGGGGTTCATGGTTGATCCGGGAGGCTCAACCGGGCCAGATGGGTTTGATAATGCATGCCTTTTCTCTGAAAATCACCACGGCCACCCCCAGCGAGGTGGCCGTGGCTGAATCATGGAAACTTCCGCGCAACGCGTGGCCGCCTAGCCCCGGATCAGCTCCTGAACCAGCTGGCGCTGCGGATCGAAGATGCGGACCCAGAGGGGGGTATGCCCCGGCAAAGTGTGCGTGGCGCAGCCGAAACAGGGATCATAGGCCCGGAAAGCCATTTCCACCTTGTTCATGAGCCCCTCCGTGACCTGGCCATTATGGATCAGGCTTTTCGCCGCTTTATCCACGCTCATGGCGATGCGGGAGGCATTGTTTTGCGTGGCCACGATCAAATTGGCCTTGGTGACGATGCCGTTGTCGTCCGTCTCGAAATGGTGGAACAGGGTTCCCCGGGGCGCTTCCACCACGCCGATGCCCACCGTCGGTTTTTGGGTGGGGATGGTGCGAATCTCCTTGCTGACGATCTCCGGATCGTTGAGAAGTTCCTCAATGCGCTCGGCGGCGTAAACCATCTCCACAACGCGGGCATAATGGTTGGCCAGGGTGTGATGCACCGGCTTGCCGCCCAGCGTCTTGTAGAACTCTTCGTAGGCCTTTTGCGCCTTGGGGGTGGCCATGCCATCGGCGGCATTCAACCGCGCCAGCGGCGCCACCGCGTAAACACTGCTCTTGGGCCCCTCGTCGAAGCCGGTCCAACCCAGCGGCTTGAGATAGCAGAATTTGATGTAGCTCCAAGGCTCCACATGCTCGCCCACGTAATCGCGGTATTGCTGCACGGGGAACTTGGCGAATTCCTTGCCCGTGGGATCCACGACGCGGATCAAGCCATCGTAGAAGTTCACCTTGTTGTTCTTGTCCACCAGCCCCATGTAATGGGTTTTGTGGGTGTAACCGTCGGAGGTGATCATCTTCACGTATTCCGGGTTCTTGAGGACGATGTCCTTGAACACCTGGAGCGTGGTGGCGGCAAAGCCCTGGTTATCCCTGGCCAGTTCCTTGAAGCGGCCCAGGTCGGAAGGGTTGAGCCCTTTGGCCACTCCGCCCGGCAACCCCATTACCGGGTGGATGACTTTCCCGCCGAAATAGGCGATCATCTCCCGCAGGCGGCGGCGCATGGAAATGACCGTTTTGCCCATTTCCAAGCCGACCTTCTGGATCACGCCCACGATGTTGCGCAGCTCCGGCGGCGCCTCGGGCCCGACGATGAAATCCGGCCCGCCGAGGACGTAAACGTGCAGGGCGTGGTCTTCCATGACGAAGGTATTGTAAACCAACTCCCGGATTTTCCGGGCGGCGCTGGCCGGCTCCACCTTGTAGAGGTCATCCAGGGCCTTGGTGGCGGCCATGTGATGGGCGGTGGGGCAAACCCCGCAGATCCGGCTGGTGATCTGCGGCATTTCCTCAGCCGGCCGCCCGAGGCTGAACACCTCGAAACCGCGCAACTCGGGGATCTGCAGATAAGCCCGTTCCACATCCCCCTTGGCGTCCAGGAAAATATCGATTTTCCCGTGGCCTTCAAGGCGGGTAATGGGATCAATGGTGAAACGCCGGCCTTGGTTGGCCTTTTGATTGGCTTCGTTCCAGACTTTTTGTGCGGATGGATTCATACTTTTGCCTCCTGGGCTTGCGGGGGAAGATTCACTTTGCGGCGGAGCATGCATTTCGCCAGACCATAACGGTAGAAGGTGCCCACCGGGTCCGGAATGCCGGCCAAAACTTTATCGATGCCCTCCTCATCCCTGGGCCCGATATTGGCGCACAGGGAGGACAGGATCTTGGCGCCCTGATCCTTGACCCGGGAGGTCGGGCCGAAACAGCCGGTGCAGGGCATGTTGCCGGCGGTGCAAACCGCCTCGCAGCCGCCGCGCGTGGCCGGCCCCATGCAGACCACGCCCTGGGAGAGGAAACACTTTTCCGGATCCAGCAGCTTTTGGTGGGGCCGCTTGAATTCGGTGAAGCTCACATCCGTGGGCTTGGTGCCCTTGCGGGCGCATTGGTCGCACAGGGCGATATCCGGAGCCAGGGTGGTGCCCTTGGGCGGCAGCTTGCCTTCCAGCAAGGCACCCACCGCCTGCTGGGTGATCTTGGGCGTAGGCGGGCAGCCGGGGATGTAATAATCCACGTCCACCACCTGGTCCAGGGCGCGCACCACGTGGCGCAGCTCCGGCAGGGTCACTTCCCGGCCGTTTTCAGACCACTTCAGCTGCGGGCGGACTTTCTGCTCGTTGTGGGTGGTCGGGGTTTCCTCGTAAACGTATTTAAGCATCTGCTCGCGGGAATATTGGTTCGCCAGGCTGGGGATGCCGCCCAGGTGGGCACAGGCGCCGTAGGCGATCATGTATTGGCTCTTTCGCCGCAGCAGGTGGGCCATTTCCTCCTGCTCATCGGACCGGATGGCGCCATTCAAGAGCGTCGCCACGATGGAGCCGTCCGGCATCGCCTGGATATCCTTTTTCTTGAAGTCCATGGCCACGGGCCAGAGGACGATGTCGATCTTCTCGATCACGCCGAGGATGTCCTCGGCCAGGTCCACCACGGCTTCTTCGCAGCCGCCGCAGGAGGCGCACCAATAAAAAGCTATTTTAGGTTTAGTGGGCATGCGGTTTCTCGCTTTCTTTGGGTTGGGTTGCGGCATGTTCCAGGGAATCCATTTCCCGGTCCCATTCCTGGAAGCGTCCAGGCAGGTTGAGCGGGCCCATGGCCTTGATTTTCTCCACCATGTCGTTGATGACGGTTTTGACTTTTTCGCCTTCGGCCGCCGAGATCCACTCCAGCCGGACCCGTTCGGTCTCGATGCCCAGGTCGGTGAGCATGCGCTGGAGCAGGCGGAAGCGGCGCAGCATTTTGTAATTGCCCTCGGCGTAGTGGCAATCGTTGGGATGGCACCCGCCGATCAGGACGCCATCGGCGCCCTTGGCCAGCGCATCCATGACAAATTGCGGATCCACGCGGCCCGAGCACATCACCCGGATCACGCGCACGTTGGCGGCATATTTCATCCGCGAAACCCCGGCCAGGTCGGCCGCGGTATAGGTGCACCAGGTGCAGAAAAACGCCACGATGCGCGGCTGCCAAATGGGATTATTCATAGGCTAATACTCCTTCAATTTCTTTAAAGATCTCCTCGTCTTCAAACAAGTTCTGGACAATGGATCCGGACGGGCAGGAAGCCACACAGGTGCCGCAACCCTTGCACAAGGCTTCGTTGATGACCGCCTTGTTGCGGTCCTCCGCGAAAGCGATGGCGGTGTAGGGGCACAGGGGGATGCACGATTTGCAGCCGGAGCATTCCTGCTCGAGGATGTAGGCCGTGTTCGGCTCCAGTTCCACAGATCCCTTGTCGATCAGGACCAGGGCCTCGGCGGCCGCCGCGCCGGCCTGGGCCACGGTGTCCGGGATATCGCGCGGGCCCTGGCAGCAACCGGCGATGAACACCCCCTCGGTAAACGTGCTGACCGGCGCCAGCTTGGGATGCCGCTCCAGGAAGAACCCCTCGGTGCTGCAGCTCATGTTGAACAGGCGGCGCACGTCCTGCGAATCCTTGTGGGGCTCCAGGCCGGAGGCCAGCACCACCATGTCCACCGGAATGCGGCGCACATAACCGGCCAGGGTGTCCTCCACCCGGATGACCAGCTTGCCATCCTCCCCGGGGGCGTAAGCCCAATCCGTGACTTCACCCACGCGCCCGCGGATGAACTGCACGCCCTCCTCCAGCAGCTTGTCGTAAAACTCCTCGTAGCCCTTGCCCGGGGTGCGCATGTCGATATAGAAGCTGTAAACTTCCGCCCCGGTGTGCTCCTTGATCAGGTGGGCCAGCTTCATCGAATACATGCAGCAAACCCGCGAACACCAGCGGTTGGTCTTTTTGTCGCGCGATCCCACGCAATGGATGATGCCCACCGATTTGGGCTCCTGGCCGTCGCGCATCACCACGTGCCCGCCGGTGGGGCCGGAGGCGTTCACCAGGCGCTCGACTTCGAGCGCGGTGTAAACGTTCTTATGCACGCCATAGCCGTATTGAGGCAGGCGCTCGGCATCAAAGGTCTTGAACCCGGTGGCCACGATCACCGTGCCCACCTGGATGTCGATGAACTCCTCCTTCTGGTTGAAGTCGATCGCGTGGCGGTCGGCACAGGCCTCCACGCAGGTTTTCTTGCATTTGCCGGTCTTCAGCTGCAGACAGGTCTCCGGATCAATGAGCACCACCTGGGGGGTGGCCTGCGGGAAGGGGATATAGACCGGCTTGCGCTTGCCCAGGCCCTCGTTGAACTCGTCCGCGAACTTGGGTTCCTTGTAGACGCACGATTTGATGCATTCCATGCAGCCCACGCAGGCGTCTTCGATGATGTAGCGGGGCTTGCGTTTGACCGTCACTTTGTAATTGCCCACAAAGCCCTCCACCTTGGCCACCTCCGAATAAGTCCAGAGCGTGATGTTCGGATGCGAGCCCACCGTGGACATTTTGGGCGTCAGAATACAGGCTGCGCAGTCCAAAGTGGGGAAGGTTTTGTCGAACTTGGCCATGTGCCCGCCGATGGTGGGCTCCCGTTCCACCAGGTAAACCTTTTTACCGGCCTCCGCCATCGTCAGGGCGGCGTGGATGCCGGCAATGCCACCACCGACAATCAGCACCGAGGGTTCGATTTTCACTTTTTTAACCTCGAGCGCTTTGTGATGAGCCACCCGGCGGATGGCGGCCTGGGTCAAGGCATAGGCTTTTTCCGTCGCTTCCTGGCGGTCGGTATGCACCCACGAATTGTGCTCGCGGATGTTGACCATGTGGAAATAGAACGGATTCAAGCCGCCCTTTTCCGTGGCCGTGCGGAAGGTGTGCTCGTGCAGCAGTGGCGAGCAGGATGCCACCACGATCCGGTTCAGCTTGTGCTCTTTGATATCCTGGGCGATCAACTCCTGCCCGGGGTCCGAGCACATGTACTTATAGTCCCGGGAAAGGACCACGTGCGGCAATTTCCCGGCTTTTTTGGCCACCTCGACCACATCCACCATGCCGGCTATGTTGCTGCCGCAATGGCAGGCATAAAAACCGATCCGGACTTCTGCTTTCTGGTTGTCCATTTGCATGTTCAATAATTATGAAAAGGATCAATAATAAATCACTGGCAGCCGGCGCTTACGCGGCGGCCTGCCCCACCGGTTTCATGGCCACGAAACCCCGCTGCAGACCCAATTGCACCGGGTCCATGCCGAAGGCCAGGCCCATCAACTGGGTGAAATATACCGTCGGTATTCGCGCCGGTTCCCACTTGGCGGCGATCTGGTCATGATACGCATCCAGGTTGAACTGGCAAAGCGGGCAGACGGTGGCGACCACATCGGCGCCCCGCTTGAGGGCTTCCTTCAGGATGATGTAGGTGCACAAAAGGCCGGGTTCGGGCAAAGTCCCGGTGAGGCTCCCGCCGCAGCAGCGGGTTTTCAGCGGGAAACGGACCACTTCGGCACCCAGCGCCTGGAACAACCGGTCCATGGAGGTGGGATTGTATTGGTCATCGAAGGTGGCGTAAGGACGCACCATCTGGCAGCCGTAATAGGGCGCCACTTTCAGCCCCTTGAGCGGGGTTTTGACCTTCTTTTTGATGGCCTCCAAGCCGATGTCGTTCACGATGATGTCCAGCGGGTGCCGCACCGGGGTGTTGCCGCTGTAAGTCAAATTCGCGGTTTTAAGGGCCTGGTTCACCACATGGGCCACCGGCGGCGAATCATGCAGGTAGTGTTTGGTCTTGTTCAGGACCAGGTAGCAGGCGCTGCAGGGCGCCAGCACCTCCGGGTTGCCCGCCTTTTCCGCGATGGCCAGATTGCGCGAGGCCATCACACAGGCTTTCACCTCATCCACCGCCATATAAGCGGTGGCCCCGCAGCAGTTCCAATCGTCCAGTTCCTCCAGTTCGGCCCCCAATGCCTTCATCACCGGGATGATCGATTCTTCGTAAGCGCGGCCGGTTCCCTTCAAAGAACAGCCAGGAAAGTATGAATATTTCATGATTAATGACCCCCGTTATGTTTGTGGCCGTGATGCTGGGCTTGAGGCAGCGCATCAATGCTGATGTTGTCCACGGTTTTCATCATCCCATCCAGCTCGGACCGCCGCTTGATGGATTCCCACTTCAAGGGGAAACGGCCGCGGGTGAGCAGGCCCAAGCCGAGCTTCCACATCCCCAAGGCGGCCATGATGTTGGTTTTCAGGAATAAGATCGTAGCCAGAAAATTCTCGGTGACCCGCCCCCGTTTGTGAGCCATCTTGGTGAATTCCTGCGCCAGAACCGGGATGGGGAATTTCCTGGGATAAATGCCCTCGTGCATGGCCCGCTGCTTCAATTCATACATGATGTCCGTAATGCGGATTTTGCGCGGACACTCGGAAGTGCAAGCGTAACAGGAAGCGCAGAGCCAGATGGTGTGGCTGCGCAGGACCTCGTTCTTGAAGTCGGAGCGCACCAGCGCCATGACCTGCCTGGGCGAGTAGTCCATGTAGATGCTTAGTGGACAAACGCCCGAACAGGTGCCGCATTGAATGCAGGTTTCCAAGTTTTCGCAGCCCGGGACACTGGTGACTTCGCGGCCGAAGCCTTTTACCCGGTCGGCCTCGTACTTGATAGTGCGGGTCAACTCAAACATAAGACTCTTTCCTGATTATTACAGATTGCATGATTTTGTTAATTTCGACCGCCGTGCCACCTTTATTTTCCCAGCGGCAATCCACCGGTCCGGAGGCGTCAACGGTCGCGCCACTTCACTTGCTGATTTCCGCCGCCACGGTGTTTAACTCGTGGCGGCGGCACCTGACCAATCCCAGCGGATTACGAAAGGTTCAACTCCGCTTTCAACAGCGGTTGATCCGGAACCGGATTGCAGCTGAAGCCCAATTTTTCACAGATCCGCTTCATTTCCACGTTTTCACCCAGGAACAACGCCGCCACACTGCTCAATTTCTCGCGGCGCGCGACCTGGATGATTTGTTTGACCAGTTCCGTCCCCAAGCCCTTCTTGTGGGCTTGGTCGCTGATCACCACGGCCAATTCGGCCTTGTTGGTGCCGACAATTTTGCTGAGCCGGCCGACGCCAATGATTTTATGATTGTCCGCCTCATCGCGATGATCTGCCACCAGGGCGATTTCCCGGTCATAATCGTTGAAGCAAATACGGATCAGGCGATCATGAGCCACGCGATCAGACAGGTTCAAATTGCGGAAATAACGGAAGTAAACGCTCCGCTCGGTGAGGGTTTCATGGAATTTAGCCATGAGGGGCTCATCTTCCGGCCGGATCGGGCGGATCGTGACGGGCACGCCATCCTTCATCGTCCAGGAGGAGACGTAATTGCTGGGATAAGGCCGGATGGCCAGCTTGGGCAGTTGATTTTCGGCCAGCGTTGCCTCGTGGAGGATCACCCGGGCATCCAGGGCCACCAAGTGATCCGCGGAGGCGAACATCGGGTTGATGTCGATTTCCTTGATCCAAGGCTGTTCCGCAACCAACTGGCTGAACCGCACCATGATCTGCTCCAAGGCCGCCAGGTCCACCGCTTTGCGCCCCCGCACGCCTTTCAGTGCGGTGTAAATGTTGGTGTTCTCCATCATGCGCCGGGCCAGGGTCGTATTCAACGGCGGCAGGCCCAAGGCGCGATCCTTGAACACCTCCACCAACTGGCCGCCCAAGCCAAACAGAAGCACCGGCCCGAATTGGGGATCGATGCTGCTGCCCAGGATCAGCTCATACCCGTCGCTCAACTTGATCATCTGCTGGACGGTCACGCCCTGGAAATGCTGGGCACCGGCTTTCTCCGTGACGGCGCTCTTGATGTCCTTAAACGCGCGGCGCACATCATCGGCGCTTTTCAGGTTCAGCTGCACCCCGCCCACGTCCGTCTTGTGGGTGATGGTTTCCGAGAAGAGCTTGAGCACGATCGGGTATCCGATTTCGCCCGCCAGCTTCACGGCTTCCTCCTCGGTCGTGGCCACGCGGGTGATCACCGTGGGGATGCTGTAATTGGCCAGCAATTCCTTCGATTCGAATTCAGTCAGAATCGTGCGGCCGGACTTGCGCACGGCCTGGATCATCGCCTCCGCCTTGGCCCGGCCGGAGGCTGCGTCTTCCACCGCGGCCGAGGCCACCGGGGTTTCATACAACGCCCGCAGGTTTTCGCTGTAGCGATACATGGAGGTGAAGATGCGCGCGGCCGTATCGGGATAGGCATACGTGGGGATACCCGCTTCATTCAAAATGGATTCGCCCGTGGCCACCGTGGTGCCACCCATCCAACTCGCCAGCACCGGCTTGCCCTCGATCTTGCCGAAGGCCTTGAGCTTCTCCGCCGTGGCGGTGGAATCCGTCATGGCCTGCGGCGTCAGGATCACGAGCAGGCCGTCGCTGTTGGGATCGCGCCCGGCGATTTCGAGCGTTTTGGCATAGATGTCCGCGCTGGCATCGCCCAGCACGTCGATCGGGTTGTTGTGGCTCCAATGCGCCGGCAGGATTTTGTTCAAGGCCTCCATGGTGCCCTTGGAAACCTCGGCCAACTCGCCCCCATTGGTCAGCAAGGAATCGGTGGCCAGCACCCCGGGACCGCCCGCGTTGGTGATCATCGTCAGCCGTTTGCCCTGCGGCCGCGGCTGCTTGGACAACACTTCCGAAAGATAGAACAGATCCGAGATGTTGTTCACCCGCAGCACGCCGCAGCGTTTGAAGGCCGCTTCCAGCACGTCATCGCTCCCCGTCAGCGATCCGGTGTGGGAGGCCGCCGCCTTGGCGGCGCCTTCGGTGCGCCCGGGCTTGATGACGATGATCGGCTTGGTCAAGGCCACCTCGCGCGCCGCCGACAGGAAGGACCGCGCATCGCCAATGCTCTCCATGTAAATCACGATGCTCTTGGTGTTGGGATCCTCACCCAGGTAGCTGATCAGATCACCCCAGCCGACATCCAGCATCGATCCAATGGACACAAACGCGCTGAACCCGACCATTTCCCGCAAGCTCCAATCCAACACCGCCGTGCACAAGGCGCCGCTCTGGCTGATGAAACCGACGTTCCCCCGGCGCGCGATGGCATTGGCAAAAGTCGCGTTCACACCGGAGATCGGATTCATGACGCCCAGGCAGTTCGGCCCGATGATCCGCATGCCGCCCCGCCGGGCGTGCTCCAGCACCTGGCGTTCGAGCTCCACGCCGGCGGCCCCGGTCTCCTTGAATCCCGCGGAAATAATCACGGCTCCCGGCACCCCGACTTCCACCGCCTCTTTGATGATCGCCGGCACGGACGCCGCAGGGGTGGTTACCACGATTAAATCCACCTTTTCCGGAACCGATTTGACATTGGGATAAGCCTTGATCCCCAACACGCTGGCGCGCGTGGGATTGACAGGGAAAATGGCCCCCCCAAATGGGGTGCTCATGAGATTCCACATCACCGTGCGCCCCACGCTGCCGATCTTTTCGGTGGCGCCGACCACGGCCACATTCCGCGGAGCCATGATGACATCCAGCGGATGGCGGCGTTCGCCTCTCAGCACATCGTGCGCGGGATCAGTTGGTGACTTGCCCGGCATCTGCGCCGGCCTAGAAAATGACATTGGTGAAGCCATGCTTTATCCTCGTATCCTTCAAACGTGTTGTTAAGTTTTATAAATAAACTACCCAGTTATCTTATGAATCATTATTTTTCGTAATTAACGCCTCCTGCCAAGACAATTTTGAACTTTTTCATTCATCGAACTCAAAAGCCCAGGTTCACCGTGCCTTATTAATAATCAATACTAATTCAAGCACCAAACCTCAGGCCGGTCCAAACTCGCCCTGGCAGCCCCGGAAAACACCGTCCTGCCTACTTCCCAATCCGGTTCCAACACCCCTCTCACCCCGCGCCGGACGGCCGGGGCGCGCTTCACGAAAAACCCAATAAACGCAGCTTGCTTGCTGGTCGATGCAGGCTATCACGGGGGGTGCCGGCTCTCTCCACTGCCATTGCTATTCTCTGGCCCTTTTTTGCGCCCCCTCCCGGCTGGGTTTTTTTAATAATGAAAACTTATTTTTACCGCACGGTAAAAAAATCGAATGCGTTTCAGTAGTCCGATTAATATTGGAGTTTGGATCAAGGCGGGGCCTCTGACGGCCAACACTTTAGTTTAACTGAACCATCCGATCCTGTAAATAAGATATGATAAAATAATCAAAAACCCTGGAAAAAGCCCCATTTTCCAATCGCATCTCACTCATCATAAACGATTTACAATTGATTAAATCCGGGCGTTGGCGAGCCGGGGCAGGCCGTTTATATTGCAGGCGATGAGCATCAGTCATTTGCAGGGAGCCAGGGCCGGGCAGGAACTGGCTGCCACCCTCGCTGAAATAGCGGTGGATCCGGGCCGGATCGGGTTGCTCCGGAATGGTTTGGAGGCCCCCGAGGCACGCCACAAATATCAGTGCGCCAAAGTGTTAAGGGCTTTGAGTGAAAGCCATCCGGCAGGGCTGGCTGGGGATTGGGAATTCTTCCTCAAACTGCTGGATCACCCCAATAACATCCTGCAATGGGAGGGGCTCATTATATTGGGGAACCTGGCCCGGGTGATGGACCCCGGGCAAATTGAGAGCCTCCTGCCGAGGTATTTGCGGCCCATAACCGGCCCGGTGATGATCACTGCCGCCAATTGCATCCGGGGCGCCGCCAAAATAGCCCAAGCCCAACCATTCCTGGCGGCCCGGATTGCCCACGCCATTCTGCAGGTCGAAAAAGCCCGCTTCAAAACTCCGGAGTGCCGCCATATCGGCATTGGCCATGCCATCAAAGCCTTGGACACCATCATGGACCTGGTTCCGGACCCGCATCCCCTGCTCGCTTTCGTTGAAAGACAGCTCCGGAATCCCCGGCCCGGCACGCGCAAAGCCGCCGCCCAATTCTGGAAACGGCATAACCAGGCTTCCGCAACCGGCGGCAGCCAAAAGACGCCAGCCTGACGGAAAACCGGTGCCCACCGATCTCGGTTTTCATTTTTGTGTTCTGCGATCTCTTGCGGCTAAAACCGTTCTGGTCTAAGCTCTCGGCTCTAAGCTCTCCGCTCCACGCTGCCCCGTTCTCCGCCCTCGGCCCTCTTGCTCTAAGCTCTAGGCTGACCTCCGCCCTCAGACCTCGGACTTCAGACCCCCGCTCCAAGCTCTCCGCTCTAAGCGCTCTAGGCTGCCCGCCGCCCCCGCTCCAAGCTTCTTCGCTGTCCTCCGGCAATTTGACAAAAGCCCACGTTTGGGCCACGCTGGGCACATGAGCGCAACAGCCAAAAGCCGTATGGATCCCGAGCTGAAACGCCAGGCTGAAGCCATCTTGGCAGAGATCGGACTGAAGCCAAAGGCTGCATTGGAACTTTTTTACAAACAGATCATCAAGCTCCGGGCAATCCCGTTCTCTATCCAACCAGACAGCCCAGAGGATGGACTTTTGAGCTCGGCTGCCCGCCGCAATAAGCTCGCTGATGAGTTTTAAGCATGAGCGCCATCCCACAACCCGGGGAAGCATGGTTCATTGACCTGGGCATGGTTGTTAAACTGCGTTATGCGCTCGTGTTGGCGGCTCAAACCGATGCCCGGCTGGCACTGGCCAGCGTGGTTTTGATCACTAAACAATTCGAGGGCACTCCTTACGAGGTGGCACTGCCCCGCGTGCCGTGGTTGCAAGAGCAAAGCTACATCAACGTCCAAAGCATCCAGCCGGTGAAATACAACGAATTCGTCCGCAAAGCACCCGGGAAGTTTGATGCGCGCGTCATTAGCGAAGTGGAAGCAGCACTCAAGCGCTGGTTGAGTTTCTAAAAATTCCCCGCAGCCATTCAGGCCCAATTTCAGTGATTCGTTGGCCAATTCGCGGCTGCAGCCAAAATCCAACCCTCCTGCTTCCAAACGCTCACGCTCGTTAGCCAATAAAAAATCGCCCAAGGAAACGACATCGTCGATCGGCAAAATCCTTATTCCATTTTCAAGGTCTAAACTCTCGGCTCTAAGCTCTCGGCTCTAAGCTCCGACCCTCCGACCCTCCGACCCTCCGCCCCCTGCCCCTCCGGTTTTAAATTTGAAATCCGCCTCCGGCCATTCTACTTTGCCCATCATGGAATCCACCACGCCTTTTTATCGCCAATCCACCCGGATCCTGGCGGTGATCCTGCTCGCCGCCTGGCACCACACCGGCTGGACTGCGGAAACCACCACACCCCGCAAGAAATTCATCGAGCTGGGATGGGACATCCCCTCCACCGCGGAACTCCGCGAAAGCTGGCGGGAAATGGAGGCGGCGACCCCGTTCGACGGGGTTATGTTCAAACTGGAAGGCAAGGACGGCGACGGCCGTCAATTCACCAGCGAAGCCATCTGGGACGGGCGTCCCTGGCAACGCGCCTGGCTCGAACCCGCTTTGGCTGACCTCCAATCCTGCCGGTTCTCACGGTTCACGGATAATTTCCTCCGTTTCAATGCGACGCCGGGAAACCTGGAATGGCCGGACGAGGCGGGCTGGACGGCTTTGGCCGGCAAGGCGGGCCATGTGGCCTGGCTGATGAAACAGGCAGGAGGCAAAGGCTTGGCGATCGATTTTGAATCCTATGGGGCGCATCAGTTCAAGTTCGATGCCTCCAAGGGGCGTTCTTTTTCTGAGATTTCAGCGCTGGCCCGCCAGCGGGGCGCCCTTTTTACCCAAGCCATCGCCCGGGAATTCCCCGCGGCGGTGCTGCTGACCCTCTGGATGAACAGCATCAACCTCCAGGCGGGAACCAGCGATGACCCGGCGGCCATTCTCGCCCACTCCGGTTATGGGCTGTTGCCCGCCTTCATTGACGGGATGCTGGATGCCGCGCCACCAGCCATGCGGTTCGTGGATGGATGCGAAAACGGTTATTATCTGGATTCGGCTGAAGAATATTTGCGCGCGGCGCACGCGATGCGTTCGTGGCAGGGCGCTGCCATCCGGCTGGTGTCCCCCGAGAATAGGCCGAAATACCGGCTGCAGGTGCAAGCGGGATTTGGTTTCTATCTCGATATGTTTCTCAATGAGGCCACCCACCGCTATTACCGCGGCCCGCTCCATGGCTCCCGGCTCGCCCGGCTGGAACGCAACCTGGGTTTTGCTCACGAAGCCGCCGATGAATACGTCTGGATCTACGGGGAACAATGCCGCTGGTGGGGAAAACCATTGCCACTGCCAGCGACCACCGGCCGGGGCCGCCTCTGGGAGGAAGCCATGCCGGGCATCACCCGTGCCATCGCTTATGTCCGCCACCCGGCGGGCGCCGCCCGGGATGAAATCGCCAGGCTGAGCACGGGGGGCAAGCTCACCAACCTCGCCTTCAATGGGGATTTCAGCCAGCCCGCCAGCCCGGAATCCGGAGCGCCACCCGCCCGGTTTGAAACCTGGCAGGACGGGAAAACCTCGGCTGGCAAATTCGCCTGGGAGGCCAAAGTGGGAGGCGGTTCAGCGCACGCGGTGCGCGTGAAATGGGGCTGTTTTCTCCAGGCTCACCCGGTCAAACCGGGCGAAAAGTACGCGGTCCAAGCCGCCTGCCTGCCGCGCGGAAAATCGCATCCCACCCTGATTGTGCGGTGGCAAACCGCCGATGGCCGCTGGACTCACGAATCCGATGACCGCACTTTTGTTTTCTCCCCGGATGAACCGGCCGTGGCGGCGATGGAAAAACCACGCTTGGAACCCTCCGCCAACTGGCGGAAGGCATTCGCCATGGTCACCGTCCCGCCTGATACCGGCAAACTGGTGATCCTCCTCAACGTCACCGGCCAGGCCACCGACCAGGATGAGTGCTGGTTTGATGACCTGGGGCTTTACGCTTTAGGCCAGTAACCGGCCCCCCGGGCCACCATGGCCCCAAGGCAACCCTGGCTCTCATGGACCGCCAGGACGATTTACTCACCCTTGATTAATTTGACGAATTCGGGGAGCTGCTTGAGCGCCTGGAACCGGCTATCCTGGCTGGCCATGGCGGCGACATCCTTGGCGGCCGGCTGTTTGGCCTTCCGGATCCGGCCGAACTGAATGGATTTGCCGAGGGAATCGAGGGCTTCTTTTTGCTTGCCCATCATGCATTGCAGGGCCGCCAGGTCATACCAGCCTTCCGGATTTTCGGGCGTTATTTTGACGAGCCGCACCAGGCATTTTTCAAGCATGGCGGGATTGCCGGCCGCCGCCATTTGCTGGGCCGCAGTCGTCAAGGCCTGGGCATCCACACTTGGCGAAGCGATCACCTGCTCCACCAGGTCCAGGGCGAGGGGCAGTTTCTGGCGCTGCAGATAGGCCTGCGCGAGTTGCAACCCGGCGTTGGCGTTATTGCTGTTGGCCCGGTATTGGCCGTTCAGGTTGGTGATCAACAGGTCCAGGGTGGTATTGGCCTCATCCGCTTTTTGGCGCATGGCATAGGCCTGGGCCACCCAGAAACCCAATTGAATGTTGCTGGTGTTGGCCCGGAATTGCGGCTCCATCTGCGCCAGCATCTGGTCCAGGAAGGCCATGGCTTTATTCGTCTGCTGCTGCTGCAGGTAGGAGTTCACCAAATTGAAGGCCATGGGGATATTGGCCGGATTTTGCTGCAACTGCTGCTCCAGGTGGTTGGGTTGCGCTTGGGCGGGGAAATTCCGGGCGCCTTGTTCCTTCAGGATCCGCAGGTTTTCCACCAAGTCCCTTACCCCTTTATTTTCAGGATCGAAGCTGAAACAAGTTTTGGCAATCAGCAGGGCCTCATCCACCCGCTGGGCGCTGATCAACAGGTTTACGTAGCGGAAGACCGCTTCCGGGCTGTAAGGGCAAAAGGCGAACGATTGCTTGAACGCAAATTCAGCCTCTTTCAGCACCCGCTGCTGCTCGGCCGACCCCGGGGCGGCGGCGTTCACCCGCCAGGCATATAATCCAGCGATGGCGCTGCGCAATTTGGAAAAGGCTTTCTGGGCATCGTTGTCCCGCACGAACTTGCGGTCGCCCCGGAAATTAGTGTAATCCCGGCGCCGGTAAACCCGCTGCACGAAATCGCATATTTCCTGCAGGGAGGTGTCGTATTTGATCCAGTTGCCGCACAACCGGTCGGCATACTGACTCCAGAATTCATGGTCCCGTTTCAACATTTCCTCGGTCATCTCGGGCACCGGTTGCCGATTGATTTTCATGATGATGCCAAAGGGGGTCAGATAAGGGTACATCCACTTCAACGGGAAGCTTTCCTCCACGTAAAACTCGTGGTCCGGGTTGGCGTCGAAAATCACTTTGGTGAGCAGGCCGTTGATTTGCATCACGGACACCTGCCCGGACACCTGCACCCGGTTGTCGATCACGCGCACATCCTCACCCGGCTCCAATTGGTTCGCCTGCAGCCGGCGCTGGGCGTCGCCGATATAATCCTCGAAGCATTTCTTGGATTCCTCGGGCGACGGAGTATGGATTTCCTTGGGCGGATATACCTTTTGGGCCCGCCGGCTTTGTTCCACTTTGGCGCCCATCCAGTTGACGAACTGATCCAACGGCTCCACCGCCCTGGCCAAAGCATTGGTATAATCATTGGCTTCCGCTTCCTTGCGCATCCGGAACATTTCCTGGAAGAATGGGGTATCCTTTTGTGTGGAGCGGTTGTAATGGGCACGGATGTAATTCAAGTAGGTGCCATCCGCCAGGGCATTTTGGGTGATGATATAGACATCCCGCCGGTCGAATTTGGGATCACGTCGTTTCTGCGGGGGAATGAAACTCTCGCAAAAAATCATGTAGGTGGGACAGAACCGGCCGGGATCGGTGCCTCCGAACAAAATGGCATCGCGCGCCATTTCCGGGTAAAATTGGCCGGGTTTCCCGAAATTCGGAGGTGTGAACATATCGTGCCCGAACCAGAAGCCGAACAGGTGTCCGTGCTGTTCATTGTCGGCCCAGTGGGCCAGGAAAGGATGCAGGGGCATGAGGGCGATGAGCCCCAAGAGTTGAGGGGTGGGAGTTTTAGTGCGTGAGAGCAATAAAATAACGATAAAGCCAACCGCGAGCGCCAGCCCGAAAAGATCCGTGTAAAACATCAGCGGCGAGGCGATTTCCTGGGGGACATCCAAATTCACCACCACCGTGGTGTTCCGGTAAGTTGCCACTGTAGTATAAAGGGCGATACCCGCTGCCACCGCCCCTCCATAAAGGGCCGGCATCCGGAAATTCTGATACTGGGTGACCAGGAAGCTCATAATGAGCGCCAGGCCGTAGCCGACGACGATGGCGATCAGGCTGAAAGAGGCGGTGAAAAACACCTTGTTCAAATCCTTGTTGGCACGGTCGGTGCCCGGATTGAGCAGGATCATGAGCAGGATGCCCAGGCACAGGAAGATGGCAAACAAACCCGTGAACCAGCTCCGCTCCCGCTTTTGCATGCGGGTGAAACAGGCGAAGGGAACCAGGCCGATGAGCAGATAAACGACGTTGAATTCCTCCACGGCGCTGCCGCCGAACATCCAGAGCTGCTGGAGGAATTTGCCCAGGCTGCCCGTGGGATTGGTCCGCTCATATTGGCCGCGCGTAAGGGCGTGCAGAAAACCATCCCAAGTGCGGGCGTAGCCCCAATTCATGGGCGGATTGGTGGAGGAAAAGAGGGGCATCAGGAAATACAATCCGGATCCCACCATCCACGCGCCGGCAATGGCCAAAGCCGGCAGCCAATCCTCCAAGGTGAAGATCCGGTCAGCCATATCAGTCAGCCAGTAGTAGAAATAGATCAAACCAATGCCCAAGGCGTTGATGAGGAATAAAAGCAAGGTGTGGTCGCTGTCCTTGAAGGTGCCTTTTTGCTGCCCCATGATCCACAACAGCCAGATCAAGGCCACCCCGGCAAAATGAACCAGCAGGATTTTCAGCCGCGTCAAAGCATCCACGGTGAGGGAATACCATACCACGATATAGATCGAACCGATGCCGATCACATTGAAAATGGTGAACAAGGGGACGTTTTGGTCGAAAGTGGTCATCCAGCCTTTGTATTTGCCGAACAGGCCCAACAGGTAAACGAGGCTGTTGATAAAGAAGAGGTTGCGGCCCAGGCGCGGCTTCACCGCCAGGACGGCGACTTCAATGCCCATCGCCGCCACCAGCAGGGTCTGGTGATTGGTGAAACACACCCCGAAGAGGAAGGCCGCCAAATACAAATAACGGTTTTGATGCGGAGCGTAAACCCAGCGCAGCAGGCAGCACAGCACCCCCATCAACGACAAAACGCCCAGGCAATACACCTCCACAATGATCGCCTGGCTCCAGAAAAACCCGTTGAAGGCCAGCAGACAGCCGGCAACAAAACCGGACGTCATGCAGATGAAATTTTCCCAGCGGCGATCAATGTTCTTCAGCTCAGCCATGCCCTCGATGATCATGCTGCTCCCGCGGGAAACCATCAGCGCGAGGAGCCCACAGGCGGTTGCCGCCGCCACGGCCGAGGCCACTCCCACGCGGAAGGCGATATTCGATACGGGTAGCAAAACGGTGAACAGCCAGGTGAATACGGTCCATACTGGGTAGCCAGGTGGATGCGGCACCCCGCAATAATAGGATCCCACCGCCAGTTCGCCCGAATCCTCCAGGGTCAGATCCGGCGCCAAGGTCATTAAATACCCGAGGAGCACCAGGAACGTAGTGACTCCAAAGGTGATCCAATCAATGCGTCGATAAAGTGGCGGCATGGCGGCCACCGGCATGCTTACCCCTTTGGCCGGACTTCCGGGCGCCGATTCTTTGCTTTTCACTTGGCTCATGATCAATTTCTCAAACTGTTCGTCGAAAATAACAAAAATGACCCGTTACTTGAATGGGAAGGGCGGGTGTTTGTCCACTCCAAAATCGCGGAGACCACGTTCCAATCACCGGGGCTGGCGGCATCGGCATAACTCTGGCTCAGCGGATTGGCCAGGGATCCGGAAAAGGAAAAAGCCTGGGGTTTGGCGGAATGGGCATGGGGAAACAGCACCTGCTGTTGAACCACCAGCAAGCCGGCCAGCATCGCCGCGCTGGCCACTGGCGCCAGCCAGCTCCAGCTAAACCAGTGGGAGGGGGAATAAGCGTTTTGGGCAAACAACTTCCGCGCGATCTGCGGCGCAGGACGCCGCAGGGCCCATTTCCGAAGTTGGTTCTCGAATTGATCCATAAGCAGTATCCTCTTTGCTATTCAATAACTTGTGCAGTTTTTGAATCCCGTAACGATAACGTCCGGCAGCCGTGTTCGGCGAGACACCCAGCAAACCGCCAATGGCCTCAAAGGTATATTCATGCCAGATTTTCAGCACGATCACTTCCCGTTGTTCCACTGGCAAATGCTCCAGGCAGCGCATCGCTTCCCGCTCCAGGGAGGTTTCAGTGGCAGGCTCAAACCAGCGGGTTGATTCAAACTCCCGCACCAGCCTGCGCCACAAGCCGCGCCGGAAATTGAAGGCCCGGTTCCGATAGCTGCGGACGCAGTATTGAACCGGCTCGGCGGGCGGGGCATCCAGCTTCAAAAGCGCTGTAAACGTGTCCTGCAGAACATCTTCCGCTTCGCTATGGCTTAAGCCCAAGGCGCGCCCATAAAGGATCAACTCCGGCGCCTTGTTTGCGTAAAGGCGCTCGCACCAATCCCCATTGCCGGCTGTTTCGAACGGCGACATTCACTATATACACACCACATCCACCCACTTTTGTATGATCAACCGGTAAAAAACCGCTACTCACCCGGGTTCCTACACGGTAAACTCCTCTGGCTTAATGCTTAACGTCTTTCGCTGAACAGCCGCCTCGTTGATTTTATGGAGCAATACTTCCACCGGCCAGGCCATTTCCGCGGAACCGTTCAGCGTCTCCTTGCCCCGCATGGCCGCAACCCAATTCTCGAGGTGGGGCTGATGCAATGGCCGATCCAGAACCACCGGGATTTGATAGCCCACCACCTGCCCAGTCTCACGAACATGGACCGCGTTGGGATCCTCCGGTTCGGCGGTCTCCTTTTCTGGCGGCGGCTGCAGGGATTGATCTTTGACCAGGTGGTTTTGCTTTACCAATTCGTCCCAATCCGCCGCATAAGGTTCCTGGAAAGCTTTGGTCCATTTGGGATTCTCGGACATTTGCAGGGTCCCTTCGGTGCCCATGAATTTTTCAAAATGGCTCTCCAAACCGCTGTTGGAAGTGGTGATCACCTGGAATAGGGCCCGCACCAACCCGGTCGGGGCGGGGTATTCCAAAACGGCCATCATGTTATCAAAACCCTCGAGATCCCGGTAATAATCGCGGCCCGCGCTGACCGTTACGGTCTGCGGCAGGACGCCCAGGAACCAATTCGCCACCGCCACTTGCTGCGCCCCAAAATCGGCGAATACCCCGGCGCTGAACTTGCGAAAATTCCGCCAATTCCGCAATTCGTTCATGTTGGCATACCCGTAAGGTTTCAGGGCCTCGTCGGTCATGGCCTGCCGTTTGGGCCAGCCCAAGTCCTCCGCCACGCGATGGGCGAACTGGGCGTTCACCTGCGTGGGAATGCCGGTCAATTTCGCTTTTTGAAAAAGATTCTGGCAGGTGTGGCGGTAACGCGGGTTGCTGGCCCGTTGGTAGCCGATCTGCAGCAGTTTCGAGGTTTCTTTCATGGTGCGCACCATGGACCGGGCCGCCTCCAAGGTATGCGCCATGGTTTTTTCGCAGTAAACGTGCAGCCCCGCTTTCAGGCAGGCGTTGACCTGTTCGGCATGGGCAAAATCCGGCGTGGCCACGATCACGCCCCGCAAATCCTTCTGTCGCTCGAGCATTTCCCGGTAATCCCCATACTCTTTGACCTCCTGCCCGTAATTCTTCAAGAACGCCGAGGCCGTACGCCGCCGGTATTCCCAAATATCGCAAACGGCACGGAAGCGCAGCCGGGGTATGCCCAGGGCGGCCTGGATCAGGGCCCGGCCATGCTCTCCGGCGCCGATGATGGCGAGGTTGATCTCCTGCGCTTCTTCACCGTGCAATCCGGCCAGCGGCACGGCCAGCAGGCCCGCCCCGGCGGCGGATCCGGCAGCCAGGAACCGGCGCCGGGAAAACTGGTTGGCGTTGTTCATAATTATTTTGATTCTCCTTGGTTGACCCGCTCCAATTCCGGCCGTAATAAACCATTGTTGGCCACAATGTGATAGGTATGTTCACCAGGCAATGCCCGGTGCCAGAATTCGCCGCCCGCACTCTCCAATATCACCGCCCCGGCGGCGATATCCCACAAACGCACCCCGGACTCCAGGTAAGCATCCATCCGCCCGCAGGCGACATACACCAAGTCCAGGGCGGCCGATCCCATCATCCGGATTTTTCTTACCCGCGGCGCCAATTTTTCGAGTTGCGGCAGCATTTTTTTCAGGTTCTCATCGTATTTGGCGAATCCGACCGAAACCACGGCCTCGCTCAGGCGGGCCCGCTGGCTGACCCGGATTTTCTTGCCGTTCAACCGCGCCGCCTTGCCGCGCACGGCCGTCCACAATTCGTCACAAAACGGATCCCGCACGACTCCCACGCAATTCACATATTCATTCCCCTGCCGCTGCTGCAAAGCGATCGACACGCAGGCGTGGGGTATTTGATAGGCGAAATTCACGGTGCCATCGATGGGATCGATCACCCACCGTTCATCCGCCAGCGGATCCCCCACCGTCCCCTCCTCCCCCAGCACCGCCACCTTGGGGAAGACGGAACGCAGAATCTTGCAGATTTTCTCCTGGCAGCGCTCGTCCAACTCCAGCTTGATATCGTGCATGGCTTCCGCATTCACCCGCTTCTGGGTGCGCCAATTCCGATACATCAGGTTGCCGGCCGCCATGGCCGCCTCCACCGCCACCGATAATGCTCGCTTGCTATCCATAGGGTTTCCCTTCTTGAACGTCCTGGTTTATAGCGATTTTCTGAATCTATGCAATGCTTTTAGTGGTTTGTTTTAGTGGTTTGTCTCGGGGCCTTCCCTGCCACCATTCGCAACCCTCTCCCAATGCGGCCACGCCTGCCCGCAGATCCCGGTTTGCCATCATCCGGTGGAACCTGATTTGAAGCCGGATACGCCCGCGCGTTGGGCAGCCAGGGAGGTCTGGATGGCCGCCAGCTCCAGAATCCACGAGGCTATTCTGGACGATTGCAATCACCACCTGCCAGCTATTCATAACAAACTCTCTGTGCCAACTCCATAATCCAGGAACTCAGGCCAATGCTGATGAAGGAATCCTTTCTTAAATCCGATGGTCTGCCCATCCATTCAACGAGGCATTTGCTTGCGCGTTCAATTGACGCGGGGGCGAAGCTTGTTAAACTGGTTTCCGCCGATTATCTGTAGCGGTGGATGAGGAAAGAAACATGCTGAAACGAACTGCTTTATACGAGGATCATTCCCAGGCCGGGGGCAAGCTGGTGGAGTTTGCAGGCTGGGAAATGCCGCTGTATTACACCAGCATCCTGGAGGAGCACCACGCCGTCCGCACCCAATCCGGCCTGTTCGACATTTCGCACATGGGCCAGATCCAGATCCGCGGTGCCGGCGCCAAGTCCTGGTTGAATGGAATGGTGACCAATAACCTGGACCGTTTGAAACCTGGACTGGCGCATTACACATTGCTGTGCAACGACCAGGGCGGAGTGATCGACGACCTATACATCTACCAAACTGCACCCGAAACCTATTGGTTGGTGGTGAACGCCTCTCGATTTGAGGCGGACTTGGATTGGATGCTGAAACATCGCCCGGCGGATGGCCAAGGGGTGCAGATCGAAAGCCTCCGGGGACGCTACGGCGCGATCGCCTGGCAAGGTCCCAAAGCGGTCGATTTTATCGATCAACTGGTTGAGGAAGTGGCCGGCGGCGGCGGCCCCAAGCCAAACCCCAGTGCCTTGAAAAAGAACGAATTGGGCGAGTTCCGGTTTGCTGCCACCCCCATTTGGATCGCCCGCACCGGCTATACCGGCGAAGATGGCTTTGAGATCCTGGCCGCCGACGGAATCCTCCCGGCCGTCTGGAAACAGTGCCTGGCCTTGGGGAAAAGCCTCGTGCGCCCGGTGGGCTTGGGGGCGCGGGACACCTTGCGCACGGAGGCGGGCTATCCCTTATACGGCCATGAATTGACCGAGCAGATCACCCCCGTGGAGGCCGGTCTAAGCTGGTGCGTGGGCTTCGACAAACCCGTTTTCATCGGCCGGGAACGCCTCCTGCAGCAACGCGCCGACGGTGTTCCCCGCAAGGCCATCGCCTTTAAGATGAAGGAAAAGTGTCCCCCACCCCGCCCCGGTTACGGCCTGTTCGCTCCGGGAACCACCGCCCCAGCCATTGGCACCGTCACCAGCGGCACCCAGAGTCCGTCGTTGGGGGCAGGCATCGGCTTGGGTTTGGTGCCACCGGCGCTGGGCAAAACCGGCACGCAGCTCGAGTTGGAAATCCGGGGGAAGAAATATCCGCTGGAAGTGGTGTCCAAACCGATATACAAAAAGTGAGTTTTCCGGCCAGACGGCCCAATATTTTATGGAATCGAATGTTCCCCAAAACCTGAAATACGCCAAATCGCACGAATGGCTGCTGATCGAAGGTGCCACCGCTACGGTGGGCATCACGGACCACGCCCAGCATGAATTGACCGATATCGTGTTCGTGGAACTGCCCGCAATGGGCCGTCAATTAACGGCCGGTGAAGCCTGCGCGGTGGTGGAATCGGTAAAAACCGCCAGCGACATTTACACCCCTGCAGCGGGCGAGGTCTGCGAGGTCAATGCCGCCCTGGCGGGCAATCCAGGATTGATCAATACGGATCCCTATGGCCAGGGATGGCTGTTCAAATTAAAACTGGCCCCAGCTGAAACGGGCCAGGGCCTGCTGGCCGCGGCCGCTTACCGCAGCCAAATTGGAAGCTGACGACCCAATCCGCCCAAAAAGCGAGGCGGATCTGCCGTAGTGCCACACTATCAAGTGGTTGGGGATCTGAATATTTTTACCAACGCTTGACGATTCACGCGCGAAGTTGTATATGCATTGGATGTTGTGCGGCGCTTTTTAACGGAATGCATTATTGCCTATGACGAAACGCGATTTAGTGGTCCGGATCAGCAAAGAAATGGACATGGTCCAGCAGACGGTGATCGAAGTGGTCCAGAAGACATTAGATTACATCAGCGAAGCCCTCGCCCGGGGCCAAACCGTTGAGTTGCGCAATTTCGGCGTGTTTGAGGTGAAAACGCGCAAGTCGCGTATCGGCCGGAATCCTCATCAGCCCGACAAGGACATCCGCATCCCGCCCCAGGCAATCGTCAAATTCAAGGCCGGCAAAGAAATGCGCCAGGCGGTTTCCAAGCTGCCGCTTCAGGAAAACCCGTCGACCGCCGCCAAACCCGCGGTTAAACCCGCCGCCTAACCATACCCTGGCGCCGACGGGACGCCCGGGCCTTTTAAGCGCAGTTGTTTTATGCAAAGATTACCCGGATTTCGGGATTTCTATCCTGAGCCGCTACCTAATACGGATGTCTGGAGCGCCGATGCCCGCCAGCATATTTTCGACCGCTGGCGCAAAACCGCCCGGAGCTATGGCTTCCGTGAATACGACGGCCCCCCCTTGGAAACGCTCGACCTCTACACGGTCAAAAGCGGTGAGGAAATCGTCGGTCAGCTTTATAACTTTATCGACAAAGGGGACCGCGGAGTATCTTTGCGACCGGAGATGACCCCCACCCTGGCCCGGATGGTTGGCACCCACGAACGCAATTACAAGAAGCCCATCAAGTGGTTCGCCCTGCCCCAATTATTCCGCTACGAAAAACAGCAAAAGGGGCGCCTGCGCGAACATTTCCAACTCAATGCCGACATCCTCGGCGAAGCCGGCCCGCCGGTGGATGCCGAGCTGATTGCCCTGCTGATCGATACCCTGCGCTCCCTGGGCCTCACCCAGGAGGATTTTTTCGTGCGGCTCAGCAGCCGCCATGCATGGCACGAGTTTTTCGCCAGTAAATGCCAGGATTCATCCCGGGAACTGGCCTTTTACCAGGTCATCGACAAACTGGAACGTGAAACACCCGAGCAAAACCAGGAAAAGCTGGCCGCCTTGGGATTTTCCCTGGCCGAGGTCCAGCAATTCATCACGGAAGGCAAACCCACGCCGGAGCTGGCCGCCATCCTGGAAAACCTGGGCGCGCGTGGATTGGGTGAATACGTGCGCGTGGATTACAGCATCATCCGCGGCCTGGCCTATTACACGGGAGTGGTATTTGAGGCCTTTGATCGGAAAGGCATGTTCCGGGCCATTGCCGGCGGCGGGCGTTATGACCACCTCGTGGAGCTGATCACCGGCGGCAAAGTGAAAATCACCGCCGCAGGCTTCGGCATGGGCGATGTGGTACTGACCGAACTGCTCAAAGAGCGCGGCAAACTGCCCGCTTTCGATGCCGGGGTGGAGGTTTTCTGCCTCATTGAGGACGAATCATTGCGCAGCCAGAGCCTGCGCTGGGTGCAGGAGTGGCGCGAAGCAGGGCTCGTGACCGACTATGCCATGGCTCCGCTGAAAAGCGATAAACAGTTCAAACGCGCCTTGGATGCCCACGCCCTTTTCACCGCCAAACTGGAAAAAAACGAGGGCGGCGAGCTGATGATCCGGTTGAAACGGTTGCAGGACCGCCAGGAACAGGTGGTGAAACCGGAGGCAGTCGCGGGCGTGGTGCGGGCAACAAGTTAAGCCGTGCCTTGGAAATGGGGCGGGTAGTGAAGTGATTGCACCGCAGGTTCTTGAGCCAGCCACCACGGGCGTTTCGATCGGCTTGGGATCAGCCGGGAAAGACGAAGCCCTTGCGCCGAATGATCCCCCCAAACCGGCCGCTCCCTTGTCCGGGAAGCGGCTAACCCAAGGCCCCGCGGTTCGGTGCTCAGGCTGGCTTCAGGCCAGGCTGGAGCAATTCCCGCTGCCAGGGCAGCAGGCGCGACTGGTGTTCCTCCCAATCCTGGGCCAGCAGCAGCAGGGTGGTCCGGCTGGCTATGAAGCTGGCTTCCAAGCCCAAATCCACGGCACAGGCATCCCGCCGTAGGCGCAATTTTTCATATTCGCGATGTTCCGCATGGGTCATGCGCCGGCCGGAAGATCGTGGATGTTTCACCCGCTCGGGATGCGGGCGCGTCAAAGCCTGCTCAACCACCTCCAACAAACCCGCCCGGCGGCGCGGGGTAAGATATTTGGGCAGCCAAGGCTCAACATCCCCTTCCGTGGCTTTTTCAGACAAAAACACCAGCAGTTCATGGCTGAGAATGAAAAAGGGCGGCTTGTTTGCCTGGACCGCCTCATAATCCCGCCAATACCACAGTTCCCGCAGAACTCCCAGGGCGCCCTTGGACAGTTTTTCGCTGCCCTTGATGCGCCAGGCATCGTGGTTGTCGGCGGGCTTGGTCCGGCAGCAGGTCTGAACCAGCTGGGTGCAGGCATCGGCATGCCATTGGAGCCGGCCTTTGGCAGCCAACTGCTCCTTGAGGAGGTCCGACAACGCCTTCAGGTGGCGGGTATCGTTCAAGGCGTAATCGCGCATGCGATCCGTCAGCGGCCGCCGCGCCCAATTGGCTTTTTGCGGGCCTTTCTCGAGCTTGATCCCGAGGAATTCCTCCGCCAGGTCATTGAGCCCGTAACGGGAGAGCCCCAGATAGCGCGCGGCGAGCATGGTGTCGAATACCTGGGCGGGAACGAAACGATAGGCGCGCCAGAGCAGGCGCAGGTCGTAATCACACCCGTGCAGGATGATTTCGCGCGGCTGCAGAACCTCCAAAAGCGGCTCCAGCTGGACATTGGCCAGCGGATCCACCAAGGCATCGCGCCCAGCCACGCTGAGCTGAAGCAAACAAAGCTTCTCAGGATAGCTATATAAGCTGTCCGCTTCGGTATCCAGAGCTATCCATCCAGTGCCACCCAGGCACGGGAGCAACTCCGCTAACTTTTGGTCGGTATCGATCACGCGCACTAACCATGTTTCAAAAGATAACAGGTTCGCATAATCATTGGTGATCCATCCGGCACTTGTCAAGAGCCGCCTATGGCTATAAGTTGGCGGCATGCGGAAAACACTGACCGAGAGGTGGGCTGGCTGTTCTCTGGCCACCCCCAGTTTGATTGCGTATCCAACCGCGAAGGCCGGGGCATGCCAGGCGCCTTCACCCGCATTATTTGCCATCCCGGAGGCTGCCAGGCGCCGGACGGCTGCCGCTTTCCTGGCGGGGATGACGGCGGTGGCCCTGTTCTCCGCGCAGCCTCCAGTGCTGGGGGATCAACTGCAGCTCAAGGACAAGGCGGCCCTCACGGGCAAAATCCTCGCCGAAAAGCCGGACCAAATTTTCGTGGACCTGGGATTCACCGTGCTGGCCGTGCCGCGCACCCAGATCGAAAAAATTTCCAAGGAGGAAGTTCCCAACCCTGCCCCGGCAGTAGCCACCGCCACCCCGGCCATCATCCGGAAGAACCTCTACTATGCCTCCTCCTCCATCCCGGCGGAACGCCCGGTGCGGGAGTGGGTGCACCGCCTCGGCGAGGCGGTGGTGCAAGTGCGCACGCCCAGCAGCCTGGGCTCGGGTTTCGTCCTCAATGAGGAGGGATACCTGATCACCAATTTCCACGTCATCGAAAACGAAACCTCCCTCTCGGTGGAGGTTTACCATTCGAAAAACGGCCAGCTGGAATTGAAGAACTACCGCCAGATCAAAATCGTGGCCATCAACAAATTCGCCGATCTGGCCCTGCTGAAAATCGATGATCCCGGCGCGCCCAAATTCACTTTTGTGCCGCTGGGCAACACCGAAAACTTGGGCGTGGGCGAGCGGGTTTTCGCCATCGGCAGCCCGCTGGGCCTGGAACGAACCGTGACCGAAGGCATTTTGAGCACCAAAACCCGCTTGATCGAAGGCTCCCTTTTCCTGCAAACCAATGCCCAGATCAACCCGGGGAACAGCGGCGGGCCTTTGTTCAACCAGCGAGGCGAGGTGATTGGCGTCACCAATATGAAGGCTAATTTCGGGGAAGGCCTGGGCTTCGCCATCCCGGCGGAAAACGTGATCTTTTTCCTCAAACAGCGCGACGCTTTCGCCTACAACAACGAGAATCCCCAAAGCCCCTACCGATACCTGGACCCTCCCCGGCGGACGAGCCAAACCACCAGCCCGGCGGGGCATTGATAGCCCGTTGTGGCCAGCGTGGATTGACCCTGCACGGTCCAATCCGCATGGCTTGCGGGAAAAATAACGGGTAAAGCTGGACTTATTCAGTCCGGAATCCCGCTCACGGAGCGCTCAACACCTGGACATCCGGAATTGCGGGCTGGCCCGGTTTCCCGGCCGGGCCTTGGGCGGAGAGCATCAGGTTGGCCAACCGGACCGCCCGGCCGCCCTGGTCAATCCGGTAAACCCATTGGCGGCCGTTGCCAATAATGCCCGGCGGAGGAGCCGCCCTCACTTTTCCTGCCTCGGACCACTGCAAGGTGACCGCGCCGGGTTCGGGCATCACCACGTTCCCGGGCCACTGCAAAATAATCTGCCGGACCTCCTGTGGCTGGTCCCAGAGCAAACCGCAGATGGCGGAGGCACGATCGAACTTCAACTCCGCAAACAGCGGGGCGATCTCCGGCGGCAGCGGATCCATCGTATCGCACCGGAAAACGTGTGCCTGGCGGGCCAGTTCACCGGGCTGGGAAACCACCGCCAGGCCCGGCGCCGGGGCTGGATTCACCTGGCCATGGGGAAAGAAGACCTGGGGCTCGCCTCCGCTGCCTTTGAGGGGATCGAAAACATCCAATAACGGCACCCAGAGTTTGGCTGCGCCTTGGGTGGTTGATCCCAGCAGCAACGGCCCGCGGAACCATCGGGTGGCGCCGGGCGCTTCGTCAGGATGCAGCGCGGGGCGTGGTTCCAATGCTTGTTGGAACGAAACCTCAACCACCATTCCCGCCACCGGTTTCAGCAGGATCTCCACGAACGATCCGCCATTACGCGGTGCCACACGGCTCCCATTGACAGCCACCTGGAGACTCCCCGGCACGGCCCAGGAAGGAACAAAGAACCGGAAACGCACCGCCTTGGAAACCTGGCTCTCCAGGATCTCCAGGCGCACCGTGCCTTCCTGGGGATACCCAGTGGTCTCACGCACCCTGCAGATCCCGCCGGATAACCGCAAGGTCGCGAGGTTGTCGGTGTAAAACGCCAGCACCACCGTGTCGTGGCCCATGAAATAGCTATGCTGGATGGCCCGGGCCAGCCCCTCGCCGCCGCGCATGGAGCAGCAGAAGGGCGCCTCTTGGTGGCCCTTCGCGCGGCAGATCCCGTTCGCCCCGACACACGGGCCGGTGCCAAAGCCGCCATTGCGCAATTGCCCGGGCAAAAGGCCGTTGAACAGAATCAGATGGGCGTCTTCGAGGAAGGAAGCCTCCCCGGTGATGCGCCAGAGGTTGACCGCGAGCAGGTAGGAATCCACGACCGCGCAGGCTTCCGTCCACTGCGGCCGGTTGAACCAGTTGAAATTCTCGTAGGTTTGCGTCATCGCCAGGCGGCGATATTGCCGGTAAAGAGCCTTGGCAAAAGCAAGGTCTTCCGGCCTGCCCTGCAGCTCGTGCCAGCGCAGGATGCCGGTCGCCGCGGAAAGCATTGCATGCGTCTGGGCGCTGATCTTGACCAGGTCCAGCGCGCGGTATCTGGCGATCATGGTTTCGATCGCCGCCTTGAGTTCCGGGGACGGAACCAGGGAATAGCTCCGGGTGATGCCGTCCAGCAGAAGGAAGAGTTGCCCGATGTCCCCTCCGGAAAGGCGCCAGTTCACCCGGAGCGCCGCCTCCGAATCCTGCCGGTAGAGCGAAATAGCTTCCCGGCACGGCACAAACAGGTTCGCCGACATTCTCCGCAGAGTGGCGATGGCGGTGGCGTCCTGCGTCCACCCGGCGTATTCGCTCAAGCCGCAGAAGTAGCCGTTGTGCCCGGCCAGGGTATCCTCGTTGGCACGGGATTCGGGCAGTATGGGGCCGAGGTAACCATCGCGATTCTGCAGTCCAGGGCTGAGTTTCAAAATCTCCTGGAGATTGGCCGGCGCCTTTTGGTGCAGGGCCCGGGAGAGCAGCGTCAGCGCATTGAGGCAACGGCCGATGGCATCGCCAGGGAAGGCCTCGAAATTTACTTTGGAAATGTTGTCCCACTGGAAATACCCCTCCTGCAGGTGCCCAAACGCAAGCTCCGCGCGCGTCTTCAACAACCCGCCGGGAAGCACATCCTCGAAAGCAATACCTTGGATGGCTGAATCTTCGGTCTCCCTGCCGGAACCGCTGAAACTGGCCGAAGCCAGAACCGCCAAGACCGCGATGGTTTTCCTCCCGATTCCCATATTTTCGCCCTTACGTCCGGGGCTGGTGGATGGCCATCAGCCAAAAAGAACCACCCAGGATCCCACTATGTCCTTTTGGGTGGTTCCCCAATCCCGCCTCGCTTGAATTTTCCGGCGAGGACCGGGATGGTGGGAGGCTTTTCACTACGAACAGCCCAAGCTCTCGCCGCAGTTCAGGCACTTGTAGCAGGCGCCATTGCGCACGGTGACATGCCCGCAGGAGGGGCAAGTGGGCGCGTCCTGCTGGAAATGGGCGATGGAGGCGCTCAAAGTGTGGTAGCCATGGCCATTGCCGCCATTGTGCTTTTGGGCGGCCGGTCCGGGCACTTTGGCTTTTTCGCCGCCATTGGCCGCCAACTCCGGACTGTCGGCCAAAGGGAGATCCGGAACCGGCCGGTTCACCTTTTTCTCGATCTCCTCCTGGAGGCCGGGAATGGAGAGTTCCGCCTGGTAGGAAGCCTGGGTATTGCTCTCCCGGTAGCCGGGCACAAATTGGAGGGCCATCCAGCGGAACACGTAGTCGATGATCGAGGAGGCGTTGCGGATTTCCGGATTGCGCGTGAAACCGGACGGCTCAAAACGCTGGTGGGCGAACTTGCGCACCAGGGTTTCCATGGGCACCCCGTATTGCAGGGCGATGCTGGTCAGGGTGGCGATGCAATCCATGAGGCCGCCGATGGTGGAGCCTTCCTTGGCCATGGTGATGAACAGTTCGCCGGGCTGGCCATCCTCGAACAGGCCAACCGTCAAATAGCCCTCGTGCCCGGCGATATCGAATTTATGGGTAACGGCCGTGCGGGTTTCCGGCAGGCGCCGGCGGACAGGTATACCCACTTTTTCACGCAGCTTGGCCACGGTCTTTTCCAGATCCTGGATCTTATCCTGGAGTGGCTTCAACTCGCTGCTGGGATCGGTCCCCGGCCCGCTTTCCTGGGTTTTCTTGGTGTTCAGGGGTTGCGAGCGCTTGGATCCATCCCGGTAAATGGCCACGCATTTCAGGCCCATTTTCCAAGCCTGCACGTAGGCATCCATGATGTCCTCCACGGAACAATCATTGGGCAGGTTGACGGTCTTGGAGATGGCTCCGCTGATGAACGGCTGGGCGGCGCCCATCATGCGCAGATGGGCCAGGTAATGGATGCTGCGCTGGCCGCGATCCGGCCGGAAGGCACAATCGAAGACCGGCAAGTGCTCCGGTTTCAGGCCGCTGGCGACCGGCTGGCCATTCTCGACCACGTCCTCGATGGTGTCATACCGGGCAATGTGGCCGGTGATTTTCTGAACGTCCGCCTCGGGATAGCCAAGCGCCTTCAGCGCCTCCGGCACCGTGCGGTTGACAATCTTGAGCATGCCCCCTCCCGCCAGGAGCTTGTATTTGACCAAGGCGATGTCCGGCTCGATGCCGGTGGTATCGCAATCCATCATGAAAGCGATGGTGCCGGTGGGAGCCAGCACGGATACCTGAGCATTGCGGAAACCGTTTTTCCGGCCCAAATCCATGGCCCGGTTCCAGCAAGCCCGGGCTTCGTCCTTGAGGTATTCAAATCTCGGTTCGGGATGGATGGCTTCCACCGCCTCCCGATGCATGCGGATGACGCCCAGCATCGATTCCACATTGTTTTTCAGAACCGGCTTTGAACCCCCCCGGCAGCGGGAATCGTGGTAGCCTTGGAACGGCGCCAGGATCCCGGACATAAGGGCGGATTGCTCGTAAGCGGTGCCGGTCAGCATGGCCGTGATGGCACCGGCCAGGGACCGCCCCGCATCCGAATCGTAAGCGAGGCCGTAGCTCATGATCAACGAACCCAGGTTGGCATAGCCGAGGCCCAAAGTGCGAAACAGGTGGGAATTTTCCGCGATTTCCTCCGTCGGGTAGGAGGCGTTATCCACGAGGATTTCCTGGGCTGTGATGAAAATCCGGATGGCGGCTTGGAAACGCTCCACATCGAATAGGCCGTCCGCCTTTTTGAACTTCATCAGGTTCAAGGAAGCGAGATTGCAGGCGGTATTGTCGAGGAACACGTATTCCGAGCAAGGATTGGTGGAGTGGATGGGAGCCGTGCCTTTGCAGGTGTGCCATTTCTGGATGGTGCCATCGTATTGCATGCCCGGATCGCCGCAAATGTAGGTGCCTTCGGCGATTTTCCGGAGCAGCTTGGCCGCGTCCTTGGTCTCCAGCGGCCGTCCGGTCGTCACCGAGCGGGTCACCCACTCCTTGCCGGCGAGGGCGGCCTGCATGAACTCGTCGCTGGCGCGCACCGAGAGATTCTCGTTCTGATACATGACGCTGCCGTAAGCATCGCCATTATACGAACCGCTGTAGCCCTGCTCGATCAGCGCCCACGCTTTCTTCTCCTCAACTTGCTTGGCATCGATGAACTCTTCGATATCCCCATGCCAGTCGAACAAAGTGTTCATTTTCGCGGCCCGCCGGGTTTTCCCACCGGATTTGACCACATTGGCCACCTGATCATAAACCTTGAGGAAGGAAAGCGGTCCGCTGGGGCGCCCGCCACCGCTCAACTTCTCCTTGTTGGAGCGGATGGGGGACAAATCGGTGCCCGTGCCTGAGCCGAATTTGAACAGCATAGCCTCGCTGTGGGCCAGCCGCATGATGGATTCCATGTTGTCATCCACCGATTGGATGAAACAGGCGCTGCACTGGGGCTTGATGTACTGCGAGGGAGCCCGTTCACAGGCTTTCTTATCCCCGTTGAAATACCAATTGCCCAGCGCGGATGTGTTCCCCACGCCATATTCATGATACAAGCCAACATTGAACCAAACCGGAGAATTGAAGGATCCATGCTGGTTGACACAAAGCCATACCAGCTCGGAATAAAAGACTTCGCCATCCTCCTGGCTGAAATACCCGTCCTGCACCCCCCAGTCGGCGATGGTCCGGCATACCCGGTGGATCAGCTGGCGCGCTGAAGTCTCGCGCTCCGGAGTGTTTTGCTCGCCGTAAAAATATTTGGAAACCACCACCTTGGAGGCCAGGTAGGACCAACTTTTTGGCACTTCCACATTTTCCTGCTTGAACACCACCTTGCCATTGTCGTCGGTGATTTCAGCGAGGCGGCGATCCCAATCCACTTGCTCAAACGGACTCTGCCTGGCATCACTGAACACCCGCTGGATTTTCAACGTCTTGGGCTCCAAACGTCCGTTGGAACGTTTTTTGGGAACCATGCCCCGGCTTGAGCGCCCCCGGGTGGGAACCGGGATGCTCACATCTTCGCGACTATCGATCATAAACGCACCTTCAATCTGGAAAAAACCAAAACGGATGCACATCGCCAGCCTCAGGCAATACCCATCCGTTCAAAAACTCGTCAAAACCGAGGTTGAATCAAACCAAAACCAAAAATCATCAATCCGACAAATAACCCCATTTAGTGGGGCTTTTCCAAAACCATACCACTACCCATTGTGTCATCAAGAGGATTTTAAAAATTAATTTCAACCGCCGTTTCTGGTTGGAAATCAAGCAGTTCCGAACGAAAAAAAAGTGGCTGACTGGGGAGCCAAACTGAACCCCACGGCTGGGGCATCACACTTACCCACCCATAGCACTCGCTATCAATGGGTTATGAATACTTCAAAACCGGCCTGCTCGACGGCTTTAAATCCGAAGCATTACTCCGCCAGGCGGACTCGATAATAAAGACCGGAATAGGGATTATTATCCACAAATTCCATGCTGCTGCCGGTGCCGATGAGGTTGGAAGCGAGCGGTTTCCAATTGGGATCACTCAAAGAATCGGTGCGCTCAATCACGTAAACTTTGCCCTCCACCGAAGGCCAGCGCAGTTTCACCCCCTGGGTGCCGGTGGGCAATTTCGTGCGCAGGGAATGAAGTTTCAAGGTTGATTTCCAGTCGGATGGGTTGGTGCCAGCCTTGAATTCCGCCCAATTGGGCACTCCATCACCATCGGCATCCGCTTGGGCATCCCCCAGCAAATTACCAAGGCTGCCAAAGTAACGTAACCGCCAGGAGTCAGGAATGCCATCCTTCCAGGAGGATTTCAAACGGTCACCCAGGGAAATCAATCCCGGGCTGATATCGGTGGGGAACAGGCCCAAACCATTGGGAGAACCGGAGAAATACTTGATGGCCACCCGGTAATTGGCGGCTTCGGAAGCGCTGGCGGGAATGGCGAGCGAGAGGGTGCCAAGGATCGAGTCCCCCAACAATCCGGCAATGGAATCATCCAACCAGACCGCAGCATAATTACCCAAGTTCTTGGACATGCTGTATGTCGGATTGCCCAGCCCCGGGGTGGGATTAAAGACGATGTCTTTGGATAAAGCGGGAGCATTATCGAGCGGCTCCACTTCGAGGTTAAACATAAGCACCTTGAGCGGAAGGCTCCCTTGGATCCGGGCATGAATCGGAACCAAGATTTCCTTGCCGGGCTGGACTTGGAAATCCTCGGCATAAATTTTCACAAAGGACTCCGCCTGGGGATTGAGTGGCTGGTTGGGCGGCGTGAAGGATGACTTGCGGATGGCTTTGCTGGCGGGACGGGATTCCATGCGCCCAGCCAGCGGACTATTGATATAGAACCAAGTGCGCGCTCCATTCGTATAGGTACGGGCGACCCATTTTAAAGAAGGATCCAATGAACGCCGGAAGGTGACGTATATATCATCAATCGCCAATTGGCCATCGCCAGATACGATATTGTCGATGTTGACCACAGGTCCATTAAGAGCACCGCTGCCATCGGAGGAATCCATGGCATCGAAGAAGTCACTGTTCAACACCGGGGTATTCAATCCATAAACAGCCGATTGAAAAGTCTCCATGACATCGTTGTTCCGCAAATCCCGATCCCCAAAGTCGCCCGCATTATACCACCTGAATCCCCGCACATCTCCGACAATATAATTAGTGTAGGCGATGGCCAGATTCCGCACTGCCAAAGGTTTATTCGTTCCAGCATAAGGTGCATCAATATATGCATCCTTTGAGATCCCATCGGAAGTGGCCGATGGCAGGCCAATTTTGACCTGGTAGGACTGCCCTTCCACAGCCGTGAAAGGCACCTTGAATTTGAAAGACCCCACCACCACTTTTTGGTCTGTGGCACTTAAAAACATCCGGTCCTGGGCGATGGAATAAGTGATCAAATCCTGCGACCGGGTATCATAAAGATTGGTGCTGCCAGCCCGCTCCAGCCAACCGACTGCCAACAAATTGCCATTGGATGAGATCAGGGAAGAATAGTTACCGGAAGCGCTATTATACATAGCCGGGGGTATGATAAAATATGCGGAATCGATTTTCTTGAGCAGCAGGGAACTGAAACCTAACAAATTACTATCGACGGGCGGGGCCCCGTTCAAATTGGTAACCGAGAGATTGAATTGCAAGGAGTACATTTTCTCCGACCCTCCCAAGAGGGTCAGCGCTACTGGGGCCATAAAATTCTGGCCTGGCATGCCAACGAATGCGCTGGAAGCCTCGATGCCTGGATCAAAACCCAGAGAAATCTGGTTGGCTTGAATCCGGTTGAAAAAGAAGGTTTTGGGAATTGGATCGCTATCAATGAAATTATCCTTGCGCGCTTGAACCCAAATCTTGAGGTCGGAAGTTATATTGGTGCTGAGGCTTTCACTATTCATGTAAGGTCCGCGAAGCCAATCAGCCGGGAATTGGGTGAAAATATTCGTCACCTTATTGGCATAATCCAGCGGCACCGGAACGAAATAAACCTTGGCGCCCAAGGTTGAACAATAAAGAGAAAAAGACGCTGCGTTATCTCCCTGGACACTGGGGGACGCCACTTGATACTGAATGCGCGATTCCACCAACGAACTAGGCCTGCGTCCATCCGCCTGACCCACGGCGGTGATCGTCAAAACCCCATTGGTGGCTTTGCCTGAATCCACCAGGGAAGCGGGCATGGCAGTTGCCTCAGCCCCATCCTCGAAGTAAGGCGCCGGGTAGCCATTGAAGCCAACGACCGGAGGTTGTCCGTCGAAAGAGTAGTAAGCGTCCGTTTTCGCTTCCGCCGCAATGGCAATCACCACTTCATTATTAAATGTCTCCTGGGCAGTTAGTGGAACCAGCTTAAACAAGTTTTTTCCGGAGTCCTTATCCAAAACAATGGTGACCACACCAACGATCGGCGCAGAGACTGGTGGCTTGGATTCGCCGGCCTGAATTTGCCGGATCGCATGGTTGGCCGAATCCACCACCAGCAACTTGATTTCCCCTGGCAAGCTGAGGTCGATGGCATTGATGGGCCCATTAAAACGAGCCACCGTTGGTTTTCCATCTACCATGCCTGGCACTCCAGTCAATCCTGCATAGGTGCTCACAGTCCAGACGTTCGATCCAAAAAACGCGCTCAAATCGGGATCCTTGAATACTTTCCGAATGGTCTGGTTGCCGTAATCGCAAACCAGCAGCCAGGGATTGGCTGGATCGTTGTTGACCACGGAAAGACCGAAGGGGGAATTAAACTTGGCCAAAGTCCCGAAAAAACTGTCATTCGCTCCGGGCATTCCAGAAGTGCTGCCAGCCAAATACTCCGGAGTATAAAGGCCGTTGGCCAAAACCAGCCTCTTGATGGAATGCGTGCGTAACTCGGAGACGAAGATGCTGCCGTCCCAGCCCAAGGCCAGCCCTACCGGCTGTTCCACAGCTGTGGAAATGGTTCGAATAAAATCAGTTCCGTTTAGGTTATATATCATGCGAACCGCATTGTTCCGGGTATCCGCCACAAAAATATTGGTGCCATCGGTTACCAACGCCGTAGGGTAATTAAAAGTTGCGTCAAGCACTGGCCCATCAGAAACATCACCCGACTTCTCGGGTGTGCCAGCAAAAAGCGAGACTATGGGAATACGGTTATTCTGGTTGGAAATGAACCTCAAAACATGATTTGCCGAGTCCGCCACCACCAAACCACCCTGAAACGAAATAATCCCCTTGGGCGAGGAAAACATGGCCAGCATTCCGGGGCCCTCTGAATAACCTTGGACATTCTGCACTCCCGCAATGTCGGTCAAGATCCCGGTATCCGGCACGTATCGAAAAACACGATGGCTGCTATCCGTTAAAAAATAATTCTGGTTGGCATCGACGGTGACCCCGTAGGGTTCAAATAATCCACTGGTGATCAGAGAAACCACATTGGGATCGGCGGCAGCAGCTTTTTGAATCCAAAAGGTCGCAACGAAGGCAACCAGAATTCTCATCGTTTTCATGGTCTTAAGCATAGCAAGAAACGCGCCTGAATACGTTATATCATTTACTCCAAGTTCCCTCCCAAAAAGTCCAACTGACTGCAGACTAAGCCGTCCGCTAACAGGGAACCACCGATTGACCATAATCAAAGGGAGGAAAGCCTGGCAGCCTTCCTCCCGTGTTTCTAAAACCTGACTGCCGGTCCACTCAAAAACACGCGCGACCGGGAAGGCATGTATTTACGCCTTGCGAATCCGGTAATAAACCGTGTTGCCGCTGCTCTTGGCGTCGGCAAACTCCTGGATCAGATCAGCCCCGGTTTGAGCGGCTACCTTCTCCCACTTGAGGAGATCCGTCGAGCGCTCCACGATGTAATTCTGGCCGTTCTCCGCAAACCAGCGCATGATGAACTTCCCATCGCTCATCTTGAAGCGCCAGGCATACTGGGTGGGATTCATGCCGGAAAGATACTTTTGCAGGTTGGTGAAACCATCACCTGCGGCACACACATTTTCCCCAGCCTTGGGACTGTCGTAGCTGCCGAAGTACCGAGCCTTCCACCCATCGGGGCAAACCCGGCCGGTGGTAGCAGGGGTCCCCACATTCACCCGGCACGGCATGGCTTCAATATCGAATTGGGCGGTGAAGTCATTGGCTCCATCCGCATTGGCGAAATGGACGGTATAATATTGCCCGGATTGAGCACTGGCCGGAATCGCCATTTGCACGTAGCCAATCAACTGGGAGTCTTTGATGTTCAACGGATTCTGGAAGAAGGACCAACCGGCCGCCACTTCGTTTTTGGGTAATCCCTGAATCCCCATGGGAGCGGGCAGATTGGCGTCGGCCACAAATTTGGCAGGCAGTTCCAACTCAGGCGCCCCGGCTTCGGGAACCACCACGGCCCGGAATTGCAGACCGCTGATTTTCATGCCGGCAGTGCCACGGGCAAAAACCGGAACGTTGATGGTCGATCCCGGCACCACGTTGCCCATGGGTTTGGCTTCAATGGTCCCCTGCACATTCCAACCGGTATTGTTGGGGTCAATAGCCACCAATTGTGCCAACGAAGAAGGGGTGCCGTTGGTAGTAGACTCTGCCACTCTTCGCCCACCGATCCCCCAGTGACGACGCCAGTTATGGGTGTTATTGCCCAAGCCAAGGCTGCGCGCCAGATCGGCATTCTTATGCAGGCTCAAGGAGCGGAACAGGATAACCTGCCAGTCGAGGAAGCGGATTTGACCGTCGCCGCCTGCAGTAGTTCCATAATCCAGCGGATAAGCATCCATGGCGTCAAAGACATCGGAAAAATTGAAAGGAACCCGGACCCCCAAGGAGGCGGCGTAAATATTATTGACATCGTTGTTCTGCAATTGGTCATCCCCGTAACCACCGGCATTATACCAGCGTTTGCTGGACAAGTCGCAGTCACCCACCATGTAGGAAACATTTTTCACATCCAGCTTACGCGGGAGATTAGGTTCCATATTGACGGGAGTATGCAGGCCATCGGAAGTGGCAGAAGGAGCCAAAACCTTGATTTCATATTGTTTCCCTTCAGTGGCGGTGGGGGGCACAGGCACGGCCACCAAAGCCACGGTGGCCCAGTCCTGGTTGACATAAAAATTGGCATTGGTCGAGATGTAGGATATGGCCAAGCCACGGGTAATCACGCCGGAGGCATCAGCAAACGAATAAGAGTTGGCATTGTAAGTGGAAACTCCGGGATTAGCGTTGCCAGTGAAGGTGATATAGTCATTGGTGGCATTGTAGGGAACTGGAACAAAACGGTCCAATATGGCCGGAGCACCAGCCAGCGGCGTAACTTCCACCCGGAATTGGAGGGATCGCAATCCAACATTATTCAACAACTTGATTTGAATCGGGACCAGCACTGTGGCGCCAATACCGCCCACGTAGTCCGTTGTAACACCAATCAAACTGGCTTTAATGTCGGTCAACTTGTAACTCCTTTCGGCAAGTTCGCTGTCCTGATAACCATTCTTGTAGGCTTGTACCTTCAAGGTAACCGTATCCTGATTCATCTGGATCTTGAACAAGCTGGAATCATCCCAGTCTGACCGAATCCCGTTGGCTCCATTAATCGGATTGGAGCCGTCTGAGGTCCTGAATAGAACTGAATTAGTAGTGGTACCGGTTACTTGGACTGAAGTGGGATCGTCACCAAGAATGATGGGTTTGGCCACTTTGAAAGCCACCTGGGCGGTCGCCAAGTCGCTGGAGATGCGCCCATTCGCCCGGCTGTAAGCCTTGATATAGAGGTTGGTTTTATAGGACTCAATGATGGTGAACTTCATCGGATCCGCCTTCATCCCGTCGGAATAATCAACGGCCGATTTGGCTTCGCTTGATGAGCGCGGATCAATGGTATCATCCGTCGAGATGGTGTAAAGAGTTTCAACCCCGGAAACCTGGGGCATGACGGTGATCGACACATTGTTGAAATACAGCTCATTGGTAATGGGTATCAACTTGGTGATCATTTCATTGAATATATTGGAAACCAAAGTGACCTGCCCGATGATCGGAGTGGCGATTTTAGGTTGGGGCGGATAGAGGGTCACGTTCTTGAGTGAACCTTTAAATAGATCTGAACTGGGATTGAGCAGGTCCGTCAGGTAGAAATTCCCCCAGATGTCGGTCGCCAGGGAAATCGGCTCTCCCAGATTGGCGCTGGCGGAATTGGCGTAGTTGGTTACCGCAAAAGTGAGGCTGTTCGTGGTTGGCAGATAAACCCGCCGAAGGGCTTGGTTGCCGGTATCGCAGACCAACAAACCCACTTTGCCACCGACCCACAACAAGCCCCGAGGTGCGTTGAACAAGGCGTTGGCGCCTTGCGCCGAATCCTTGTTTCCGTAAATGAAGCTATCGCCACTGCCGGCTATGATGGAAAGGTTGGAAGTGACCAAGCTATAGGCCCGTATGGCGTGGTTGCCGGTATCCGCTATAAACACGCGATTGGCAACCGAATCAACGGCCACCCCGGTTGGACGGTAAAGAACAGGCGAGGCAATCACCGTGGTGACTTTCCCCGCCAAATCTATTTTGCGGATTGCATTATTGCCCATGTCCGCCACGTAGACGATCCCATTAGTGTCCACAGCCAATCCGGCAGGAGAGTTAAAACCTGCCGCAGCACCGGTCCCGTCCACCGGCCCCGTGACCGACTGATCTCCGCCCGCCAGCAGGGAAACCACGCCGTCGATGGTGACCGAGAAAATCTTATGCTGGCCGGCATCGGCAATCACCAATCCTTTGCGAGCGGGAACATAAACCAAACCTTGGGGACTGAGGAATCCGTTCGCAAACAGCGTCACCTGCCCCGTGTTGGCATCGTATTTCATGATGCGACCCGGCTCGGAATCCTGGTCATAGATACCTCCACTGTCGGTCACATAAACATTATTAGTGGCATCCACCGCCACCCCGTAAGGTTCGAACAGGCCGTTCGTGATTACAGTCCCGATGTTTTGAGCGGTCACATTCAGGGCCAGAATGCCTGAGAGAATGACTGCCAAGGCTATTAGTTTTTTCATACGCCAGTACTTATTGTTTAACTATTTACTACAACTTCCGTGCATTGACAAATCTAATTTTTCCACAATTCTACTCTGAACCAATCCCCCACCCATTGTGGGCCAACCCGTGCCAATTCCACAACCGATGGAGTTCCAACCTAAACTCAGCTTACCACTCCCTACCCCCCAACCGGCGGCGCCACCACCCGCAAACGATAAACTTTTGAGCTTTTTTCCTCGCTTGAATCCAGGAACTCCACCAAATCCCCCCTGCCGTTCTCGATGTAAACCTGGGTCCAAACGTTGAAATTCAAACTATCCGACCGCTCCAGGAGGTACTGGGTGCCAGGGGCGCCAAACCACTGGAGCTTGAACCCATACTTGCGGCCATCGAGCGACCAGTCGCTGCCCAGCACATTCAGCCTGGGTTTGATCGGGCAGACGCCGTCGCGGTAAGCCTGCCAATTGGCGATGCCATCGCCATCGGGATCGGCATCATCCTGAGCCCAGTTACTGGACACCGATCCAAAATAAAAGACACGCCATTCATCGGAAACCCGCTGCGCCGGTTTGAGTGCGGGACCATTCACCCAAGCTACACCCGGAATGGAGTCCAGGTTATACTGGGTGCTGAAATCCGGGGCTCCATCCACATAGGAGAAATGAACCAGGTAAGATTGCGCTCCCCATATCACGTTGGGAAGCAGCACGCGGATATGGCCCAGGAACACCCGGCCTTGCAGAGCCGGGCTGAAGGAAGGTGTGGGAACAATCGACCACCCGCACAAAAGTATGTTGGCCGCCATGGAGCTTTGGCTGGGGGCGGGCATCCCGGAAGCCGCAATAAAAGTGGGTGGCTGGGCAATGGCCGGGCCATTGCCATCGGGATCAACCGTGGCCCGGAATTGCAACCCGGCCAGGTGGCAGTTATTGGCCACCGTTACATACACGGGGATGTTGACCACACTCCCAAGCTGGGCATTTTCGACCACCCCCGCGGAAAGATTTGCCTGCCGGGACCAACCGGCGGCGGCGGTGGGAATACTCGAGTGGGTGATCCCCATGCGGGATATGGAACCTGGCCGGATGGAATCCAATACCACTGGCTGGCCGGATGCGCCATGCCTCCGTTTGGGGCGCTGGGTGTCGATATTCAGCGAGCGCTGCAAAACGGTCTGCCAATCCAGAAACCGGATCAAGCCATCGCCCCCGGCGGCAGTAGCCGTATCCACAGGGTAGGCATCCATGGCGTTGGCCAGGTCGGTGCCGGGGATGGGCATCCGGAATCCCAGCGAGGCATAATAAACCGAATTGACATCAGCGTTATTCAACTTCTGGTCGCCAAAAGTACGGGCTTGCCCGGAACTGTCGAGCTTCTCCGCATTGAACCACGAGGCATAGGAGGCATCACCCACCAGGTATTCATCGTTACGGACCAGGATTTCCCTGGCTGGCATGAGCTGCAAAGGCACATCGTCCTGCAGGCCATCGGCAGTTCCGGAAGCATCCACCACCCGGATCGAAAACCGCGTGCCCGCGGAATTGGGGGGGATACGCACGGCCAGCAAGGTGGCCACTGCGTATTTGGTAACTGAAAAATTGGCATTGGTTCCGAGGTAATAAGCCGACAAAACCCGGGTATGCTGATTGGTGTAGGCCAGCCAATTCAGAACTGCGGGTTTATCGGGGGAGGGCGAAGGCCCCACAAAAGAGACGGTGGTGTCATTGGTGAGCGACAGCACGGACAGGGAAATATTGGTGACGGCCGAACCCGCCGGCGGACTCAGCTCCACCCGGAATTGAAGCGACTTCAAACCCTGGCCGGCCAGAAGGTTGACCACCACGGGAACCACCGCCAAGGCGCCTTCACCGGCAACCAAGTCCCGGGAGATGCCGATTTCACTTTGTGCCACCGGCAATCCGGTGACGGTTTCACTCGCGTAGGCGCCGGCAAAAGCCTTCACCCGCAAGGAGGATAAATCCTTGTCTTTCTCCCGCCAGTTGATGACGCCCACATCTCCGGTCATTTCCAATTTCAAGCTGTTGGTCGTCGGTTCCGTGCCATCGGTCGTGTAATGAATCGCCGTGGCAAAAAACGCGCTTTGGTTCCGATTGGTCACGTAGACCATCGCCCCCATGGGGTGATATCCGGAAGTCAGGCTCAACTGGGGAGGCACGACTGTTCCATTTGTGGAACCGCCCCCCGGCGACTGGGAAAAACCACCGCCATTGATCTCACGTATGAGGTGATAATAATCCTCCGTAGCATAAAGGGTGCCATTCTGCGCCAGCGCCAGCCCCACCGGCTCCCGTGACTCAACGAAGGCGACATCCCCATCCTCCCAACCCGGAAAATTCGACCACCAATAAGCCGGATCCACCCCGTAAAGGGTGATGACAAAGCCAGCGGGGCTGACCTGCCGAACCCGGTTATTATATCGATCCGCCACCAGAAATCCTCCATCCGGGATGGCAACCAACCGCTGGGGATTGTTGAAAAGGACAATATTGAAGGCTCCATCCTTGAAACCAGGCACACCGGAGGAACCGATCTGCCCCTTGATGGTTTTGGTTTGCGGATCGACGATAAAAACGGCGTGCCGGAGGCTGTCGCTGACCGCCATGGAGCCATTCTGCAAAAAGGCAATCCCCGCCGGCAGGCCTAAACCTTCCATGACGGCGTAAACCTGGCCGTTGGTGGCACTCAACATACGGATCCGGCCGCGCTCCGCCTCGCCCACGAAAATATTGCCATAGCGGTCCAACCCCATGGCGGTGGGTTGCGCGAACGTGCCCAAGGTGTAAAGGTTGTTGAATCGATCCAGCTTCAACAAGGTGCCGCTGCCCTGGTTCAGGATGAACAAATTATTATTGGTGTCACACGCCACGTCGATGGGCCTGCTCAATTGGTCCAAAACCGTGGTGGTCATCCCCAGGCGAAAATCCAGTTTCCGGACCCGGTTGTTGCCTTGGTCGGCCACAAAAAGATTGCCCGACGTGTCCACCGCACAACCCGCTGGTGATGAAAAGAGGGTTTCGATGATCGGCTTGCCATCCTGGTATCCCGCCCAAGGTCCGCCGGCAATGGTGTTTACCGTGATGACCTGGGCCGAAACTTCCATGCCAGCCAGGTTTAGCCAAAGAGCCAGAAGACCCCATGAAACACCGCGAAACCAGGATGCCCCCAACCCATCCAGGAGTTCCCAGGCAACCTTGCTTGACGAATGAAAAGCTATGGCAATGCAATTACGCATGGATCAGGAACGGCGTTTCTTGCTCGGTTTCGGGTTCAGACTTTCTTCGATATTCGATTTGGGGCTGCTCTCGAAGAAACGGTCGCTCTTAAATTCCTCGAGCAGCTTGAAGTTGTCCTGCTGGACAATGGTTGGCGTGATGAAAATCAACAGGTTCTGCTTCGAACGCTTTTTGGAATCATGGCGGAATAACTGGCCGAACAAGGGCAGGTCGCCCAAGCCGGGAACCTTGGTGGAACTTTTGGTGAGGCTGTCACTGATCAAGCCGCCCATGACGAGGGTATAGCCGCTGGGTATCAAAACATGCGCTTCAATCCGGCGGATGGCGTAGATGTTGGCAACATTGACCTGCCCGTTAATGGTCTGCGTGTCTTTGGAATCGATGTTGGAGACTTCCGGTTCCACTTTAAGTGCGATGTTGTTGCTGCCGGAAATGCGCGGTGTGACCTTCAGGATGGTGCCCAAGTTCGTGTATTGGATGTTGGCGCCAGCGGCCACATTGGCCGAACCGGGGGTGATCTGAAAAATCGGGAAGGCGCGGGTTACCGACAGGGTGGCCACTTCATTGTCCAAGGTCACCGCCCGCGGGGTGGAAACCACCTCCGTGTCGGAATCCTTGTTGAGGAAGGATAACACCGCGTTAACCCCGTCAGCGTTGAGGAAAGCGACACTCGGTGAGAACCCTTGCAAAGAGTTGGCTGAAATACCGCCTGGCCCAATCACGGTGCCGGAACTGGATCCGCTGCTGCCCCCACTGCTGCCCCCGCTGCTGCCACTGCCACTGCTGCCGCTGGAACTGCTGCCGCTGCCAATGGTGGTGGTATACTCGGTTACCGTCTTGTCGGGGGTGGTGGTGGTGATGGTCCGGCCATTGGGCAAAGTGGTGGTGGTGGTGGATCCCGGGATCGTCGTGGTGGACCGGCCGGATGAATAGCCATTCCCGTAGGAGAAGCGTTGGGCCTCCAAAGTCCCTGACCAATCGATGCCTCGAATGGATTCCGGGGATTGCGAAGTTTCCAGCAACCGGGCTTCGATCAGAACCTGTTTAGTAGGGGTGTCCAGATTGGTGATCAGATTTTCGATTTGCTCCATATCCCTGGCCGTGGCGGAAACGAAAAGCTTGCTGGTCCGGATGTCCGGATAGGTTTTCGTGCGGGCATCAGTCGTCATGCTGGTTTTGATGGCCTGCTGGATGTTGGTGGGGCTGGAATAGTGCAGCACAAAGACGTTATTGGTCAATGGCTCCTTTGCATCGGGCGCCTTTTTGGAGATCAGGACGATGCCATTTTCAGGTCTGGACATTTCGTAGTCGTAAATCTTCATCAGCATGTTCATGACCACTTGCGGCGAAGCATTGCTCATCGTCAGGCTGACCAGCGGGCCATTGGTTAAAGCGCCCTCCGGGGTGGTGGTGATATCCCGGTGGAACATAACCTGGATTCCTGACATTTTGGCCAGATTTTGCAACAAGTTATTAAGCGGGATCTCGTAAAACTCCATGTCGCTGTTCTCGGTCAGATTGGTAAATCCGTTGAACGAAGCATCAAATGGGGCATTGGTTCCTGTCACTACGAGTGTGCCCGAAATCTTGGGAGCTGAATTGGTCGCGGTGCTGGAGATCGATTCCGCAGCACTCGTTGCAGCATTGGTAACTGGGTTGGTCGTGGTGCTGGCGGCCGGCTCCGCAGCACTCGTTGCAGTATTGGTAACTGGGTTGGGACCGATTGGAACTTTGACTGGCTGGGCATTGGCATTCGTGGCTGGGAGGGAGACCTTGGCCGGGGGCAGGGTGGGCTGCGCCGGTGGCGGAACCTGATTTTGTACCAATGGTGGATTATTGGTCCCTGGGGATTGTTCCTGAGCGTAAGCAAGGAACTGAAGATCGTTCAGCCCAATCCACAACAGCATGGCAAGAATCGCTTTCATGCTTTTGGTTTTTTTATTCAAATTATTGGGTTCTAGCAAGTCAGAGCGTTAGGGTAAAGCTTCCGGTCGATTTTTGCAACCAAATTAATTACCGATACGCGGCTTCAAATACAAAACCTGGGGCGTTCCTTCCTTCCCCACCACGACAATCGCATATTTTTTCTTGGCGTTGATTTCGGTGCATTGAACGGTGATGGTGTCCCCATTTGGCAGACCGTAATCTTTGGTTTCATTGACCGTGAAGGATCGGATTCCGCTGCCAATGCCGCCAATCATGGCTACCGCGTTCTCCCCCGACCCCAAAATCCCTTTGCAGACCAGCTTGGATGCCGCGCTGTTCCCAGAGGGTTTTTCAGGCGTGGTAGTTTGAACTGGCGCCTTGGGGCGGCGCCGATCGGAGTTCGGAAAGAACGGATCACGAGCCGCCAGATTGGCGGGCACATTGGAAAAATAAGAAAGGGGGATTTCCACCTTCACCTCGGGCGGGGCATTGGTGACCGGCGCCGCTTTGGGCTGGGAGGCCGGCTTCGCATCTGCCGCTGCAGCAGCACACTGCCAAGCCAGCAGGCAACCCAGAACCGCGCATGCAATCCGGGTCATTCTGAGCGATAGCTTGATTGCCATGGTATCCACTCTGTGGTGTTATAGCGCTGGATTCGCGACCAGCAATTCGATTTGCATCCGAAAGTTCAGCTTTTCAGATTTGTCACCGGATAGCTCCAATAGGATATTGTGCAAGCGGAAATACTTGAATTGATTCTCAAAATCCGCGACAAACTGGCCAATATCGTGGTAATAGCCGGTGCCGGAAATGCTGCACAATTGGGCTTGATAAGGAAAATCCAGAAACATCGAAACCTCAGCGCTGACTGGTTTATTGATTTCGGAAATTTCAAAATCCTGTTTCTTGGGAGTGAGCAGGCTCAAGCTGCGACGAATCCACTCATAAGTGTCGCCAGAGGCGAGGGATGTTTCAAGGTTTTGAACCTGGGCCTTCGTCTTCTCATAATACTCTTCATTTTTCTTCGCCTGCGCCTGCTCGGTTTTACATTCAGCCAGCTTGTCCTGGATTTCCTTGATCTTGGCCGCGTAGCCGGCATAAGAGTTGAGCTGGTAGCGCATCAAGCCAAAATAAAGGCCAACAATAACCGCCATGGCCCCAATCGCAATCGCGATGATGTTGTCCCTTTTTTCTTTGCTAAGCTGCTTGAATTTCATTTAGGACGGGCTTTATCTTTATCTTTTTTTTCCCGGACTTTGTCTGGAATCTTACACTTCAAGTCGAAGGTGACCATGAAGCGGTTGGTATCTACGGTGTCGAGCTGAGATTTGCTAACCGGCCCACCCAGGGAAATATTCGCATCATTGGTCTCCATGGCAGCCATCAGATAAGGCCGCTTAAATAAATTTTCCTTGAATTCTTTAATTTTACCATCCGGTGACAGGGCAAAACATTTGGCGAAAACGGAAATGGAATTATGCTCCACGCGGCTGAATATCTTCACCTGAATCCGGTTGGTGCTGCCTAGATTCTTCGGATCCGGCATGCTTTTATTCTCCTCCAGCGTGTCGAAAGACTGCTTGGACTCAAACTTGGTCAGGTGCACCTCGTCATCCACCGGTGCATATTGCAGCGAATCCAGCACCGGGGCCCAGAGGAAGCGATTCGTGGCAAACGCCAGCAAACTATTGGTCCGGAACCGCAAATTCTCATAGTCTGCCTGGGTTTTCCGCACGGGCTTGAGGACGTCATCCAGTTTTTTCAATTGGTTTTGCAGGGCCACCACGTTCGAGGCGGCTTTAAAGTTGCGCAGCATCAGGGCCAGGACCGCCAGCACCACCAAGGCCACCACGCCCCCAGCCAGCCATGCCATCCGCATTACAGGATCGCGGCGCCGCAAATCCTCAAGGTGTTTTTGCTGGGCTAATAGGTCAATCCGGATAGGCATAGCTTGAGGATCACAAAGCACCAATGGCAGCCCCGAGGGAAACCGCCAACTGCGGCGCGACCTGTTCGATCTCGTTCATTTTTTCCGGCACCAAACTCAATTCAAAAACGGCGGCGGGATTCCAACTTTTACAGGGAACCATCATTTCATTTTGGAGTAATTGGATGAAAGTTTCGGAACTGGCGGCGGCGCCGCATAGGAAAACCTGACTGACCGTCCGATCCTGCTGGTGTTCAAAAAAGTCGATCGAGGCCCGCAATTCCCTACCCAGCGGAGAAAGATGGGCGGTCAACTGGGCTTCCACATCCTGAGGCATGCCGATTTTGATTCCCTCAGCTTCAGCGTAGGTGATGCTCATTGATTCTGCGATTCCTGAAGTTACTTTATCCCCGCCAATATCGACAGTTCGGTGTAACTTTAATTCACCACGGTCCACTATGCAAATGGTTGTTTGCAAAAATCCTAAATCGACCAAGGCGATGGACTCTTTGGCGAACGCCTCCGGCTGGGCATGTTCCAAAGCATTGACCGGGCCAATCAAGGAAGGAACGATTTGATCGATCACCAAACCCGATTCTTTCATCAGGCTTTGAACATCCTGCACCATCTGCCGCTTGGCGCCACCCACCAAAACCCGTACCTTGGCCGGCCCCTTGCCAGCATCCGGTTTGGAGGTTTCCAAGGGTGAACCGGCCAGCAAAGCACAATCGAAAACATGGTCGGACATGTCTGCCTGCAAATACTGCTTGGGGGCCAGGTTGATCATCGACCGGATATCTTCCACAGGCAGCATGGGCATTTCCGTTTGGCGCAGCATGGAATCAGCCACACCCAGGGTATATACCACCGATTTGCTGCGATTGCCCATTTCCTGGGCCACCTTTTTAAGATGGGGCACCAGCAGATCCTTGCCCAGCTTCCTTTCCGAAACCGGTGAGGCCATTACGGCAAAGTGCAGCAACCTGAATTGCCCACCCTTCTTTTGCACCAAAACGGCTTTGGTGGTTCGAGCACCAATATCGACCGCCATGATCTGGTCTCGTTTTTTCGCCCCGCTACTTAGGAAGGGTAACGCCATACTAACGACTTGTAATCGATTTTCCTTTCCTCTGCAAGCCTAAGTTGCTGAATTATATGGAAAAAGATGGAACGCTAAAAATGGGACACATCTGTCTCATTCCAGACCACGGCCACTGCCTGTGGAGGTCTGGAATCGATGGCGGCCATTCGGAGGCATTCGATCCGAACCTTCATCATCCACGGCTGCCATACGAAAATCCCCATGCCGGTTTGGCAATCCTGTGAAAAATTTTCCTGGTTCAGCATTTGCACCAAGCCAATCGGAACCCGGTTGGCACCTTCCTTATCGGGTACCGCCTTAACTCGCACAGCCAGGCCCGCCATAAGTGCCCCCGTTGTGAAGAAAGCCACTGCGCCACAAAGTTTTGCAAACCTGGGCAGGACGTTCTGGAACTTACCTTTCTGGCGACGGCCAGCAAACGGAACCCTCACCGTTCCTGGCAAAGTACCGTTTCACGATTGACATTGGCCCAAGAATTGCTAAGCTTGAATGAGTGGTCAGTTGGTCGGGCAACCAGTGAACAACGGACTAATAAATAAACCTAAAACACCGCCCGCTCAAGTTCACGCTGGCCTCGTTACAAGCAAGAGAAAGAAACGTTATGACAATCAAAAACACACAGCAATCTGGCTTCACCCTGGTGGAAATCATGATCGTGGTGGCTATCATCGGTCTGCTGGCGGCCATCGCCATTCCGAATTTTGTGCGCGCCCGTGCCAAAGCCCAAACCAACAGCTGTATCGCCAATTTGAAGCAGTTGGATGGAGCGATGGAAGTCTGGGCCACGGAAAACAAAAAGAAAACCACCGATGCCTGCACCATCGGCAATCTGTGCCCGGACTATGTCAAGTCCACCCCGTTTTGTCCGGCCAGCTCCTCAGTTGCTTATGTAGTAAC
>CAIMWS010000283.1 GCA_903845125.1 uncultured Verrucomicrobiota bacterium
GAGCTTAGAGCGGAGAGCTTAGAGCGGAGAGCTTAGAGCGGAGAGCTTAGAGCGGAGAGCTTAGAGCGGAGAGCTTAGAGCGGAGAGCGAAGGAACCGGTCCGAGATCGGCAAGGCAAAGAGGGCGGAGGGTAGCATGGAGCGGAGAAGTTGGAGGTCTGAAGTTGGAGGTCTCGTCCGACGGGGGGCTTTCCCGGATCCCACCGCGGCGGAAGGGGATTGGTCCGCCGTGGAAGTCCAGGCGCTCAAACCGTTGTCCAGGCCGCTGCCCCTGGCGCAAATGACGGCCGATCCTTAACTGGCCACCATGGCCTTGGTGAAGCAATCGCGCTTGTCCGTCTGTCCCCTCTCGGAGGCCCAATTCAAATTGATCATGGAACTGTCAGAGACCAGGCTCTGACTTCCCTGGCCCGCCTTTTCCAAGGGCCGGAAAAGAGGCTTGTCAACCGGTCGGGAGCTGGAAAGATCAGCCCATGCATACTGTCAAAAAGGTCCGTGCGAGCTGGCTTCATGGCTTGGCCTGCCTGTGGCTGGCCGGGCTGGGGCTGGCAAACCAAACCGCCGGCGCGGCCGCCTGGGATCCCGAGGCGCCGGATTATGCCGGGCGCAACGGCCGCACGCTCTACGTATCCAAGCTGGGCGATGACTCGGATGGATCCAGCTGGCAAAAAGGTTTCCACACCATCCAGGCCGCCCTCTCGGCCATTCCCGATGGCCGCGGAGGCCACCGGGTCCTCATCCGCCCGGACACCTACGCGGAAGCCAATTTGTTCCCCGCTTTCAAGGGGGCCGCCGGCGCTTACAACCTCCTGGTGGGGGATCATGATGGCCGCCTGGGATCGGGCGGACGGGGCTGGGTGGTGATCGACTCCGGCGCCCCGCTGTCCGTGGTGCGCACCAACCCCAAGGCCGCCACTGGCAACCCCACTTTCATGGTTCTGACCAATGGCCAGCCGGAATTGGAAACCGGGCTTAAAAGTGTGGACTGGTGGGGGCCATGGCGCTGCGACCCCAGCTTTTCAGGCGTCATCTGGGACCGGTGGATTTACCGCCACCTGTATTGCACCGGGTCCGAGGGCGGCATCGGCTGGGATATGACCTGTGAAAAGGGGGCGGAGTTTTCGGCCCTGGTGGAGGATTGTGTGGGCATCGGGCGTTTTGCCGGGGGCTGCGTCATCGCCCATAAACCGCGCGCGGCGGAGCCGGTGTTATTCCGGAAGTGCTATTTCATGAACCTGGATTGGTGGGGCGACGCGGCCGGAGTTTACGTGCGCGGAGAAAGCCCGGCCATGCCGGATTCCCCCCACGCCGTGTTCGAGGACTGCACCATCGCCGGCCCGGATAATGCCCTGCAGGCGGGTTATCCCGGGGTGGATGAATTATTCACCCGCGTGAAATTCACCAACTGCCGCCTGATCGTCCTGAATTTCTCCCAGCCCCAGGGCACCCCCAGCTCGGGCATCATTTGCTGCGGATGCAAAAATGGCCGGCAGCTGCACCTTGATTTCACCGATTGCACGCTGCTGGGCTTCAAGGTATTTGGCACCCGTGCGGGAAACGTTTCCTACACCACCGCGGGCAGCAATTCCGTTTACGTCCAATACCGGCAGCCGGTTCCGGCGGGATTTGAACGGCTGCGTTTTTGGCCGGTGGAAACCTTCAATGACCTGGTGGGGCCCCGCTTCCAGGTTCCCGGAGCTGCCAAACCGGGCCCGGGGCTGATCAAACTGCCGTTCAATTTTGGGCCGGGCGTCATGGAAAACTCCCCGGTCCAATTCCGGAACCAAACCTTGCTCGTTTACAATCGCCGCGATGACACCAAGAATAAAACGGACGATTACACCAAAAGCATGTTCCTGCTGGTGCGGGACCTGGCCACGGGCAATGAGCTGGCGCGTTTTGGGGAAGGACACTCCTTCGCCTCGGCCCTCGTCAACGGGAATGAACTGAATGTTTTTGCCAGCCAGGGCAGCAACCGGGATTGGTTCCAAAGCATCCACCGCTTCCGCACCACCGACCTCACCAACTGGGTCCGGGAACCGGCGATTGCCCGCGAAGGGGAGGAGCACCTCTTTAATTGCTCGGTGTGCCGCGATGACCAGGGCTGGCTCATGGCCTATGAGTCCAGCCTGCCGGTGCAATTCTGCTTCAAGTTCGCCCGGTCCCGGGATCTCTCCCAGTGGGCCAAAATCCCCGGTTTGGTGTTTTCAGGGATCAACCGCGAATACAGCGCCTGCCCGGTGATCCGTTATTTCAAGCCCTATTATTACGTCATTTACCTGCATGGTTCGGTGCCCGGCCATCCCGGCTGGATATCCTACCTGGCCCGTTCCCAGGACCTGGCCAGCTGGCAGTTAAGCCCCCTGAATCCCATTTTGGAGGCGGCGGCAGGCGAAGGCTGCAACAACTCCGACGTGGACCTTTTTGAATATGAGGGCCGCACTTATCTGACTTATGCCACCGGGGACCAAGCCACCTGGGGCACGATCCGCATGGCCATGTATCCCGGCCCCATGGAAACATTTTTCCGGAATTGCTTTCCGGCAGGTTTGCCCATGATCACCGCCACCGCCCGGACGGGCCCCTGACCGCCGCCGGGGTCAGGGCAATAAAATGGCCCGGTAAAAGCGTTTTTGACCAGCAGCTTCATCCACCAGGCACATTTCACCCAAGGCCGATTGATTTTCACCCTGGCTGGCAAAACCCGCGGTAAAGCTGAACGGCGTGGTGGCCACTTCATACCAGGCCAGGAGGTCCGTTGAATATTCCACCCGGCATTGACGGCCGGGGGGGCCGTTGACGTGAATTTGATATTGCGTGGCGGATATGGGAACCGCCGACCGGACGATCACCGGTGTGGGAACGGCCTCCTCGATGCGGAAGAACCGGCGGCCGAAATTGGAGGCCAGCCCCACATTAACGTCCATCGTCATATCCAGCAAGTTGGTGGCCACGATCGGAAACCATTGCACATAATCGTAAGAACCCGCCAAAATAAATTCGTGCCAGCTCGGGCCGTTCAAGGTTAACTGCACCGAGCCATTGGTATCCAGTCGCAGCGGTTCCAGCAGCCAGGGGATATCCGCCAAAAGCCGGGTCCGGTAAAAGCGGACCTCGTTGGCGTCAGCCAGAAGATCGTTGATCTCCACCGGCTTGCCCCGGAAGGAAACCAATTTCAAGGAGGTCCAGTTGGTTTCATCCAGGGATGATTCCACCGTTCCAGCCCGGAAATTGGGGCCGTTTATTTTCAACCGAACCTGCCGCCCATTGATTTCCTTTTCCATGGTGGCTTCCGGCTCCGGCCCGGCAAAAACGCGCATCGCGAAATTGGCCACCGGACTTCCGCCAAAAGTCTGGGGCAAAAAACCGATCTCCGGCACATTGACCCAGAAATCATCATAGCTGGATCCCGCCACCGGCGCATCGAAATGGGACAGGCCAGCCCGGTTGCCAAAGGAATGCGTCAGACCAAACCACTCCACCGTCCAGGTGAACCGGTCAGGCACCTCAACGTCCAGATTGGTTATCGTCATCACGTTGTAACCAAAACCGATGTGCAGCTTTTCGCTTTCATAAAGCAGGGTTTTGGGGGCGGGAATCGTGATTTCATTCTGGGTGTATTCCCCGTCATTTTTATAAATGCGGACCTTCACATATTCGTTCCCGGTCGGTTGGAAATCCCCATAATATTGGAATTGCATTCCCGTTACGTGGCGGGCTTGACCGGCCAGGATGATGTCGTCCCCATATTCAAACCGGCGGGGATGAAACATATAACAGTCGTTGCGCACGTTGTCATAAACGATCTCCCCCTGGAGCTGGCTCCCCAGGAAAAGCAGGGTGAGCCAATACGGCAGCCTTTTCGCCAGGGAGTTCGATCCCACGCGGCCGGCAAACCAACGAAATCCATTTGTGTCTTTGGACATACTACTGTTCGATATAAGGTTTGGTGGAAGATTGGGGATGCGCCGGGCAATTGTCAAACCGCAACCATCAAAATTGACCTTTTTTCGGGCTTTATCGATGCCTTTCAGCTTTTGAATACCCGCACCAAAATGTCCCCTGCCCGCTGGATATCCCGGCTGGAAACCATCAAATGCGTCACCAGCCTGATCTGGTCTGGGCCGATCGCCAGGGCGCGCACGCCCAAGGCTTGGAGCCGTTCCACCAGCCCGGCTGCGGGCCGCTGGAGGCAGCGGAAAATCACCATATTGGTCTCCACCGTGGCGGGATTCAGTTCCACCCCCGGACAGTTGGCCAGCCGGGCGGCCAACTGCTGCGCGTGCGCATGATCTTCGGCCAATCGCTCCCGGTGATGATCCAAAGCGTGCAGGGCGCCAGCGGCGAGGATTCCCGCCTGGCGCATGCCGCCGCCAAATTGTTTCCGGAATCGCCGGGCCCGCTGGATCCAGGCCGCATCGCCGGCCAGCGCCGATCCGGCCGGCGCCCCCAAGCCCTTGGAAAAACAGACACTGACCGAGTCAAAAAGCCGGGCAAAGGCCTTTTCCGGATTTCCGCTGGCAATGGCGGCGTTCCACAGCCGGGCCCCATCCAGGTGGGTGCGCAAGCCGTGCCGGCGGGCGGTCTGGGTTACCGCGGAAATCTGGGCCATGGGCCAGACACTGCCGCCGCCACGATTATGGGTATTTTCGAGGCAAACCAGCCGCGTGGGTGGAAAATGGAGATTGGCCGGGCGCAGCGCCGACAGCAGATCCTCCGCGGAAAAAATGCCCCGCTGGCCGTTAAGGAGCCGGCACTGCACACCCGCCAGCGCGGCGGGGCTGCCGCACTCGTAATAATATATGTGGGCATTGGCCTCCACGGCTATTTCGTCCCCCGGTTCGGTATGCGCCCGAATGGCGATCTGGTTGGCCATGGTGCCCGAGGGCACAAATAGCGCGGCTTCCTTGCCGAGGATTTCAGCGGTACGGGCTTCCAGCAGATTCACCGTGGGATCTTCTCCAAAAACGTCGTCGCCGACCTCAGCGGAAGCCATGCACCGCCGCATGGCCGGAGTGGGTAACGTGATGGTATCGCTGCGCAAATCGATGATTTTTTGAGCCATGGAATCATTTTGAAGACAACTGCCGGGCCGTGCAAGCCCGGGCTGCGGCGGCAGCGGAAATCCAATTAATGCTTTGCGCCGCGGGCGGCAGCGGTTAATGGTGGTGCGGATATGGCGGTCGGAAGGAAAAAAATCATGGGGCTGGGCTTGGCCATCGCCTTGACGCTGGCGGCTTGGTCTGCTTTTAAGGCCTCGTTGCCCGTCCGGGTGGAGTTGGTCACCCCCCAGTTGCGGGAGACGGTGGAACTGGTGATTGGCAGCGGCAAGCTCCGCGCCGAACGCCAAAGCGATGCTGGCTTTGAAGTGGCGGGCCAGGTGGAACAGGTCTTGGTGCGGGAAGGAGATGCAGTGGCCCGCGGTGCAACCCTCGCCATTCTGCACCAGGCCGAAGCGCAAAAACTGCTCGATCAAGTACGCAATGCGGCGCAAGCCGCGCGCGAGGATTCCGCCCGCGCGGGAGTGGTGGTGCAGGACGCCGTCACCAACCTGGCCAGAGCCCGGATGCTATTCTCCCAGCGCATCAATTCCCAAGCTGATTTGGACACGGCGCGGACGGCGCGCGCCACCGCGGAAGCCAGCGAGTTGGCCGCTACCGCCCGCCTGCGGGAAGCGGAAGCCTTGGTTCAGGTAACGGAACAACAGGCCGCCAAACGGCGGTTGCTGGCGCCCTTTGACGGCCTGGTCATTAAACGGTGGATCGAGCCTGGCCAAAGCCTCAGCGCCGCCCAGGCCGCCCTGACCATCGCGGAATCCGGCCGGCCGGAAATTTACATGGAGACCGATGAAAACAACTTGCGAAAATTGCAGGTGGGGCAACGCGCGGCGATCATTGCTCCGGCCTACCGAGACCTACCTTTTTTTGCCCGGCTGACCGGCATCGGACCGGGAGTGGATTATGAGCGGGGAGTCGTCGGCTTGCGCTTCAAGCCGGAGGCCGTACCGGCTTTTGCCCTCATGAACATGACGGTGGACGTGAACGTTGAAGTATCACGCCATACCAATGCCCTGAGCGTCCCGCTGAGCAGTTTGTTGGAAACTGATGGCTCCGCGGCCGTTTACCTGGCTGAAAAAGGCCGGGCCAGGCTGCAACCCATTAAAATCCTCGGCAAGGGCAAGGAATGGGCCAGCGTGGAGGGCCTCCTTTCCAACTCCCTGGTCGTGGTTCATGCGCTGAATGTCAAAGCCGGCCAGCGCCTTAAGCCCGTAGTTCTCCCCCCGGCTGGGTCCTGAACCTGGTCCCGCCCGCTGACGCATTCGTGCTGGCTGGGCCTTTTTGGGCCAGCCATGGGGCGTTCGCCGCTGACCCCCATCAGATTGGAACCTCCGGTGCCTTTCTCGCAGATTTGGCCGTAGTCAACGGTTTGCGCCCAGCCTCCGGCTGAAAACCCGGCCAAAACCAAAGCGCGGGGCGGATTTTCGAAAGTCATCGCCGGGAATTCCAACTGGCGGTAATTTTTCATTGGCGGCAAACCCGCCCCCGGAATTCTTTCAAACGGCAGTCTTGGGGTCGGTTTGGTTTTCCAATCCAATGCCCCGGAATGGTTTACCACCGTTTTCAGCCGCCTTGAAGCCCCCGGGTTCGGGCCTTACCTTGATTTCCCCATTTTCACTTTTGCCGGCCATTGACAGCGGAATACAGTTCGTTATGATGCATTCGTTTTATGGCGCGTTCGTCTATCAGTTAGGACACGGCCCTCTCAAGGCTGAAAGACGGGTGCGATTCCCGTACGCGCTACCAAACACCATATTAAATATACGAAAAGGGCCATGGGGCCGTTCCAAATCATCTTCAATCCGACCAGTTCCGCCGAGTTGGCGCGAATGCCCAAGGATCATCAATTACACATCCTCGGCGAATTTCGGGGAGTTCCCACGGAATTAATGAAAGATGATCCGGCCCGTTTTGGCCGATTGGAGCGGAATGGGAAAATCCTCCATCGTTTCCGGCTGGGAGATTACCGCATTTACTTTGAACGTCATGAATTGGGTTTGGTGGTTCATCGCATCCTCAGCCGGAACACTCTCAAAGACTTTCTTTATCGCTCCAACCTCCCTTTGCGGGAGGACGAAGCCTTGCAGGAAAATCCCAAATTTTGGGAGTTGATCGAAACCGCCAAAAACAGCCCCTGTTAAGTCGTGATAATTGGCTGCGCTTGAAAGATTTTGGTGCTTTTTCCCACATTGGTTTGCCACCCCACCCCCAACATTCAGCCCAAGCCGTTGATTTCCAATATTTTATGTCTTTTTTTGAAGCTCCGACGATTTCCTCAGAAAAAATTAAATTTTGTTTGACTCCAACCCCACCTTGTGGGTAGATTAAGGCCAGCAATTGGGATAGAACTGGTTTAGAAACATTCGAGTATGAAAATTAATAGATTATATAAAATTACTGCCCTGATCGCAACACTGGTAACTTTGGCTGTTGCGTCCGCCAATGCTCTGACAGATGCTCAAGTTGCTTCTGTGAAAAAAGCATTCAATAATGTTCCAGTTCCTGAGATCGCTGCCAAAGCCGCCAAACTAGTCGCCCAGGCGCCTGCCTCCGATAAGCAGGAGATTGCTGTGTTGATTATCAAGACGGTGGCCGCCAGCAACCCTGCGGTGCTGGTCTCCGTGGTTTCCTCCATTTCGGCGGTTGCCCCCGAGATCGCTCCTGCGGTTTCTGCGAGTGCCGCTTCGTTAGCCTCGGATTATGTCGAAGCGATCACCATCGCGGCAGTCAAAGCAGCTCCTCGATACGCTCAACAGATTGGCACCTCTGTTTCCACCAGCGCGCCGCAAGCGGCCGCCAAGGTTGCGGAAACCGTGCGCGTCACTGAGAAGAGCGCGTCCACTCCCAGCGCCAGCGGTGGCATCCGAATCGTTTCTGGTGTTGGACGTGGTATCGTTTACACTCCTCCGCTGGCTCCGTCAGCGGCGGGAACTTCCACCACGGGCTTTGATCCGAACCGCTACAAAGTCGGCAACTAAGCGTGGGTATTGAAAGGTTTTAAACTACCTGTCCCTGGCTGGGGACAGGTTTTTTTTTGCCGTGAATACAATTACCCCCTGCGGCTCAAAGGCATCCTTCCAGCAACCTTAAATGCGCATTCAAGCTGAAATCGCTTGAATAAATCCGCCGCCTCAGGCGGAATAGGGCATTGTGCAAAAGGGTGGTGCAAACATGATGCCAAGCAAGCCTATATGACTCTGGCCGACATTTTGAGTGCAGATCAAATTATCATCGATTTGCAGGCCGCTGATCGGTGGGAAGCCATCGATGAACTTCTGGCCAAATTGGTATTCTGCAACAAAATCAAGCCTGAACACCAGGCTCCCATTGCCGCCGTGGTTAAAAAGCGCGAATCTTCCATGAGCACTGGAATTGGCCTGGGCATCGGCATTCCCCATGCATCAACGGAGCTGATCCCGGAAGTAGTGGGTGCCATGGGGCGATCCCGGAGAGGAGTCAGCTTTGAAGCACTGGATAACCAGCCTGTCAATCTGGTTTTACTATTCCTGGTTCCCCAAGGCCAGTTCCAGAAGCATCTGCATACCCTGGCTGGGATTGCCCGGTTGATGCATAATAAAGATTTCCGCCAGGCACTGGAAAACGCCACCGATCCCGCATCGATGTTTGAAGTGATCACCTCTTTTTCGGCCCGGAAATAACCAATCCGGCCGGTCCTTGGTTCCTAGTCCTCAGCCCCATTTTTTACCTGTGATTCATCAGCTTATTGAAAAACAATTACGGCTGGCGGTAGCCTCAATCGATCCGCCGGTAGATCCCCAAAGCATTCAAGTGGTCATCTGCCAGGAATCCCAATATGGGGATTACATGACTAATAGCCTGATGGGTATCGCCCGCCAAAGAAAGCTCAATCCCCGTCAGTTTGCCACCGAAATCAAGGCCAGGTTGGAGCTCGACGAATATTGCGAAAGCATCGATGTCGCCGGCGCCGGATTCCTGAATTTCCGGCTCAAAACGGAAGCCATCGGCCAGGTTTTGCGGCAGGCCATCGCCAATGGGGATTCCCTTTTTGAAAAAGCCATTCACCCCAGGACCTATGTGGTGGATTTCAGTTCCCCTAATGTTGCCAAAGCCATGCATGTGGGGCATATCCGCTCCACCATTCTGGGCGATTGCCTGGCGCGAATCCTCAAATTGCTCGGCCACAAAGTCATAACTGACAACCACTTGGGAGATTGGGGCACCCAGTTTGGGAAATTGATCCTGGGGTGGAAAACCCAATTGAACCAAGCCCAATTGGAGATCGATCCCATCTCCGAAATGGAGCGGATTTACAAATCCCTGAACGCCGCGTGCGATGCGGATCCGGCCCTTTATGAAAGTGCCAAGCGCGAATTGGCCAACTTGCAGGCAGGGGATGAAGCGAACCTCGCTATCTGGAAGCGCATGATTTCCCTTTCGCAAATTCAGTTCGACCAAATCTATTCCCGCCTGGGGGTTGTGTTCGATCACACCTTGGGTGAAAGTTTTTACAACGGGCGTTTGAAGAGTTTGGTCCAGGATTTCACAAGCTCAGGTTTGGCGCACCAGCATGAAGGCGCTGTGAAAATCTTTTTCGATGACCTGCCGGAATTAAAGGATCATCCGGCGGTGATTCAAAAAAATGATGGGGCTGCCACGTATACCACCACGGATCTGGCCACCTTGGAATACCGGCTTCAACACTGGCAACCCGATGAGATCATTTATGTCACCGATGGACGCCAGCAGTTGCATTTCAAGGAAGTTTTTACCGCTTTCCAGCGCTGGATGCCTGGCCACCGGATCAAGCTCAACCATGTCTGGTTTGGCTCGATCCTCGGGGAAGATGGTAAACCCTTCAAAACCCGCTCGGGTGAGGTGGTGAAATTGTCTGAACTGTTGAACGAAGCTGAGGAACGCGCACAAAAGGTGGTGGCCGAAAAAAATCCCAATTTGGATCAAGCCACCCAAAAAGAAATTGCCCGGGTGGTGGGGATCGGGGCCGTGAAGTATGCGGATTTGTTGCCCAACCGCCAAAGTGATTACGTTTTCAGCTGGGACAAGATGCTTTCCTTCAACGGCAATACTGCGCCTTACCTGTTGTATGCCTACACGCGGGTGCGCAGCATATTTCGCAAACTGGCCGAAACCGGTGAAGCGTTTGAATCCACGTCCATGCCTGAAAAATCCAGACTTGAAGCCCCTGAGGAAATCAAGCTGGCGAAGCATTTATTGAATTTCGGATTCGCCTTGCAAGCGGTCATCGCTGATTGGAGGCCGAACTTTTTGTGCAATTATCTTTATGACCTGGCCGGCTTCTTCGCCAGGTTTTGGGAAGCCTGCCCGGTGCTAAAAGCAGAGCCACCGATGCGCCAAACAAGGCTGGGGCTTTGCGCCTTGACCGGCCAGGTGTTGAAACAGGGCTTGGAGGCTTTGGGCCTGGAAACTACTGACAAAATGTAGGCGCCGCCGGCAGCCTGGGCTGGATTATCATCCTTGAAAGGGCCATGAAGCTTACCCTCGTCAGGCAAACCACGTGCTGGGTTCCGACTTGGAAAGGATGGCTGCTGCTGGCCGCTTTTTTATTCGCCTCAAGCTGCCTGCTGGGGCTCAACTTGCATCCATTCCTGTCCCCGAACCGCCCGATTCCGGCGGCCACCCTGGTCATTGAGTCGTGGATGGCGGATTATGGCCTGGAACAAACGGCTGCCTACCTGCGGACCAACCCATGTCAATTGGTGGTCCTGACCGGTGGCCCGTTGGATGCCGGATCCTATTTATCCGAATTCAAGACCTTTCCTGAAGTAACCGCCCAATCGTTAAAGAAGCTCGGCGTCCCGGAAAAACTCCTGCGGGTGGTCCCCTCCCCGCCAGCCCAGCGGGATCGCACCTACGAAGCAGCCCTGGCTTTAAAAAGCTGGCTGAACACCAATGCCCCCGCCGTGCACACTTTGAACCTGGCTTCCATCGGTCCTCATGCACGCCGTTCCCAATATCTCTTCCAAAAAGCCTTGGGAAAGGATTTCTCAGTTGGCATTCTGGCTTGGAAAGACACCGAGTACGATGCCCGGAAATGGTGGCAGTATAGCAAAGGCTTCCGCATGGTTTTGGATGAAACGATCGCCTACCTTTACGCTCGGTTCTGGTTCCATCCGCAACCCGCAGAATAGCAGCCTTTCCCAGGCTTGTTTAGCGGAATGCAGACGATCATAAAAAAGACTTAGCAATTCGTGGCGTTTGCCGTTAGAATGGCACTGAAACGCATGTGCCATGCCCGAACGAGTGCAAAATAATGATCCGTTCCCTGCTGTTTCGCAAAATGAGTCCGAACGGGTGGCTTGCTTGCGGAGTTACGGCATCCTGGATACTCCGCCCGAGCGTGCTTTTGATGAATTAAGCCGGCTGGCTGGCCAGATTTGCCAGGCTCCCGTGGTGGCGGTGGCTTTGCTGGATGAAAACCGGGTCTGGTTTAAATCCCGGATCGGCATCGCGGAGCCGGAAATCCCGCGGCAGAACTCCATTTGCCAGGAACTTGCCAGCCAGACCGGCATTTTAATTATCCCGGACATTCTGGCCGATCCGCAGTGGTCGGACAATCCGTTGGCCCTCAGTGATTCCAACCTTCGCTTTTACGCCGGGGTGCCCTTGATCAATGCCAGCGGTTTTGCCTTGGGTTCCTTCTGTGTGATGGACCGGAAGCCGCGCACTTTGGACGCCAGCCAGGCGGAGGGGTTGGCTATTTTAAGCCGCCAGGTGATGACCCAACTGGAGTTACGGAAAGGACTCTCTGAATTATCGCACACCCTGGCTGAACAGAAACGGATCGAAAGCGCATTACAGGATTCCGAGACCTTTTATCATTCCTTGGTGGAAACCATCCCCCAAAACATATTCCGCAAGGATTTGGCGGGCCGCTTCACATTTGCCAACCGGCGCTTTTGCACAGGCTTGGGCCGGACCATGGAAGAAATCATCGGCAAAACCGATTTTGACTTCTTCCCCAAGGAAATGGCCTTGAAATATAAACGGGACGACCAGCGCATTATTTCCACCCGCCAATGCCTCGACACGGTGGAGGCACACCAGACGCAAGGCGGGGAGAAAATCTACGTGCATGTGGTCAAAACCCCGATTTTGGACGCTCAAGGCGAAGTCATCGGCATCCAGGGCATCTTTTGGGATGTTACCGAGCGCAAAAGAATGGAAGCCGCTCTGGCTTTTGAACGCGACTTGATGCGCACGCTCCTGGAGAATTGCCCGGATAGCATTTACTTCAAGGATGCCCAGTCCCGGTTCATCAAATGCAGCAGTTCTTTGGCTAAACGCTTTCAATTGGACGACCCGGAGCTGGTGGTCGGCAAAACCGATTCCGATTTCTTCACGACCGAGCATGCGCAACCCGCCTTGGAGGATGAGCAACAGATCATTCGCACGGGCCAGCCCATCATTGATAAACCGGAACGGGAAACGTGGGCGAGCGGCACCGAAACCTGGGCCCTGACCAGTAAGATGCCGATCCGCAACAAGGATAACATCATCATCGGCACCTTTGGCATCTCCAAAGATATAACCGCCTTGAAAAAAGCGCAGGATGACCTGCAAATAGCCCGCGATGCGGCGCTGGAATCCGCCCGCTTGAAATCTGAATTCCTGGCCAACATGAGCCACGAAATCCGGACCCCCATGAATGCGCTGGTCGGCATGAGCGAAATGCTGCTGAATACCGGACTCACGGCTGAACAGCGCGAATTTGCCGAAACCGCCCGGTCCAGCGCGGAAGCGCTCCTGGCCATCATCAACGACATCCTGGATTTCTCCAAGATCGAGGCGGGCAAACTGGTGGTGGAATGCATCGACTTTCAACTGGCGCAAATTGTGGAGGAATCGGTGGAATTCGTGGCCAATCGCGCCCGGAACAAAGGTCTTGAGTTGGCCTCCTGGATGCATCCGGATCTGCCATCCCGATTCCGCGGCGATCCCAACCGGATTCGCCAGATCCTGGTAAATTTCCTCAGTAATGCGGTTAAATTCACCCATGTTGGTGAAATCATTTTGCGGGTGGTGCTGGAGTCCAAATTCGCCGGGGGATATATCCTCAATTTCAGTGTTCAAGATACGGGAATCGGCATTTCGGCGGAGGCGCAAACGCGTATTTTCCAGCCGTTTATCCAGGCGGACGGCTCCACCACCCGCCGCTACGGAGGTACCGGCCTGGGCTTGGCGATTTGCCGGCAACTGGCTGAGTTGATGAACGGAGAAGTGGGCCTGCAGAGCACCCCGCAACAAGGGTCGACTTTCTGGCTGACCGTTCCGTTGCTGGAGGCGGAATCGCCTGACCAGTGCGATTCCCTTTCGCTGGCTCAGGAAAACCTCCACGGCTTGCGGGTTTTGATCGTGGATGACAACGCCACCCACCGCCAGATTGTAAATCAGCAAACCCGGTCGTGGGGCATGCGCAACGCCGAAGCCGCGAACGGACCGGAAGCGATTGAAAAACTGCGCGTCGCAGCGGCCCAAGGTGATCCTTTCCAAGTCATGATCCTGGATCAAAACATGCCCATGATGGATGGCCTCACGGTGGCGCTCACGGCCAAGGGAGATCCGGCCATAAGCCGAACCCGCACGTTGATCATGACTTCACTCGGGGATAAACCTGATGCGACCCTCCTGAAGCTCGCCAACATTGGAGCCTGGCTGGTCAAACCGGTCAAACAGTCCCGCTTGTTTGATTCCCTGGTAGCGCTGATCGCAAACCAGGACTTCGAAAATCTGGAATCTCCGTCATCCCCCAGTGCTTCCGCCCAGCCCGGACCGGAAATAAAGCGGGTCCCCGCCCCGCGATCGCTCCGGATCCTGCTGGCCGAGGATAATCCCGTGAACCAAAGGGTTGCCCTGCTGCAATTGCGCAAGCTCGGTTATTCGGCCGAGGTCGCCAACGATGGCCGCCAGGCTTTGGAGGCCATGTGCCGGAAGCCTTATGACGTGGTATTGCTGGACTGCCAAATGCCCGAATTGGATGGTTACGAAGTAGCCTCAAAATTCCGCGAATACCAGCGTGCCCAAGGCGCTCCCCCACCCCATCGTTGCTATGTGATTGCCCTCACCGCGCACGCCTTGGAGGGTGACCGTGAAAAATGCCTGGCGGCGGGAATGGATGATTATCTCACCAAGCCGGTTCAAATGGGCAACTTGGACGCGGCCTTGGAACGAGCTGGAAAATGGCTCGCCCAAACCGGCAAAAATGAAGGCGGCCAGCAGCCTCCAGGGATGGAATCCGCCCCCTTGAGCGGGTTGGCCGCTTTGTCAGATTCAGATCATCCGGAAGCCATTTGCGAGCTGTTCGATGTTTTCCTTCAGGATGGCCGGAACCGGCTTCAGCAGCTGGCCAAGTCCATGAACCCGGCAGACGCCAAGGTATTCATCAATAGCGCCCACTCTTTCAAAGGCAGTTCGTCCAACATTGGCGCGCTACAACTGGCCGCCTTTTGCGCCCAATTGGAAAAACAGGCCAAGGCCGGCCAATGGGATCTTACGGGCCCCACCTTGGAGCAAGTGGAAAAAGAATTCAACCTGGTGGCAGCCCTCCTGCTCCAGGAAAAGCTCCGCCTTTTGGCGCGCGCCAGCACCGGCCCTGCCAAACCTTGATTTGTTACATATTATGAATCCTCCATCAGCTCAGCTTTTGTTGATTGATGACACGCCAGAAATCAGTGCTGCGGTCCAAAGCGCCCTCTATGGGGATGATATCCAATTGCTCTACGCGGACAGCGGCAGCGCCGGTCTCCATATCGCCAACGAAAACCGCATCGATCTCATCCTGTTGGATATTTGGATGCCTGACTTTGATGGTTTTTCCACCCTGCAGCAAATCCGGCTCAATCCTGAACTGGCGGCCGTGCCGGTGATCATGCTGAGCGGTCTGGACGAACTGGAAGATAAGGTCCGATGCTTTGAGCTGGGAGCCACTGATTACCTGGTAAAACCGTTTGAATACGCTGAACTCAAGGCCCGCATTAAGGCCGCCCTGCGCACCAAACAACTTCAGGACCAGCTAAATCGTTCCTGGGAGGACCTGGAGCAGGCCCGGCAGGCTACGGAAGCCGCCACCCAGGCCACCAAAGCCAAATCCGAGTTTCTGGCCAATATGAGCCATGAAATCCGCACCCCCATGAACGGGGTCATCGCGATGACCAGTTTGTTGCTGCAGACCGGCCTGACCGAGGAGCAGCGCGACATCGTGGAAACCATTCGCTCCAGCGGCGATGCCTTGCTGAATATCATCAACGAAATCCTCGATCTCTCCAAAATAGAAGCTGGAAAACTGGAACTGGAAAACCGCCCCTTTGAATTGCGCTCCTGCGTGGAGGAAGTGCTGGATGTGCTGGCCACCAAAACGGGAGAAAAGGGGTTGGACCTTTCCTACCTGATCCAACCGGGAGTCCCAGCGGGCATCATTGGCGACCCCAACCGCCTGCGGCAGATCTTGCTCAATCTGGTCGGCAACTCGGTCAAATTCACCAATGCCGGCGAAATCGCCATCCGCATCCAGTTGGGTGATTTGAAAATGGCCGGCGCAGCCAAGGACGGCCACCCGGCCCCTGATGGGATGGCTGCACTGCCCTTTGGAGCTTATGTGCTGCACTTCGTCGTGCGCGATACTGGCATTGGAATTCCGGAAGAGAAGATCCCACGCCTTTTCAAATCCTTCAGCCAGGCGGATGCCACAACCTCCGGGCAGTTTGGCGGCACAGGCCTTGGGCTGGCGATCAGCAAAAAACTGGCCGAACTCATGGGCGGGAATATGTGGGTTGAATCAGTGGTCAACGAGGGCTCCACTTTTCATTTCTCGATCGTTTGCCTCGAAAGCAAAGATTGGGAAGGCGCCCGGCAACCATCCCCATCCCACCGGTTGGCAGGTTTAAAATTGCTGGTGATCGAGGATTGCGCCTCCGTTCGCGAATTCATCCTGGAGCAAAGCCGCAGCTGGAAAATCCAATGTTGGGAGGCTGCTAATGCCACTCAAGGTCTGGAGATACTGCGTCATAACCCGTGCGACCTGATTTTGGTCGATCAACGGATGGCCGGCACGGACCTCTCCCAACTAGCCAGCGATATTTTGCGCCTGTGCCAGCCCAAGTTTCCAGGCCTGATATTGCTCACGCTCAAATGCGCCCAGGATGCAACACCGGTACCGGGGCAAAACTTTTTCCCAACCGTGCTGGCCCAACCGATCAAATCAACCAGCCTCCAAACTTCCTTTCTCAAAGCGTTGGAAGTCAGATCTCCGCAACAAATTACGATTCCAACCTCACGCCCCTCCCCCGCCCCAGCTGCCCCGCCCGCCGGCAACCAATTAGCCCATCGGCTGCCCATGAATATGCTGGTAGTGGATGACAACGTGATCAACCAAAAGGTTCTGCTGAGCCTGCTGCAGAGGATGGGTTACTCCGCAGCAGTGGCCAACAATGGCCTGGAAGCCTTGGAAGCCGTCCAGAGCAAAGCCTACGATTTGATTTTCATGGATGTCCAAATGCCCCAGATGGATGGGCTGGAAGCTACTCTGCGCATCCGCAAGCTGGAGCGCGACAATCCGGATCGCCCCAAAATCCTGATCATCGCCTTGACTGCCCGCACGATGCCGGGCGATAGAGAACGATGCCTGGATGCCGGGATGGACGATTTCCTCAGCAAACCGGTTCGCACGGAAGCGCTGCAGGGAATTCTGGAAGCCTGGGGCGCAAAACTCAAATCCTCCGGCCACCCGCCTGCCGAGCCCCCATTGCCCCTGGCCGCCGACCTCTCCGCCTTGGCCCCTGGCAATTCGGGTGGCCATATACAGGACGAGGAAGATCCCCTGGTGGACATGGAACGTTTGATGGATTTTTGTGGCGGCGATCGGGAAAACATGCGTGACCTGGTGCAATTATACCTGACCCAAACACAAAACAACATCACCAGCCTGAAAGCAGCCCACGCCGCAGGCAATACCTTGGATGTGCAACAACTGGCACACAAAACCTGTGGCTCCAGCGCCACCTGTGGCATGGCCCGTATAGCCAAGGTCTTCAAGGACTTGGAAATGCTGGCCATTGCTGGCAACCTGGCTGAGGCCACGGTGTATTTTGAGCGAATTGAAAAGGACTTTAAAGAATTGAGGAGTTTTCTGGCTGGTCAAAACCTGGTTGGCTAACTTATATTTTCGGCCGAGTCCGCCGTATCGGGTATGATGAAGATTCTGATAATTGAAGACGATCCAATCATTGCTAATATTTATCGCAGTAGATTGGAAAAGGAGGGATTTCAGGTGGAGATCGCCTCTGACGGACAAACTGGATTTTACCGGGTTCATGAATTGCATCCGGACGCCATTCTGCTGGATCTGATGCTCCCCAAAATCGATGGCATCCAGATTTTGCGCAAGGTGCGTGCTCAAAAACTATTTCAAAGCATTCCGATCATTGTCTTCACCAATGCCTACGTGCCAAATATGATCCAGGAGGCTAATGATGCCGGGGCTACCCAGGTCTTCAATAAAGCAGCCCTGACTCCCCGGCAAATTGTGGAGGCCATTAATAATTCCTTGTATCCCAGCGTGCACGGAACCACCTCCGCCCCGGCCCCAGCCAATCCGCTACCCATGGCAGGCCATGGGACACCAGTGCCCCCAGTTTCGCCCTTGGGTAGAACTCCACTGCCCGCCGTGGCCCCGCTCCCCAATGCTACGCTCCCCTTCAGCCTGCCAACCTTGCCCGCCGGCCCCTCGCGCCCCCCCCTGCCCGCAGTGAACCCCATCCGGACTGCCCCGCCCGTGGAACCGCCGCGGAATGTTCCGGCGGAGAGCCCGCAAAGCATGGGGGACGATTCCGGTTTTCAGAGTGATTTAATGAACACTTTTCTGAAAACCGCCCCGGAGGTGCTGGCCAGCTTGCGCAAATTGCTGCACGAATTCCTCAAGAACACCAGTGACATCGCGATGCGTCAGCAGCAATTATTTGAGCTATATCGCAAAGTACATGCCATTACCGGCAACGCCGCCATTGTCGGTTTGCAGAATATTTCCCAGATGAGTTCCGCTCTCGAAGCCCTGCTGAAGGAACTCTATGAGAAACCTAAGAATATAACGGCTTCGACCCGCCGATCGGTGGCCCATTCCATCGATTTTTTATGCGTTTTATTCGACCGCGGAACCGGGCCCAGCGTGCTGGATAACCCACCCATTGCGATTCTGGTGGTGGATGATGAGGTTATTTCCCGGCGCGCTGTCCTTTACGCCTTGGAAAAAGCCCAGCTCAAAGCGGAAAGCCTGGAGGACCCCATCCAAGCCCTGCCCCTGGTTGCCAAGAAAAATTATGATTTGGTCATTCTGGATGTTGATATGCCCGGCATGAATGGCTTCGAGCTTTGCGCCAAGCTTCGCGCCCACCCCCTCAACCAAAACACCCCGGTGGTCTTCGTCACCAATATGTCTGATTTCGAAAGCCGGGCCCGGTCGAGCTTGAGCGGAGGCAACGACCTGATCGCCAAGCCCTTCCTCTTCATAGAATTGACCGTCAAAGCGCTATCCTATGTCCTGAAAAATCGTCTCGGCCTGATCAAAGTTTGATCCATCGGTTTTTCCAGTTTGGTCCAAAAACTGCTTTTCAGTGTTGAAAATTCCGCCGTATTGGGAAACAATACAGACGGTGCATTTGATTTTCCATGTTCGTCGAGTCCAACCGCTCGTGAACGAAATTCGATCGAGCCTGTCCCCGGCCAGGTGCCAACGGATTGCTTGCCTTTCCGGCTGGAATTCATGGGCCTGTTTCCCACCTCAAGTGCCTGAGCGCGCCGGCGTATGAGAAACCCATTGGTTGAAAATCCTGCGGTCCCCACCGAAACGGATAAGACCCCCCTGCCCGGGGAGATCGACCAATCCTTGCTGGCTGAGGCCTACCGGGAATTGGTAAAATCCCAATTAAAACCGATCCTGCTCACGGCGGGTTTGCTGTTCGGCCTTTTGGCAGCGCTGCAGTATTTCTACCAGCCAGCTTCCGTCCAACTGGCCGTCATCACCTCCATCTCATTCCTGATAATCGGTTTGGTTTTACACTGGGTGCAACTGCCGTCCTGGTTGGCGCATCCGTTGGCGGGCTTGGCTGCCGGCATGATCTTGCTGAACTGCCTGCTGGCTTTTCATATCTCCCAATCCCCCGCCGCCAGCATTTACCTGGCCCTGCTGATGGTTGGTGTGGGTTGCTTTTTTGTGTCGGTTTACTGGCTCACTTCCTTCATCTTGTTTTCGCTTTCCGCCTGGCTTTATTTTGCCTTTAAAGCCCCTGACCTTGCCCCGTGGCTCAATTTCGGATTGGGCCTTTTCCTGGCGGCCATCCTGGCGCTGTTCGTATTTTGGGTTCGGCTGACCACCTACCGCCGCCAGTTTATAATGAGCTACGATGAGCAATTCCGCCGGCAGCACGCCAATTCTGCCGTCCATGAAGCCAAGCTCACCCAGCACCGTTTCCGTTTGCTCTCCAAGGCCACTTTTGAAGGCATCGCCATCCACCGCGGCCGGTCTATTTTGGATGTCAACGAGTCGATTTGCGACATGTTCGATTATCGGGAACACGAGCTGGTAGGCAAAAAGGTGCTTGATTTATTCAACGAGGAATCGCGGCGAACCATCTCCGAAAGCATCTGGCTGGGGAATTACCAGGCCTTTGAAGCGATTGGCAGGCGAAAAAACGGATCCGAATTCCCGGTGGAGGTTTTCAATCGCACCCTGGCGGGTCAGGCAGACGGGGTTTTCGTGGCGGCCATCCGGGACATCACGGAACGCAAAGCCGCTGAACAGACGCTGGCTCTGGAAAAACAGCGTCTGGAAATCCAATACCGGCGTCAATCCGCTTTGGCCAATATTGAACTGGCGATCGATCAACCCAATGAATTATTCCCCGTCCTGGATCGCATCGTACAAACCGCCACCGCCCACCTGCCGGCTTCCCTCGGCACCTGCATCTACTTGTGGGAATCCACCTCGGAGGAATTCCTGATTGGCGCCACCACCGTTTCCGGCCAGGAGCCGCTCTCCGTGGTGCCCCAGGAACAATGCCAGGCGGGCAGCTTGATCCGTTGGATTTTTGAAAACAAAGAATCCATACTGGTCTCCAACGTGGCCTCGGATGCGTTGGGCATAAAAGTCATGTTTCCCGGTTATGGCATCCAGGCTTACGCCGGTTTTCCCCTCGTCAGTGAAGACCGCATGATGGGTGTGTTCCTCGTCCTCGATTCCCAATCGCGTAATTTCAAGCCGGAAGAGCTGGATTTCCTGAACACCTTGACCAGCCGCGCCAGCGTGGTGGTGGCCAAAGTCCAGCTATACGAGCGGCTGCGCATGACCAACCAACTGCTCGAGCAGCAAAGCGCCTTCCTCCAGAAAAACAACGATCAGCTGGCCCGGGCCAAGGAAGCTGCCGAGGCATTCACCCGCGTGCTGCAACAACAACAGGAAGCGCTGGAGCAAAAACAGGGTGAGTTGGAGCGGATCAACCAGGAATTGGGCCGCGCCAAGGAAGCCGCCGACCAGGCCAGCCAGGCCAAATCCGAGTTCCTGGCCAATATCAGCCATGAATTGCGCACCCCCATGAATGGCATCCTCGGCATGTCCAACTTGCTGCTCTCCACCGATCTTTCCGAGGAACAGCATTCCTATATCGACACGCTCAACGCCAGTGCTGAAGGCTTGTTAAATACCATCAACGATGTGCTTGATTTCTCCCAGATCGACACTGGGAAACTGGAGCTTCAAACCCGCACCTTTGATCTTCGCCAGGCGATTGAATCAGTCATCAAAGAAATGCAGCCCAAAGCGCACGCCAGGAACCTCGGCCTTTTTTCCACCGTCAGTGAAAATCTGCCCTCCCAGGTGGGTGGCGACCCGGACCGCTTCCGGCAAATCCTCAATAACCTGGTCGATAACGCGATCAAGTTCACCGATCATGGCCAGGTTTCCATTTCCGCAGCTTTGGAAGGGGAAACCGACCGCCTCTATCGGGTGCGTTTTAGTGTTCGGGACACCGGCATCGGAATTACCCCTGAAAACGTCGCCCGGCTCTTCCGGGCGTTCAGCCAGGTGGACGGTTCCAATACCCGCCGCTACGGCGGCACCGGTTTGGGCTTGGCCATCGTTAAAAACCTGGTCCAGCTGATGCAAGGTGAAATCAACGTGAAAAGCCAACCCGGCCAGGGCTCGGAATTCATCTTCACCGCCCTGCTGGAAAAACCCGCCTTCCAGGCCTAAATCAGCTGGCCTGCGCCAGTTTCCACCCCCCAGATGGCCCGCCCGCCTGCTGGCCGCGCTTTTAGGAAAAATGACCTTGAATCGGATGGTTATGGCTGGATAATCCCCACCGGTAGCATTAATGGAAGAACCGCTTTCAAACGCCCGGTGTAACGATGACCTGCCGCCCTGTCTTTCGGTGGTAACACCGGTCTTTAATGAAGCATCCACCATCGACCGCGTCTTACGCCTGATCCTGGCCCAGCGCCCCGTGAAGGAATTGATCGTGGTGGATGATTCCTCCACCGACCAAAGCGGCGCCATCCTCAAGCAATGGGCGGCCCGCGAACCTCGCATCAAGTTCTTCCAGCACGAACGCAACCAGGGCAAAGGCGCCGCTTTGCGGTTGGGGATTTCCAAGGCCTCCGCCTCCATCGTCATTGTGCAGGACGCCGACCTGGAGTATGACCCCAGTGAATACTTTCAATTGCTCAAACCGATCTTAACGGGCAAAGCCGACGTGGTTTTTGGTTCCCGTTTCGCCGCTTTCGGCCCCCGCCGGGTGCTTTATTTCTGGCATGCCGTCGGCAACAAGTTCCTCACCACGCTCTCCAACATGGCCACGAACTTGAATCTGACCGACATGGAAACGTGCTACAAGGCCTTCCGGCGCGAAATCATTCAAAAAATCCCCTTGGAGGAAAACCGTTTCGGTTTTGAGCCCGAAATAACCGCCAAAGTCAGCCGGGTAAACGCCCGCATTTACGAGGTTCCCATCTCCTACAACGGCCGGACCTATGCGGAAGGGAAAAAGATCGGCTGGCGCGACGGGATACGGGCCTTATGGTGCATTATCAAATATAACTTCCTCAAGAAAATCCCGGGGACCTGACCCGCTTTTCCGGCCTTTTTCAGCCGCCCGGTGGATTCCCTCGAAAAAACTCTTAAAAGTAACTTGCATTAGAACTCCTGGTCGCTTACCTTACCATACTGAGTTGAATCGCGGGGTGGAGCAGCCCGGTAGCTCGTCAGGCTCATAACCTGAAGGTCACAGGTTCAAATCCTGTCCCCGCAACCAACTTCCTTCAAACCGGTCATCCCGGAATTCACCGCCTCCGTTTGCTGGCTTGGGATTTTTTTAAATCGCGATCCACTCTGTTCACAGCCGCCAGGCCAAAAAGTTAACGAAAAAGGCGGTTGCACCCGGGCCTGTAGCGGATCAAGGTCCGCGGTGACGACGGATTTGCCAAACCAACCGCTCTCGCAGCGCCCAAGTCAGCACCGCCGCCTTCCCGTCCAGTGTAAATGAAAAATTCCGCGGAGCCTGCGCCCCGCGGAATTTTAACGTAAACCAGTTAAATCAGCTTCGCTGCCCGGTTTATGGGAACCGCAGCCGATAGAAACGTTTTTGAGAGTTCGTCCCGTCTGGATCTACGAACTGATATACCGGCTTGGCGGCGGTGGGCAAATTGGTCCAGTTCACCAAGTCGGTGGAAGCCTGCACCCCAAAATTCCAACCCACGGGGTCAGTGATCCCCAATTGGAAGGTGCCTTGGCCCAAGGACACCGGGTTGGCAATCACATTGGTGCTGTTGAGGAAGTAATTTGCCAGGGCCGAGTTCACATCGTTGACATTGCAATTGCCCCCGCTGCTGCTGGGCTTGAGGTCACCCAAGGAAGCCTTGAGCAGGCCGACCGCATAGGAGGGATTGTGAATCCCATAGCTCTTATCCTCCATGACGAACAGCAGGTTGTAAACCGCTTTGCGTTGGGCAGCCGTGTAGTTGGTATTGATCGCGCTGGACACTTCCGCCACGGTCAGCTTGGACACACCCACTGGCGGCAGCAATTGGGAAAGCTGATTCATCAGCCCTTTGACCTCGGTTTGCAAGCCTTCAACCACCCCGTTGCCGTCATAGTCAACCCGTGCCAGGTCGAAAGTGGTCAGGCCCGGGCCATGGCAGGTCTGGCAAACCCCCACCAACTCGGTGGGAGCATTAGTTCCGTTGGCGGCGGAAATCCAGAAGGTATGGCCGCCGGCGTGCGAATAGACGGAATTGGTGTGCTCCACCGACTGCATGTGGCAGGTCACGCAAGTATCGCCGATCAGGGTCGTGTGGGCGGAGTTGGGGATGGTCTTCCCGTAGGTGATGGCATTCACACCCATCAACATGTCAGTCTGCGGGCCATGATGCGGGCCAAAACGGTTGTTGGCGGTGGCGGTGTTCACATAGGTGGCGGCATCGCGGCGGGACATATGGCACTGCATGCAGATGGCGCCTTTGCCCGCAGTCGTGATCACCGTCGGGCCACCCGGCTTGCTGGTGTCCTTCAAGGTGACTTTGCCAAGGCCGCGCAGTTGGTGCGACGCTTCGGCGGAATGCGGGTCGTGGCAGGTGACGCAGGTGACCGCCGCATAATTGGTCCGTATGGTGGCAACGCCATCCATCCGGTCGATGAAGCCGATGCCGCTATGGCAGCCCGCGCAGCTGGGCTCCTCCTCCCGCACCGCGATCGCGTGCTTGGAATTGAGCCATTCCTCGGGCTTGAAATGGTAGGGCTCTTCCGAATGGCAGGAAGCGCAAACACCCGCGCTGAAGCTCACGGAAATGTTGGAGGTCCGGCCACCGTGTTCGCTGCCTGGGCCATGGCAGTTTTCGCATTGGATATTGGAAACCTGTTTGATCGCCACCGGCAAGTTCCACCAGTTGCCATTCGTCAGGACGGTTGGGAAGGTCCAGCCCAGCTGCTTGGCGATATCGTCAAACCCACCATTGGTGGCCGTCAGCGAGGTGTCATAGCCCAGCGTGTGGCAGGAAATGCAATTCGAGCTGTAATGGCTGCTCATCTGGCCGTCGATGGCCTGCGTGAAAAAGTGGCCATGACCCGTTTTGGCCCACGGCGTCACCTTGTCCGGGGTGATCCCACCATCGTGGCAGTTGCCGCATTGGCGATTCACGGCAATATTATTGCCGTCCACCACGCCCACTCCGGCATAAGTGGCGGCGATCACCACGCAACTCAACACCATGTCGGAAGTGCCATTGGTTTTCACCGAAGCCGTGATGGTATAGGATCCTTTCTTGTCCGGCACCAGGAGCTGGCGGCCGGCAATGTCGTAGTCCAGGCGGTCCCTCGGCTCGAAGGAGGGGACATTGGAACCTAATGGGCTGGGAGCCAGATCGATGGTGGATCCGGTAGGCCGGACGGTGATCGCCCAATTGATCCCCGCCACCGGGGTGCCCTTGACCACCAGCGCTTCGAGATAGACGGCCGATCCGACGCCGACGTTGAGCAAGCCGCCCGACAATTGCATGTCGGCGGGAAACTTGTAATTCACCACGTCATCAGGAGTCAAAGGCCGGTTGATGATCTGCGCTTTTTGAGCCTGGACGGCTGAACCGGCCAGCAACACCAGCGCCGCCAGAGCCGAACCGACCAGGCGACCGCATTTGTTCGAATGGTTTATTTTCATGGTTTTATCGTTTTTTGGCCATGGATGCCGCTACCGCCTGCCGGAATGCAGAAAACACCCTGTTGTTTCCACCTTCCGCAGCATTCAGCTTTTTGGCGATACCCAATAACCGTTCCTCATATTAAAGTTCATCAAACTGATTAGCTGCCAAACCAGTCCGGATAGGGCCTCAAAATTAGCACGTTTGCAGTGAAACCTCTCCCCGTCCTGTATGCATCAAAGCATCTAATGGGTGAAGTTTATTGTCTAATCCAAAAAATCCCCTTTTATTGGCCAATACTAACCGTTAATTGCGATAAAAGGCAAAAAAGGCCCGTCCTGCCGGGAACCAAGTCCAAGACCGTCCGGCCCGGGATCACCACCCCGCCCGGCCAATATCATTAGAAATTTTAATTATTATCATAAATATAACCAGCCCAGGCCAACCGCATTGTATAATATTTAGTTATTGATATTGTTACTTGTGCTTAATTTAAACCGCTAAATGACGCTCGTCCCAAGCCGGGACCCCATCTCCGACCTGGGCCGTCGCCATTCCCAGGCGCTAATCGATCAGATCACGATTTCTAACCAACCTGCCCCTGGCGGCCTGCCCGGTGGCGGCCTTGGGGGCAGTCCTGGCGCGCCTTCAAGACTCCGGGGAGGAGCTTTGGCGGATGCCGGCAGCGGGGGCCTGGCATCAGGATTTATAAATTTGACAGTTAATTCCTGTTTTGCCATCTATGTCGGCCAGCATCATGTGACGACGCCGATGAATCAATCGACTGAAAAGAAATGGCCGGATAGCGCCGTGCAGGCCCCCCCCAGCGAAGGCCGGCCAAATCTGGTTGCCCCGGCTGGCCGCGGGCAAAGGGCATTATTTAACCGCGGAACGGCGGCCGCGCTGCTGCTTTTTTTGGCGCTGGCACTGACGCCCCCCGGCGCCCGGGGTGCCGACTCGGGCAACTGCCTGTTGTGCCACAAGTATCCCGGCCTCAGCCAGGTGGCGGAGGACGGCACCCTGCGGTTGTGCTATGTGAACGAGGAAATTTTCAACAGCAGCGTGCACGGCAAGGTGACCTGCCAGGGCTGCCACACGGACATCATCAAGATCCCGCATGATCCGGCCAAGAAGGTGGACTGCCTCACGGAATGCCACATCGTCGAACCCACGAGCTCCAAGAATTTTTCACACAAACATGCGGCCACCTTCCTGGCGGGCAGCGTCCACAGCAAATATGACGAGAACGGAAAGCTGAAAAAGTACGCCGAGGATTACCCGGAGTGCAAGGATTGCCATGACAATCCGCTCTGGCGGCCGATGGCCTTCGACAAGCACCAGAATGCGGGCATTTCGGAAAAAGCCCTGGGTCGGTGCCGCGTGTGCCACCAATCCGACGAGTTTATTGTCCGTTTTTACAACCACGTCACCACCCGTTTGCATAAGATCCGGAACCCCAAGAACCTGTCTGAAGCCTGCGGACGCTGCCACAACGACCCCGCGCTGGTGGCCCGCCATAACCTGAGGACTCAGGCGGGCCTATCCTATAATGACAGTTTCCACGGCAAAGCCGCCTCGTTCCTGGATGAGCGCATCCCGGACTGCCTGGACTGCCACGTCCGCAAAGGCGAATCGGTGCACCAGATGCTCAGCCGCAAGGATCCCCGTGCCATCACCCACCCGGCCAACAAATCCCAGACCTGCTCCAGCGCCGATTGCCACCCCAACGCCTCCCCCAAACTGGCCACCTACGATGTGCATGCGGAATTCGCGCTGGACCAAAGCCCGGGCCAGTTTTGGGTGACCGTGTTTTTCATTTTCCTCACGGGAACCACGCTGCTGCCCCTGATGGGGATCATTTTCCTCGATTTGTTGCGGCGTTTGTTCCCAACCTTGGTCCTGCGCAGGAGGAGCTAAACCCATGGCCCACAGCTTTAAGATAAAAATCAAGAACGGTGAGAAGTTTTTCTACCGTTTCACCCTGAACCAACGGATCCAGCACATAGTGCTGGCGATCACCGTGATCCTGCTGGTGCTGACCGGCATGCCGCTCCGTTTCCACAACGAGCCGTGGGCGAATTATTTCTACGCCCTTTTCGGCGGTATCGAATATGCCCCGATGGTCCACCGGGTGACCGGATCGGTCCTGCTGGCCTTGTTCATATACCACATTTTCTACCTGGCTTATAACATCTACAAGCACGACTTCCTGCCGATGAAGCAGCGGGGCGAACTGACCCTGATGAACCTGGTCAAAATGCTGATCACGCAACCCCTGGTGCCCAACTTGAAGGACGCCAAGGATATCCGGGACCTCCTGAAATACCTGTTCTACCTGACCGACGAACGCCCAAAGGGCACCAAATGGACCTGGAAGGAAAAATTCGATTACTGGGCGCCATTTTGGGGCATGTTCATCATTGGGACCTCCGGTCTCATCTTATGGAACGAAACCTTTTTCTCGCGCCTGCTGACTGGCCAGGTGATCAACTACGCGATCATTGCGCACAGCGATGAGGCGCTGCTGGCGGCGCTGTTCCTTTTCATCTGGCATTGGTACAACGTGCATTTCTCGGTGTCGGTATTCCCCATGGGCACCGCCTTCATCAACGGTTATCTCTCCGAAGAACTGATGATCGAGGAGCACTACCAACATTACGTGGAAGTGATGACCGAGTGCGGCTACCACAGTGAAATCAAGCCCCCGCACGGCCACCATAGTGATTCCGGAGCCATCCAAGGTGAGGCGATATGAAGCGATTCCTGAAAGTCCTCCTCATAGTCTTCTCGATGGGGCTGACCATGATCTACATGGTCATCATCTGGAAGCTCACCTTCGGCCACCTGATCCACGCGGTGGTCAAACGCCATACGGCGGTCAAAACGGCCAAGGAACTGGCCGCCCAAAAACGGCAGAACACCACCCAAACCCTGAAAAAAAGCCTCTTTGCGGGGGATGAGCGGGTCAAGCAATACCTGGGCTACCGCGTGCTGGATACCATCCGCCTCGAAGGCCACTTCCATCATATCGACTTCGATATCCTGCCCGACAAACGTTCCTACTGCAACAAATGCCACGGGGACATGCCCCACAACAAGGTCAAGGAAGTGCGGGCCTTCTGGAACATGCACGCCTTCTTCATGGCCTGCGAAACCTGCCACGTACGCTTTGACGATCCGGCCGCCAAGCCGGCTTATAAATGGTATGACCGACAGACGGGGAAGATCGTGGACAGCCCGGTCCCCCATGCCCGCCCGGGTTTTTACACGGCCAAGATCATTCCGTTTGAGCAGGTTGGCGGCGGCAGCGCCCGGGTGGATTCCGACGAGCGGATCGCTTACGCCAACGAATTCATCAAGAGCGGGGATACGCTCAGCGAATTCCAGAAATCCAAAGCCGTCAAGGTCATCCACAGCGTGACCAGCAAAAAGCCCTACGTGTGCAACGATTGCCACCGGAAAGACAAGCCCATCTTGTCGCTCCGGGATCTGGGGTATCCACCGGAACGGATCAACTTCCTCGAGGGCAATGAAGTGGTCGGCATGGTGGATAAATACCGGACGTTCTTCCTGCCCGAGTTTATGAAGCCCGGGCCTTGAATGGAAGCCTCCTTTGCCACCCCAGCGCCCCTGCCCGCCCGCCCCGTATGCGTGCACTGAGTTTTTGCCTGTTGCTGTTGCTGTTGGCAGCGGCGGCCCGCA
>CAIMWS010000284.1 GCA_903845125.1 uncultured Verrucomicrobiota bacterium
GACGCGCAAGGTCAAAGGCAAGACCGTCAGTGTGGCCTTGTCCCAGGAGCAATACCAATGGCTGAGCGAGGCGATTGGCAACTGGCGCAAGCTACAGAATATTCTCAAAGAAATGCAACAGATCAGCCGCCAAGTCCTTTTTGAAACCCTGCCCAATCCCAAACGCCGCAAGCGACTGGGCAAGAAAGTATTAGGACTAATTTAAGCGCCATTCGGGTGAGGATCTATAATACGCGGCGGTTGCATGGGGGGATCAATTACCGGGTGCCCGCGGAGGTTCACCGGGGAGGTTAGGCCGAGCGGCCGTGAAGGAGGGGAAGGTGGCGGGGATGCTTCGCGCCCCCTTGCCCCTTCGGGTCCATTACGGTTGAGGCACTACGTGCCTCAACCTCCATTACCCCGAAGGGGCAAGGCTCACCTCCCGAGCATGGGAGGGAACCCAACCAGGAGGTGCTTTCATCCCAGTTTACCGGCCGGGAAACACCGAAAAAAAGTGACAAATTTAATCCAGGACTTGACCGCGGAGGGTAGCATTGAGGTCTGAGGGCTGAGGGCGAGGACACCGACAAAGTCCCCAGCCGAATCAGGACTGCACTGAAAAAGCCCTTCAAACGAAAAATCTTTCCAGGCACCAAAACTTCCAAAATCCCCAGTATTTACGGGCATTTTAGATAACTATTCCACTGGTATCGCAGTTTATGGACACGGCTGGGAGGGATCAGGTTCACTGAAAAGTAACCAGCCCGCCATCTGTTCGTAACCTGCCTATGGGAGAGTGTGAATGGCTGAAGAAGCCAACTGAAAGGATCAACCATGAGCTGGTCAACGAATATTGCAGAACGATCGACCGCGCCCCGCCCCGCGCCGGATTTGCACTTGAACCCGGGGGAAACCGCCCGCATCCGGTGGGTTCTCGAAGCCCAGCAATACCCCCCGGTGGAAAGCTTGCTGCAAGCTTACGTGGTGAGCGAAGGAGGCATCCCGCCCCAAATGCTGCTGGGCCTGCTGACTTACTGTTACGCGGTTGGGCAGTATGGCTCGGTGGAGATTGCGGCGGCCATCAGCGAACAGTCGGCGTTGAAATATTTGTGTACCACTTTCCGGCCCACGCATAACACGTTGCGCCGTTTCCGCCGGAACCACCGGGAAATGCTCCGCCAATCCCTGGCCTGGGTCCTGTATCGCAGTTGGTGGGAAGCATCCCCGGCGGATGCCCATTCCAGCGGGCTGGAGCAACCGCCAACCTGGGCGCCGGGGCAAGACTTTGGGGCCGGATGCCATCCCATGGCAACCGGTCACTTCCTGGCCGAAAGCGAAATCCGCCTGGTGACCGCGGCCCAGTTGGATTGCCTGGCCCAGGATGAATAGGCCCGGTCCTCAAAGAACCGGTTTTTCGAATTGTTTCAGAAGATCGCGGATCCGGGCTGCTTTTTCGTAATTTTCCTCCTTGATGGCCTCCTCGAGAGCCAGGGCCAGGCGTTCCTGCCCGGTCATGGGCTGCTGGGCCGCCACCTCGCTGGCGAGCGACACCAGGGAACGGAATTCCTTGCTGCCTTCGGCCTGGTTTTCCTGCCCGATCATCCGGTAGTGGTGGCGGATCTCTTCCAAGCCGGTTTCCACCATGGCCCGAGCCTCCGCGAAAGCCTGGCTGCGTACCGCCAGAATGCTCCTGGCCCGGGTCCGCAGGGAAATCAACTGCGGCCGCAACAAGCGCATGGTCTGCACTAAAACGCGTTCGGAGGCGTGTTGCTCGGCAAATTCCAGCGCTGACAGGCAATGGTTCGTATCCCGTATGATCCCGTCCTGATCGTCAATGCGCTGGAAGCACAGGGCTCGCTGTAAAAATTGGAGCACTTCGACATGCAGTTCCATGCATTCCTGCTCCTTTAACGAAAAGGGGGCCAAGGGATTCTGGTGCTGCCCCTGCCGGGCTTGTGCATCATGCCAGGCAAACCAGGATTCCCGCCCATACGGTTTCTTCCCATCCGGCCGGCCACGGACATTCATCTGCAGCATACCCAATTCCAAGCGCAATTGGAGAACCTCCTCCCCATCTTCGCCGATGAACCTGCGGGCCATGATCCGGCCAGGATCAAACTCCCATTCGCGCAGCGCCTTGGAAATATCGAAACCCACACTAACAAACTACCATTTGTGCCGATCCTGCCAAGCTGCATTAGGATCCCCGGCTATCTGCATCCATTCGATAGAGACATCCGCACCTTGCCAGCAGTCAAACGCACCCATCTGAATGAGCAAGCGGGCGAAGGGAATTTTCGCCGCTTGCCCACCCGCTGCCCGCCGCCGGCCTTTTCCCGGGATGTATTCTCCTACTCCTTGATCCGACTGGCGTCCCAATCGAAGGTCCGCTCTTCACCACCCCAATTGGAAGTAATTTTGCCTTTGATCGAATCACCGCTCAGTTTTCCAGCATATTTGGAGACGAATTTCTGCCCATCCCGCTCGCGGATCACCTGGAACGAAATCGCGCCATCCTTGATTTGGCCTTCCTGGATCGGAGTCTCGTTTTCGCCGCGAACCACCACTCCAGAAAGCTTGTCACCCTCCTGTTTGAGCTTCAGGCTGACGTCAAAGGTCTGGCCGTTGGGGATGGAAAGCGTCCATTTCCAATTGCCGGCGGCGCTGGCCACTTCCCGCTTGGCTTCCCATTCGCGGCTGTTGGTCTGGCCGTCGCGCTCGGAACTGATGGTGCCTTTGAGGACATTGCCACTCAACTTGCCTTGATATTTCGCGGTGAATTTCTGCCCATTGCGTTCGCGGGTAACCGTGAAGGACACTTCCCCATCCTTGGCTTTCCCATCTTCAATGGCGGTTTCGGTGCCGTCCCGGCGCACCATTGCCCCCGTCAATTTATCCCCCTCCTGCTTGAGCTTAAGGGTGGATTCCCGCACGGTGCCGTCCTGGGCGGTGATGGTCCATTTCCAGGTGCCAGTGGCGCCCGGCCCGGCCCGCCTGGCTTCCCAATCGCGGGAACGCGTTTCGCCGTCGCGCTCGAAACTCGTGGTGCCTTTGAGGGTGTCCCCACTCAGTTTACCTTGGTATTTCATGACGAATTTCTGACCGTCCCGCTCCCGGGTCACCTGGAAGGAAACCTCCTCTCCGGCCACCTTGCCCATTTCAATAGCGGCTTCAGTGCCATCCCGCCGCGAAATGGTCCCGGAAAGCTTTTCACCGTCTTGCTGGAGCTTGAGCGTGGTTTCCACGGCCGTTCCATCCTGCATGGTGAAACTCCATTTCCACGTCCCGGACGCGTTGGCCTTTTCCGCCGCCGCGACACTGAGGGTGGAACAAGCCAGCAAAACACTGGTGACGGATGCGCTGATCCAGAGGTGCAGTTTGTTATTCATATGTGGATTTATTTTGAGTTCGTAGTTCAGCTTTTATTATGTGAGAGTAGGAGCCAGGTGTCAATCGCCCGAAATCCTGCCCTGAAGGGCACGGCACTCTGCCTTTGCCGCGGGGCGAGCAAGCGGGTGGCCATGGGTGGCAGGAAGCGGGGGCAGGCGGAGCCGGTTTGGTTGAATAGCCCACCCCACCACCGAGTCTTATATTTGGCAAAAACGTATGAAATCGAAACCCACTTCAGGCAACCGCCGCGAGTTCCTGGCCCTGGCCGGCGCCGGCGCTGCGGGGCTGGCTTTGGCCGGAGCTCCGGAGCCGTTGGCCGCCGCGGAAGCAGCTCCGGCCAGCAATCCCCTGCCCCGCTGGCGCGGATTCAACCTGACCAATTTCTTCCAAGGGCTGAGCAATGGTGAAGAGGGCCAGGGCTTGGTGAAAGAGGACGACCTGAAGTGGATCAGCGACTGGGGCTTCGATTTTGTCCGCCTCCCGATGGACTACTGGATGTGGATCGATTCGGATTGGAAGCAGACCCGGAAGCTGCGGCCCGAGGATGTTTATAAAATCAAGACCGCCACCCTTGAGAATATCGACCGGGCCGTGGAGCTGTGCCAGAAACACCGGCTCCACTTGAGCTTGAATTTCCACCGCGCCCCGGGCTATTGCATCAACGACCCGCAGCGCGAGCCGTTTGTCTTGTGGTCCGACCGCGCGGCGGAGGACGCCTTTGTCCACCATTGGGATTTGTTCGCCAAACGATATCAGGGGATCTCCGCCAAAGAGCTGAGCTTCAACCTGGTGAACGAGGCCCCCTCCCCCAAGGATGGTTATATGAGCCGGGAGGATTACCGGCGGGTCATGACGCGCGCCACGGAGGCCATCCGCCGCCACCGCGGGGATCGGTTGATCGTGATCGATGGCTTGAGCGTGGGCAGCGATGTAGTCCGGGAGATGATCCCCACCAAGGTGGCCCAAAGCGTGCACGCCTACTGGCCCGCCCAGGTCAGCCATTACCGGGCCTCCTGGGTGGATCGGAACTCCACCTTTCCCGATCCGTCCTGGCCCATCAAGAACCCGGATGGCAGCGTGAAGATGGGCCGGGAGCAGATGGAAAAACGTTTCGTCCCCTGGGGCGAACTGGCCAGGAGCGGAGTGGGAGTCCATTGCGGTGAGTGCGGCTGTTTCAACCGGACCCCGGCAGCAGTTTTCCTGGCCTGGTTCAACGATGTGATGGAAATCCTCAAAGCCCACTCGATCGGCTACGCCCTGTGGAATTTCCGGGGTACCTTCGGCATCCTTAATAGCGGACGCAAAGATGTGGCGTATGAAGACTGGCACGGTATGCAATTGGACCGCCAATTATTAACCTTGCTGCAAAAGTATTAAACACGAAACCAGCGGAAGGCTGAACCGCCGCCGGACTTCCAGGCTTTGCCGAGCGCCAACCAACAATTAAACGCCATCCAATTTGGCCCGCCAATTTATTGGCCGGCTATTTCATTCAAAAACCATAAATTCCCATAGCCTTCCCCCCGCGGGTGTGCTAGACACGGAGAAAGATATGAATAAAAACCATCGATTAACGCGTCGCGATTTCATCAAGACTTCGTTATTTACCGCCGCTGCCTTCAACTTGGTGCCGCGCCATGTGCTCGGCGGCCAGGGCAATACCCCCCCCAGCGAAACGCTGACCAAAGCCGTGATCGGCGTGGGCGGCATGGGCCAGGGCCACTTGAAAGGCATCAATCCCACCTCCCGGCTGGTCGCCGTGTGCGATGTGGATGAGAAGCACCTCCAGGCCACGCTCAAAGCCGTGGGCGAAGGGGTCAAAGGCTACCGGGATTTCCGCGAAGTGCTCGAGCGCAAGGATATCGACATTGTCCACGTCCCCACCCCACCCCATTGGCACGCGCTGATATCCATCGCCGCCGCCAAGGCCGGCAAGGATATCTGGTGCGAAAAGCCCATGACCCGGACCATCGGTGAAGGCGAAGCCGTGAAGGCCGCCATCGCGAAATACGAACGGATTTTCCGGCTGAATACGTGGTTCCGGTTTGAAGGCGATTTCTACGGCATGGCCATGCCCGTGAAAAGAATCAAGAAGGCGGTGCTGAATGGCCTGCTGGGATGGCCGTTGAAAGTGACGGTTGGCGGGCCCACGGGCTTCGATTGGAAGCAAAACCAGTGGTGCGGCCGGACCAACCTCACCCCGCAGCCAGTGCCGGCCGAATTGGATTATGATCTCTGGCTCGGGCCGGCCCCGAAGAAACCGTATCACCCCCACCGCGTTCACGGTTCGTTCCGGGGCTACTGGGACTACGATGGCGGCGGGTTGGGCGATATGGGCCAGCACTATCTGGATCCCGTCCAATACATACTCGGGAAAGACAACGAAAGCCCGGTGGAGATCGAAGCCGACACGGATCCCCAGGACGAGGATGCCGTGCTGCCCTGGCGGCGGATACGGCTGAAATACGCCGACGGCTGCGAGATCATCCTGGATGGCGCGAACAAGGAAAAGGATGCCTCCTTCATCTCCGGCCCCAAAGGCTTCATGGCCAAGGAAAATGAATCCAACATCCCCGACCTTGAGAAAAAGCTGCGCGAACTGCCCGATCCGGAGCCGCAACTCACCGACTTCATCAAGGCCGTGAAGACCCGCAAGAAATTCGCCCTGAACGAAATCAACGGCCACCGTTCCTGCACGCTGATCAACCTCGCGAAAATCGCCGTCCAGACCGGCCGGCCGCTGAAATTTGACTCCCAAACCCAGCGGTTCATCAACGACGACAAGGCCAATTCCTACATCAACCAGCCGATGCGGGCGCCGTGGAAGATTGAAGTGTAAACGACGTTGTCCCAACCGGTAAACGGTGGGCATGAAATTCACCCGGGCCGGGATCCATCCCGGCCCGGTTTCTTTTCCCACCCGCTGCATCGCCCCGGGTTTGCTTGATCTGGAGCACCTTTAAGCCTTATTCTGCGGACATGTACCGGATGGCATTACTATGGTGCCTGGGCTTGGGGATGCAGGTTTCCCAGCCCGGGCTGGCTCAGGCGGCTGAAACCCACCCGCTCACCCCGGAGGATCTCTGGGCGGTCAAACGGCTGGACGCTCCCTCGCTTTCTCCGGACGACCGATGGGCGGTGGTTTCCGTGGGGTCATACGATATCAAGGAAAACAGCGGTTCCGCCGATCTCTGGCTGTTCTCCACCACTGGCGAAAAAGCCCGTCAGCTCACCTCCCACCCAGCCCGCGATGGCAACCCGGTGTGGTCGCCGGACGGCCGATGGATCGCCTTCACCAGCAAACGCGAGGGGGATGAGGACAACCAGATTTATATCATTTCCCCCACCGGTGGCGAGGCGCGCCGGGTAACCCGCATGGCCACTGGCGTTTCCGGATTGCGCTGGTTTCCCGACAGCCACCGGCTGGCTTTCATTTCCTGGGTATGGCCAGACCTGCGGACCGAGGAAGAACAGGCCAAACGGCTCAAGGAGCGCAAGGAGTCCAAGGTCAAGGCCCTGGTGATCGATTCCACCGCTTACCGTTACTGGGACCATTGGCTGGCCGATGGACGCCAGGCCCATTTGTTCGCAGCGGACCTGGATACCGGTGCCTGCCGTGATCTGCTGGCCGGAACCCGGCTGGGATTGTTCGCGTGGGATCTCCCGGCGGGTTTGTCGAACGACCTTTATGATGTCGCCCCGGACGGCCAGGAAATGGTGTTTGCCACCGATCTTTCACCCGACCCAGGTTTTGCGCCCAATATCGACCTGGTCATTCTGCGGCTGGCCGATGGCACCTGGGAAAACCTCACCAAGGACAATTTGGCGGGGGACACCTCGCCGCGTTATTCGCCCGATGGCAAATGGATCGCTTTCACCCGCCAGTTGACCCGGAATTTTTACGCGGACCGCAAACGGATCACCCTGCATGACCGGTCCAGTCGTCAGAACCGCGTCTTGACGGAAGGCTGGGACCGTTCCGCCGATGCCCCCGCCTGGGCTCCTGATGGCCGGTTCCTGTATTTCACCGCAGAAGACCAAGGACGCCAACCGCTCTTCCGCCTGGGCTTGGAAGGTGGGATTCCCAAACGCATGGTGGCGGATGGCACGCTGGCGGGCTTTGCGCTGAAGGCCCGGGGTAACGGGGTGGTGTATAGCCGCTCCACCTTCAGGTCGCCGCCAGCGCTGTTTTATTGCGGATTCGAGGATTCCACCTTGCTGCCAATGGAGATGATGAATGAGGAACTGGTGGCCCAATGGCGCCTCGGCGAGGTGAAGCAAATGCGTTTCCCGGGATTCAACCAGGAACCGGTCCAGATGTGGGTGATTTATCCCCCGGATTTCCGGCCGGATCGGAAATGGCCACTGCTGCAAATGGTGCACGGCGGCCCCCATAATCCGTGGGCGGACCAATTCCAATTCCGGTGGAATGCGCAGGTATTTGCGGGCCAGGGATACGTGGTGGCGGCGGTCAATTACCACGGTTCCAGCAGCTGGGGCGCACAATTCACCGATTCCATCACCGGCGATTACGGGCGGCGGGAGCTCGAGGACATCGAAAAAGCGACTGACCATTTGATCGCGCAGGGTTACATCGATGAAAAGCGCCTGACGGCCGCCGGAGGCAGCTATGGCGGTTATATGATGGCCTGGATCAACGGCCACACCAACCGCTACCGTGCCCTGGTATGCCATGCCGGCGTATATGATTGGACCTCCCAGATGGCCTCCGACGTGGTGCGCGGCCGCGAGCGGGCCCTGGGCGGGTTCCCTTGGGAAAATCCAATGCGTTCGCTGGCGCAATCAGCCCACTATTACGCGAAGAATTTCAAAACGCCCACGCTGGTAATCCATGGCGAACAGGACTACCGGGTGCCGGTGGCCCAAGGCTTTGAATACTTCAATACCCTGCGCATGCTGCAGGTGCCCTCACGCCTGGTTTATTTTCCGGATGAAAACCACTGGATCCTCAAACCGCAAAACTCCTTGTTGTGGTATGGAGAAGTCCTCGCCTGGCTGAAGCAATACGCCCCACCCAATCCCTGATCTGTTTAACAATCCCAGGCTGCCTGGTTGATGACCGAATCCCCCCCCTCTCAACAGGGGGCGGCGCCGGAGGGTCATAAGGAATCTTCGGCGGCGGAGTTGAGATTCGGAACGGGGCCGGAGATGGGTGGGGATTGGCTCGGGCGTTTTTTACGTTCGAACCACTCGTAAATATTTTGATAACGAAAAGGTGCCTCCTGCATGGCTTGGCGCAGATTACGCAGCGGACGGGCCGGATTGAATCCTGAAATCTTCACCTCCACTACGGGCGGTTTTTCACCTTTTTCCGGCTGGTAACTGTGAACCCCGAGCGAGAGCAAACTGGTGATGCTCCGGGCATCCGCCCATAGATCCGGACGGCGGCTGGGGAACCGGATGAAAATCCCGTACGTTGGAAAGCGGCGGACGGCTTTGATCACCTCAGCCGAACGCCGGTAATGCAGCCCGCGGGTATCCAACACTTCCAATTGCGCGACCAGTTCATCATAAAACCCAAACTGGTGCAGCATTCTCTGCCACCACTTCAATTTATTAGCCATTGAATCAGCAATTCCGCACCCATTCCCGCCCACCATGGAGCATTAGCCAGGAAAGGTTCAGCGGAGCGAACTCATTAGGACTTAGTATGATGGAGAACTGGCCGGCAAAGAAAACAAAAAAATGCCACAAACCATAAGCCATCAAACTTCCCCATCAGGCGCGCGGCTAAGGGATTGATGGCCTTTAATAAACCCGCAAAGCTTTCAGGACACCAGGCGGGCGGTGGAAAGAAAGCCCGGCCGCGGAGCCACCTGCAAACCATACGCTTCGGGAGCGCCCCGCAAAGAGAGCAAGCCATTGGTGCACGACAGGCCCAAGAACGGATCATTCGTGATCAGGAGATTGCCGTCCAGATCCAGATAATCGGTCAAGGCGGCCAGATGCCCGGCGGCCGAGATCAACAGGCTGGATTCGATCATGCATCCGAGCATGGTTTGGAGTCCGGCCGCCCGGGCGGCGATCAAAGCCTGGCGGGCAGCCAGCAATCCACCCGTTTTCACCAACTTCACGTTTACTCCGTGAAAACAATCCCGGCAAAGGCTTAAATCCTCCTCCCGATGGTAGGATTCATCAGCGAATACCGGCAGCGGAGAACGCTCTTTAAGCCATTGGAGATCACGGGGAGATGCCTGGGATGGCATCGGTTGCTCGACAAATTCAATCCGCCCATCAGTGGCGAGCCATTCGATTTTCTTTAGAGCTTCAGCCGGGGTTTTCCAGGATTCGTTGGCGTCCACCCGCACTGGCTTGGCCCAGGCCACCTCTCTTACGGCCGCCAAGGTGGCCGAATCATCAGCCCCTCCAAACTTGATTTTAAGGACTGGATAGTCCTGCGCATCAGCCACTTTCTGGCGGATACGCTCCGGCGTATCGATGCCGATGCTGTAACAAGTGAGATAACGGTTTTCCTCAAAACCCAGCCCGCAAAAAGCATGGGCGGTTTGGCAGTGCGACCGCGCAGCACCGTCCAGAAGTGCCAGGTTGACGGCCGCTTTGGCCGCTTGATTCCCAGGTGCCAGGGAATCCAAATAACGGGCACTGGCTTCCAGATCGCCAAAAAACAATTTGGAGCCATCGATCCGGCTCAGGAAATCCTGGATGGTGCCAGCCGTTTCCTGGTAACGAACTGGAGGGGCCCCTTCACCCCAGCCATAAAGGGAATCCGGATCCTCCAAGCGGATAAAAACCTGCTCCGCCAAAGTTTTCCCAAGGCTGCCTCCACGGCCAGCCACCGCCCATGGGTATCGCAATTTCAGATCCTGCCGCCAGACTTGGATTTTCATGCTAGAAAGGCGCCACTTGGCGAAAAATCAGCCATGATCGCCGTGCTCGGGCAATCATGGCCTGACTTTAAAAGTTTGAATGGAGTGACTTACTTGATCAACTTTGGTTGGGCCGCTTCCCATTCGGTTTGGGTGGCTTTTTGCGCCTGGTGCAAAAACACAAACACTCCTTTTTTGTTGCCAACCAGCACATCCGGCAAACCATCCCCGTTCATGTCGGTGGTAACCACTTGGGTTCCTACCCCGGAATTATCATCGATCAAGTGCGGAATGAATTTTGCGGTCTTGGTGGCAGCATCCCGGCAGGTTTCAAACCAGTAAAGCACGGCGGGAGCATCCGATTCCGGATCCGTCGGCGGGGGATGCGCCCAAAAGCGCTTGCCTGTCACAAAATCCAAGACTCCATCCCCATTCATATCCACTTTGGCGAAAGCGTGGATCTGCGTGAATTTTACCCCATAATCGTTATCCTGCGGCTTGGTTCCCATGATGGGATGTTTGATCCAGGAAATTTCCCGCCCTTGCTCCCGGACTTGTTCAAACCAAGCCAGCCCATATTGGTGCGGATTCAGGCAAGTCACGATATCGTTATACCCATCCCCATTAACGTCATAAACGAGCATTTGGGCACCGCCATCCCCAAAATTGGCTGGATGGAACTTCCAAACTGGATCATCCGCAAGCGATGCTGGTTGTTCCCACCAACCAGCGATTTCAATGTAATCGGTCCGGCCATCTCCATTGATATCCCCATAACCCAAACCATGGGTATATTTATGATACTTGCCCTTGGGCGTGATACGGTGGAATTTCCACGGTTGGTTGGGCTCGGCCCAATTCGGGGTGGCATAGCCTAGATACCCGTCGTAATTAAAGATCATCTCCGGTTTGCCGTCATCATTCAAGTCCCCGAAGTCAGGAGATTCATTATCCACCACGGGAAAACCCAAATGTTTCGGCCAATGCCCACCCTGGTTTTTTGGGTTTTCATACCAGGTGCCGGTCTGGCCTGGCGTATCGATAATCAGGATATCCATCCACCCATCTCCGTTAAAGTCATAGGCAAAGGTGATGAAATTATCGGAGTATTCCTTGGGATTGTAGGTTTTCCCAGGGCGGAACTCATGTTTGACCTTAAAATCGGGCCCCTCATACCACAGGGATCCGGCGACGACATCCATTTTGCCATCTTTATTGAAATCACCGAAATAGACCCCTTCACAATAAAACTGGTCGCTTAAAACCAATTTTTTAAAAGAGTGTATCGTGTAATCAGCGGCGTTTAACACCGCCGAGGTTCCCAAGCATAGGGATAGGGCAAAAGGGATCTTATTCATCATGGCTCAATCTGTTGCACGCAATAGAACCAGGGTCAAGCAGGGATTAACCGCAAAAAATAACTGACTGTTGATCAAGGCCGGCAAGGGCTGGGGAACCGGTTTGGGGAATTTATCAGGATTGCAGTGCAGAGTATTATATAAAATCCTTATTTTGAGTGCTTTACAACTGAGAACACCCCCCAACCCGTTAACTTTGCTTAAATAAACCGCATCGGCTCGTGTCGAAAGGGTTGGAAAGTTGTTGTTTGTGGTAGCCTAACATTGACTTCTTTTGACAAATATGTGAAATTGGCAGACTAGCGTAGCAATGTAATGCGAGCTCTAATTGACTAATTTCATGACTAAAGTGAAGGTGACAAAACGGGTCGGCAGCAAGCGAGGGCGAAAAAATGGCAGCCAGAATCATCAGCCATCCAGTCCTGTAGGGATGGACGATGCGACAACTGCACTCAATCCTTCCCCAATCCAGCCGGAAGCGAAGCAGACCGACCAAAGCATCAGTCAGCAACTTTTCCGCTCCAAAATCAAATCGGGCGAGCCAAATGTTTCGTATACTCCTGGGCCCTTCGATGTCACCGAAAAGGTCAAGGAGTTGGTTCGACTGGCCCAGGAACAAGGTCACCTCACCTACGACGACATCAACGATGCCTTGCCGGAAACCATCACCCCGGACCAGGTTGATGAAATTTATACCAAGCTGACCGCCTTGGAAGTTGAAATCGTCGACCAGGCGGAAGTCGATAATGTCAAGCATCCTGACCTGGAAGAGGAGGAGGATGACGACAAGGACCGTCTGGACGTTTTGGACGATCCAGTGCGGATGTATCTGCGCCAGATGGGCAAAGTGCCGTTGCTCACTCGCGAGCAGGAAGTGGCGATCTGCAAAAGGATTGAGGATGCGGAGCACGAAGTTCGGCGAATCGTTTACAGCCTGGGCTTTGCCGCCAAGGAACAAATCGCGCTGGCGGAAAAACTCCTGTCCGAGCCGCCCAAGGAACGCTTTGACCGCGTGGTGGTGGATAAGAAAATTGAAGGCCGCGACAATCACCTAAAAGATCTTCGTAATTTGATCAAGAAAGTGCGGGGGTTGGACAAGGATGTGGATGACAAATTCGTGGTGTGCCACAACGAAGCCGGCAAGACTCCCAACTCCAAGCAATTGGCTGAGTTCAAGAAAGCGGATCAGAAGCTTCAAGCTTCTTTCCCGAAGTTCTTTTACAAGCAGAAGGTGATCGAAGAAATGATCAACGTGGCGGATAACATCCACGATAAGATGCAAACCAGCCTGCGCACGATCAAAGAGTTGGAGTCGAAAAAGATCTCCCAGGCGGCTTCCATCATCGAATTGGAGCGAAAGAAGCTTTACGGTTTGGAGCATTTTGTGCGCATGCCGTGCCAGGAATACCTGAAGGCCTACGAACAGGTGCGTTATTTCGCCGAAAAAGCCCATCAAGCCAAAACTGAGATGGCAGAAGCCAATTTGCGCTTGGTGGTTTCCATCGCCAAAAAATACACCAATCGCGGCCTTCCTTTCCTGGATTTGATTCAGGAAGGGAATATGGGCTTGATGAAGGGGGTTGAGAAATTCGAATACCGCCGCGGATACAAATTCTCCACCTACGCCACCTGGTGGATTCGTCAAGCCATCACCCGCTCGGTGGCTGACCAGGCCCGTACGATCCGCATCCCGGTGCACATGATCGAAATACTGAACAAGCTGCGCCGGACGGAAAAACAGCTGCTTCAGGTTTATGGACGGGAAGCCACCCCGGAGGAAATAGCCGACGAAATGGCGATGCCGCTCGAAAGAGTACGCTCCATTTTGAAGATGGCCCAGCAGCCCATCTCGCTGCAATCCCCGGTGGGAGATGGAGACGATGCGAGCTTCGGTGATTTCATCGAGGACAAAACCGCCGAAAACCCGCTCGACATGACGAGCTACAGCCTCCTGAAAGAAAAACTCAACGAGGTGCTGACCAGTTTGAGCGAGCGCGAACGCCGGGTATTGGAACTGCGCTTTGGCTTGGTGGATGGTTATTCCCGGACCTTGGAAGAAGTGGGCAAGCAATACAAAGTCACCCGGGAACGCATCCGGCAAATCGAGGCCAAGGCCCTTCGTAAAATGCGTCACCCAACGCGCCTGCGCCATCTGCAAGGTTTTCTGGAGACCAAAGAAGCTGCCTGAAGGGATAACCCCGCTGAGGGCGAACAAGCCCCGAAGAAATGATTTGCCAGGCCGGGTTCATCCCGGCCTTTTTCTTTTTGCAAACTGGCTTCGTGAACTAACCTGGCTGGAACACTTTCGGAACTGCCGCTGCGAAAGGCCCGGCAGTATCTGACCCGATAATTCAATGATCAAGCGCAGCCACCAGAAAGATGTCCGGCACCAACCCGAGCGGCCTTTGGGCTTTACGCTGATTGAACTGCTGGTGGTGATTGCCATCATTGCAATCCTGGCCAGCCTGTTATTGCCTGCACTGGGCCAAGCGAAAATCAAAGCCCAGAATGTCCACTGCATGAATAATCTGCGCCAAGTCATGCTGGCCTGGCGGCTATATGCAGACGACTTTGACGGCCGCCTGCCGTTTAACACGGTATTTGAACGCGATCTGACGAAAAGCTGGTGCACAGGTTTCATGAGTTACACTGACACCACTCCGGACAACACCAATCAGGTCCTTTTCACCAAAGCATTGATGGGCAAATATTTTCAGGACGCCAAGATATTCAAATGCACCGGGGACCGCACCGTCGATCCCGGCAACAAGAAACCTCGGGTTCGCACCATCGCCATGAATGCGTTTGTGGGTGGCTTTTGGGACGGGACCTGGTGGTCGCAAATCTCCGACATGATGCCTTGGTGGCGCACGTATCGCAAAATTGACCAATTTGACAAACCGGCGATGCGCTGGGTGTTCCTGGATGAGTGCCCGTTGCTGAATGACGGTCACCTGGTGCACCTCCTGCCGATGAGCGTGAGCGGAAGTGCCGCCAACCTGCGGATGAACGATTGCCCCGCAGCCTTCCACCAGGGATCGGGGGCCCTTTCTTACGCGGATGGCCATTCGGAAATTCACAAGTGGCGTGACCCGGAAACCGTCAAACGCACCACCCAGCCTTTGACCTCCACCGGCCTTTCACCCTACGATTATGGGTGGCTCGCCGACCGTACCTCCGGCCGGAAATAAGCGCGCGGATCCCCCGTGCTTCCCGAAGGTCATCCATTGAAATGACTTGCGGAAATCTGGAAAAACCTTGACGCCTGGTTTTATCTGGCGGCCGGGAACCAAGCCGTTCAGCGGCACCATTCCCGCCCGGCTGTCCGCCAAGGATGGGTCCGCCAAGGATGTGGCTTGCCGCGGCCGCCCCGGGGCGGCAAACTCCCAGCCAACAATTGAACCATGCGGTTTAGACGGGCAAGCAGTTGCCCCGGGAAGGGAAATATGATGATCAAGCGAACATGCACCTGGCTGATGATAAGTCTCTGGACGATGCTGGCGGGTTGTGGACGCCAGGATTCCGGCTCCGGCACACCGGCCGCAACCCCGGCGAACCCGACGACGAATTCCAACCCCAAGGCCGGCAAAGGCGTTATCGGCTTGTCGGTGCTCACCCTGACCAATCCGTTCTTTAAGGACATCGGGGATAGCCTGGCTCAGGAAGCCCGCCAGAATGGTTACACGGTCAGCGTGGTCAGCGGCGAGTTCGACGTTGCCCGGCAGCAGAACCAGGTCAAGGATTTCATCATCCGCAAGGTGGCCGCCATCGTGCTGACACCCTGTGATTCCAAGGCCATTGGCACCGCCATTCAGGAAGCCAACGACGCGGGCATCCCGGTCTTTACCGCCGACATCGCCTGTCTCGCGCCGGGGGTGAAGGTGGTGACCCACGTGGCCACGGATAATTATGGCGGCGGCAAACAGGCCGCCCAAGCCATCATTGAGGCCCTGGGGGATGCCGGCGGGCGCGTGGCCATCATTGACCATAAACTCATCGAATCCTGCATCCAGCGGGTGAAAGGCTTCAAGGAGATCATTGAAAAGCACAACGCCAGCCACGCGACTGGAAAAATCGAGATTGCCGCTGAACTGCCGGGTGGTGCGAACAAGGAAGGAGGTTTCCGCGCGGCAGAGGATCTGCTGCAGGCGCACGCCAACCTGGCGGGAATTTTCTCCATCAACGACCCTTCGGCCCTGGGGGCTCGCGCGGCCATGGAAAAAGCCGGCCGCACCCAACAAATTACGCTCGTCGGTTTTGACGGCTCACCGGAAGGCCGGGCAGCGGTGAAAGCGGGTAAACTTTACGCCAGCCCCATCCAGTTCCCCGACCGCATCGGCATCGAAACCATGCGCGCCATTGTGCGCCATTTTAAGGGCGAACCCCTCCCCAGCGAATTGCTCATCCCAACAGCACTTTACCGCAAGGCGGACGCCGACCAGGATCCGGGAGTGAAATAAACGGCCTACGATGGCTCCCCTGCTCCAGATGCGCGGCATTTCCAAGGCCTTCCCGGGCGTTCAGGCGTTGCGGGGAGTGGATTTGGATTTGCGCGCCGGCGAGGTGCTGGCGGTGCTGGGGGAAAATGGCGCGGGCAAAAGCACCCTGATCAAAATCCTCGGCGGGGCGCACCGGCCGGACGCGGGGACCATTGAAGTAGGAGGGCTCCCCGCCCATTTCCACAGCCCGGTGGATGCCCAGCGCGCGGGCATTTCCATCATTTATCAGGAGTTCAATCTCATCCCGGCTCTCTCCGTAGGGGAAAACATTTTCCTGGGACGGGAACGGCTGCGGTTTGGTTTGCTGCACCGGGACGAGGAATCGCGCCAGGCCCGGCAACTCTTCGCGCAACTGGGGGTCGAAACGGATCCGGATATCCCCTGCCGGGAGCTTTCAGTGGCCCAGCAACAATTGGTGGAAATCGCGAAGGCTCTCTCCCTGGACGCGCGCATCCTGGTTATGGATGAGCCCAGCGCCGCGCTGACCCCACCCGAGGTCGAGCGTCTCCACGGCATCATCCGGGAGCTGCGGGCGCGGGGCCTTGGCCTTATTTATATCAGCCACCGGCTGGAGGAAATCTTCGCCATCGCCGACCACGTCCTGGTGCTGCGGGATGGGCAATTGATGGGGGTCCGGCCCATCGGCGAAGTCAACCGGAGCGGATTGATCGAGATGCTCGTTGGACGGAAGCTGGAACATGAGTTCCCCAAGCGCACGAGCCGCCCCGGCCCGGCCCGGCTGGTGGCCCGCAACCTGGCTAGTGGGCCAAGGTGCGTGAGGTCTCCTTCACCATCCATCGCGGCGAAGTCCTGGGGCTGACCGGATTGGTGGGGGCCGGGCGCACAGAGGTGGCCCGCTGCCTTTTTGGGGCAGACCCCCTGGACGCCGGTTCCGTTGAATTGGACGGCAAGTTATTGTCCATCCGCCATCCGCGCGAGGCGATCCGGGCCGGCCTGGCGCTGCTGACCGAGGACCGCAAAGCCCAGGGTTTGGTGCTGGGGCAATCCGTGCGCGAAAATTTCGGGCTGCCGAATCTGGGGCAATTCTCAAGGCTGGGCGTGGTGCGGGAAAAAACGGAGCGGGACGCCTTTACGAGATATGTGGAGAGCCTGCGCATCCGCATTCCCCACCAGGACCAGCTTGCCCGCAATCTCTCCGGAGGCAATCAGCAGAAGATTGTGCTGGCCAAATGGCTCCAGCGCAACTGTGAGGTCATCATCTTCGATGAACCGACCCGAGGCATCGATGTGGGCGCTAAATTTGAAGTCCACCAGCTCATCAATGAACTCGCCGCCGCGGGCAAAGCCATCCTGATGATCAGCTCTGAATTGCCGGAAATCCTGGGCATGAGCGACCGCATCCTGGTCATGCACAGCGGCCGGATCGTGGGCGAAATCACCGATGTGGCCCAGGCCACCCAGGAAGATATCATGCATCTGGCGGTCGGCTGAAAAACCTTATGGACCCAACATTAAATAGGCCACCATCCTCCCAGGCGGACCGCTCGGGCCGGCCAGGTTTCATTTTCCAACCTCCCTGCCGGTCCTCAAGGACCAGCCCCCTCCAAACCCATGCCACGCGCTAACTCCAACAGCTCCTTGGCCCGGCTCTTCACCGATTATGGCATGCTGGTGGTGCTGCTCCTGCTGGGAGCCTTCTTCAGTGCGGTGACCTTGGAAGAGCAACATCCTGCGGGAATTGCCGGAGCCCGAGCCCTGGCGGGCGACATCGCCCGCGAGTTCAAAGCCGGCGCTCCCGTGCTGATCGTGGTGCGCGAGACCCGTGAAGACGCCGATTTCGCCGCTGAACTGGCCAGCCGCCTTCAGGCCAGCGGCCAGCAGGTGGTCGAAATGGTCAAAGGCCAGCCCTCCGATGCCCGCCAGGCTTTGGAACGTATGGCCGCCCGCGGCGGCCGGTTGGCTGTGATCGCCTGCAATCAAACCACCGCCAACTGGACCGCGCTGGAGGAGGCGCCCGCGGCGTTCCCGGGCTTGGGCCATCCCCGGCTGGTCCGACCGCGCAGTTATCGCTGGCCGAATTTCCTCAAGCCAGACAACCTTTTGAATATCGCCAACCAGATTGCGGTCATCGCCATCGTGGCCATCGGAATGACCTTGGTGATCATCACCGCGGGCATCGATCTCTCGGTGGGGAGCCTGATTGCCTTATCCGCCGTGATCTGCACGCTATTGATCCGCGAGGCGGGAGGCGGCGAGCAGGCCAGCGCCACTGGCATGACCGCGTGCAGCCTCGCCGCCATTGCTGTATGCGGACTGGTCGGTCTTTTTTCCGGGGCCATGGTCACCTTGTTCGCCATCCCGTCCTTTATCGCCACGCTCGCCATGATGCTCGTCGCCAGCGGTCTCGCCTTCATCGCTGCCCGCGGCCAATCCATATATCAGGTGCCCGACTCCTTCATCTGGCTGGGGCGCGGCAGCACCTTTGGCCTGCCCAATGCCGTATTGCTCATGCTTTTCCTTTATGCCGCCGCCCATTTCCTCATGACCCGCACGGTCCTAGGGCGCTACCTCTACGCCGTGGGCGGCAATGCCGAAGCCGCCCGGCTCTCGGGCGTGCCGGTGAAAAAAGTGCTGCTATTCGCCTACACCGCCTGCGGGGCGCTGGCGGGCCTGGGCGGCATTGTCATGGCCTCCCAGCTCAAAAGCGGGGCGCCCACCTATGGCCAGATGTATGAACTCTACGTCATCGCCGCGGTCGTGGTGGGAGGCGCATCCCTGTCCGGCGGCGAAGGCAAAGTCCTGGGCACCCTCATCGGCGCTTTCATCATCGCCGTCATTCAAAACGGTATGAACCTGACCGGCGTGGAAAGTTACACGCAAAAAGTGGTCCTCGGCCTGGTCATTCTTGGCGCCGTCCTGCTGGACATCCTGAAACGCCGCGGTTGGCAATACCTTCGCCGTGAACGCCCTTCAATTATTGAAGCCGGTTCCCCCAGTCAAAAAACCAAGCTCCGTTGAATATGAAACCCATGTTAAAACACAAAATCGCACTCCTGGCCCTGTTCATCACCGCCGCCACCACCGCCACGGCCCAAAAAGAAAGCGGATTCAAGGAGATCTTTGACGGCAAAACCTTAAATGGCTGGAAAGCGGCCGATCCGAGTTTTTGGTCCGTGGAGGACGGGGCCATTACGGCCCGGATCACCCCGGAGCATCCGCTCAAAGACAATCTCTACTTGATCTGGCAGGGAGGAGAGCTGGCGGATTTCGAGCTCAAGCTGAAGCATCGGGTGTTTGGCTCGAAGGGTATCAATTGCGGCTTTCAATTCCGCAGCCGCGAATTGCCCAACCATGATGTGGCCGGATACCAGGTGGATAACAATCTCGATACCGACTGGCTCGTCCGCCTGTACGACGAGCATGGCCGCCATACCCTGGCCTGGCGCGGCCAGCGGACCGTGTTTGATGCGGCCGGCAAGGCCGTTTCCAGCGATATTCCCGAGGCCAAAGGAAAGCCTTGGTTTCGCCTGGAAGACTGGCACGAATACCACCTGGTCTGCAGCGGATCCCGGCTCACGCTCAAGGTCGATGGCCGGCTGGCGGCGGAGGTGATCGACGACGATCCCAAGGAGCGAGACTTGGCCGGCATTCTCGGTTTGCAGCTCCATACCGGCCCGCCTACCACCGCTCAGTTCAAGGATCTCCAGCTGAAAATCCTACAGCCGGTCAAACTCTCCACTGCCGCCCCAAAACCGACGCCTGCCCTGCCGTCGCTGCGCGACAAGACCCTCGTGGTGTGGGCCGCCCCGGCCAATTTGACGCAAAAAGGCGGCAGCGCCTTGACCCTTGACGACGGACAATCCCACTTCGATGGCATTGTTTTTGGGGAAATAGCCGCCCAACGCTGGATGCCCGGCAGCGATTACCATCGGCGCACCCAGGTCAACCAGGAGAGCTGGCCCGCGGAAACGGGGGGCTCCCAAACCTTCGTGCAGCTCGCCATTACCTACCAGGACCGACTGGTAACCGTCTATCGGAACGGCAGGCAATGCGCGCAATACACCATGGCCAATCCGCCCCAGGAATTCGGACCCCAAAGCGTGGCGGTGATCGGCATGCGCCATCCGGATCAAGCCGACAATGCGCACTTTGCCGGAGCCATAGACGACGCCCGCATTTACGACCAGGCACTTTCGGCAGCGCAAATTGCGGGGCTGAAGCCTGACGAGGCTTCAGAAATCAAACCGTGGGCTTGGTGGACGTTTGACGGGCAGGAGCCCAGGGACCGCACCGGGCGATTTTTGATCACTCAAATCAGCGGCGGCGCCAAGGTGGAAAACGGCAAACTCCTCCTCGATGGCCAGACCGGCACCCTGCTCTGCCGGATCGAAAAGGAAGTCCCCGTGCCTTTTGAAACGCCCGCCATGCCGGTGAACCCACCCCAAACCTGGCTGACCTATCATCTGGCTCACCCCGGGCCGAGCGGCGCCATCCCCGGGGATCCCAACCCCGCCTTTTATTACCAAGGCCGGTATCATCTGCACTACATCTACAACCACAAGGATGGCTGCGCCTTTGCCCACGTCTCCAGCGAAGACATGGTGCACTGGAAGTGGCACCCCACCACGCTCACCCCGAAAACGACCGGCCACGGAATGTTCAGCGGCACCGGCTTTTTTACCCGGGATGGAAAGCCGGCCATGATCTACCATGGCCAGGGTTCCGGCAAAAACCAGGTGGCCTATGCTTTGGATGACCTTTTGGAAAAATGGTCAAAACCCGTGGCCATCGAGCCTTTGACGGCCACCGGAGAAAAGCCCGCCATGAACCATTGGGATCCTGATTGCTGGTTTATGGATGGCGCTTATTACGCACTCAGCGGTGGCAGCCATCCCAAACTGATGAAATCCAAGGATCTTAAGCAGTGGGTGTATCTGGGGGAACTCTTTCATGGTGGCTTCCCCGCGGATCTGGGGGTCGGGAAAGGTGAAGACACTTCTTGCGCCAATCTGTTCCAGCTGGGCGGCAAATGGATGCTGCTCTGCATCAGCCATGGCTTGGGCGCCCGCTATTACCTGGGCGATTTCGTGGGAGAACAGTATCTGCCCAGCCACCACGCCCTGTTAAATTGGGCCCGGTGGGACTTTTTCGCTCCCGAATCACTGCTGACCAAAGATGGCCGCCGTGTCATGTGGGCCTGGTGTACGCCTTGGATCAACGGGATGCAAAAAACCGGGCGGGCAAAGAACTTCGATAATCTCCTGAACAACTCCCTTTTCCAACAAGGAATTCAATCGCTGCCCAGGGAACTCAGCCTGCCCGAGGATGGGAGGCTGCGCATCAAGCCCCTGCGCGAGTTGGAGGCGTTGCGATACGATCAACATAGCGAGCGCGACCTCACGGTTAAGAGCGGCGACATCCGCCTGCTGGATGGCATCCAAGGCGATGCCCTGGAGTTGGAGGTGGTCATCGCCTCGCCCAAGGCCAAAGAGTTTGGCATCAACCTGCTATGCGATGACCGTGGCGAGCATGGCTTTCCGATTTCGTCCGGCGCCGGCAGTGCCAGGCTGACCGTGGACTACATCAAGCCCCCCTTCCAACTCCAGGAGCATGAAGATCTGACCCTGCGCATTTTTATCGACAAAAGCATGATCGAGGTCTTTGCCAATGACCGACAGGCGGCGGTGGCGTGGCACGAATACCCTCCTGAACGGGTCCATGTCAGCCTGTTCGCCAAAGGCGGCGACCTGGCGGTCAAAAAAGTCACCGCCTGGAAAATGAAATCGATCTACCAGGGCAACTGCGTTTTTGAACGGCCTTGAAAGCGGCCCTTGGCCTCGGTATCGGAACCTGGCTTTAGCGGATTCCTTGCGCGGCCAACCGGAAAACATTAGTGAGCATGAAGACCAGCCAACCCTGCCCAGCCCTGGCCCGTCGCGAATGGGTCCGGCGCCTGGATCCCCGGGGCCGTTCCAGAAACACGGCGGCTGCGGGATGTGGCCCGTGGCAGCGCGCCGGGGGTAGGGGCAAGTCCAGCCGGGTCTCCACGCTCTCCAGCCTGAACCCACTATGAACCTGAAATTCCAGCCTATGCTAGCCTGGATCACCTTCTGGCTGACCGTGGCCGCTTCGACGGCGGCGGAAATCCGGGTGGTGTGCCCGCCAGACGCCGCGCCACGCGAACGCCTGGCGGCGTTGGAAATCGTCCGCTACGTCTATCTGCGCACCGGCCAACTGCCGGTGCTCCGCCAACTGCCGGACCCCAGCGGTGAAACCATCGCCCTCGAGCGTAATCCATCCCAACTTGGACCGCAGGAATTCAGGATCCAGACCAGGGGCCAGCGCATCACCATCACCGGCGGCAGCGACCTCGGCGTGCTCTACGGGGCCTATCGCTTCGCGGAGTTGCTGGGCGTGCGGTTCTACCTGCACGGCGACGTGATCCCCGATGGGCGGCTGACCGCCTGGCCGGAAGTCAACGAAACCGGCCAGCCACTGTTCGCCATCCGTGGCGTGAACCCGTGGGGATGGCATCCGTTCGGATTCGACGCCTGGAGCGCTGACGACTACAAAGCCATCTTCGCGCAACTGGCGAAAATGCGGATGAATTTCCTGGGCATCCACTGTTACCCGGAAGGCCATCCCCGCGCCGAGCCGACGGTCTGGCATGGGCTGACCGGTGATTTCGACGCGGAAGGCCGCGTGAAATCCAGTTACGTGTCCCGTTACTTCAACACCTTGCTCACCTCGGCCTGGGGCGATTATCTGCCCACGAAAACCGGTGATTACAGTTTCGGTGGGGCGCTTTTATTCGAGCGCGACGATTGGGCGCCCCCGGTCATGACCGGCCATTGTCCGCTGCCGCAAACCCCGGAAGCCTGCAACGAAGTGTTCAACCGCATGGCCACCCAGTTCCGTGACGCCTTCAGCTTTGCCCGGCAGCTCGGCGTGAAAACTTGCGCCGGCACCGAAGCGCCCTTAACCCTCCCGAAGGTGCTGGCGCAACGAACGAGCGACGTGCGGGCCGTCTATGAAGGCACGTTCCGCCGGATCATGGCGAGCCATCCGCTTGATTATTACTGGCTGTGGACGCCGGAAGCATGGACCTGGGAGGGCAACCCACCGCAGCAATATTCCAATACCGTCGCCGACCTCAAGCTGGCCATCGAGGCGCACAAGAATGTCCGCGCCCCGTTCCAACTCGCCACGGCCGGCTGGGTGCTCGGCCCAGCCCACGACCGGGCTGCATTCGCGGCGGACCTGCCCAAAGATATCGCCCTCAGCGCCCTCAGCCGCAACACCGGCGCCACCGAAGTGGATCCGGCCTTCGCGCGCATCAACGGGCATGAAAAATGGGCCATCCCTTGGCTGGAAAGCGACAACCGCAACGGCCTCGCCGCCCTGCAGTTGGAAGCCGGCCGGATGCGCCGTGACGCCGCCGACGCCCTCCGCTATGGCTGCACTGGCTTGCTCGGACTGCACTGGCGCACGGACATCCTCGCTCCCAACGCCGCGGCGCTCGCCCAGGCAGCCTGGGATCAGGGTTGGAACACCAACCGCATCGATCGAAGCTGGCGCGTGGCGGGTCAGCGGGCGAGCTTTCCCGGCGTGAGAATCGCCGGCACCACCGAGGAAGAACTCTATCGAACCTGCCGGTATGACCTCGGCCAGATTCAACTTCCCGCGCCCAACGGCCCCTACCAGGTGACGCTGAAATTCTGTGAGCCCTTCTTCAAGGCGGCGAATGAGCGAGTGTGTGACGTCAAACTGCAGGGTGCCACCGTCCTCACCAACCTCGACATCTTCGCACGGGCCGGCCAATTCGCCGCGTTGGATTTCACGTTCCACCAGGTCCTCGTCACCAATGGGATGCTGACCATCGAGCTGATGGCGCGCAAATCGCTGCCCTGCATTTCCGCCATCGCGGTCGAGAGCGCCGGCTTTACGAGCAAGCTCAACTGTGCGGGCGATGCCTTCCTGGATTACCAAGCGGATACCGATTCCCCCCGTTCCCTGCCCTGCGGCGATTTCTATGCGGATTGGGCACGGGCCAACTTCGGGCTTGAAGAGATCGGCCGGATATTCGCCACGCTCGACGGCCGCGTTCCGCAAGCCACCGACGGCGGTTGCCCGTCCGGCAGCCTGACCCCAGTTACCACGCCGTGGAATGCCATCAGCCGGCAATATGCGTTCGTGGACGATATGGAAAAACTCCACCCACGCGTCCACGGTGCCGGCAATCTCGACCGGTTCAGCTATTGGCTGAACACCTTCAAATACCACCGTTCGCTCGCCCGCTTGCGCTGCGCGCTGGCCAAACCGGATGCAAACGAACTGGCCAGCCTCTGGAGTGACACCTACCGGTTTCTGCTGGCCACGGTAAACACTCCCGGCGGGTTGGCGATGGTGGTGAACCTGGAAAACCACCCTGGCTGGGGGCCGGCCATCGCCAAACACCTCCAACAGCCCTGGCCAAAAGCTTACCAAGGCGAGCCACGTCTCATCGTGCCCACGGTCCGCAGCGTCGTGAACCGAGGGGAGTCTTTGGCCCTGCCCATCCTCGCGCTGGCCAGCCAGCCAGTAAAGGCACTCACCGTGTCGTGCCGACCCCTCGGAACCGGTGATTGGACGGCCATCCCGGCCACGCACCTCGCTCGAGCTGTGTATACCGCGCAACTGCCGCCCGTGCCCGAGGCGATGGAATACTACATCACTGCCGAAACCACCAGCGGGCAAAAACTCCGGTGGCCCGCCACCGCCCCAAGCCTGAACCAGACGATCGTCGCCCTGCCATGAACTCCCTAACGAACGGAACCGACCCCATGAAAAAACCCACCCATGAATCCGACCCCATCGCGGCCAAAACCAGGGCCGAAATCCGGTCCCGATCCGGATGCCTCAAAAACCTGCCCCGCGAACTGCCGCGGCACCGTAATTCCGCCCACCGGAGCCGAATCGGCCAGGCAGTCGGTTGCGCCTTGACCGTGTCGTGCCTGATGTTCAGCCCGGCCGGTTCTTCCGCGCAAACGGCCGCCCCCACCTGGCCGTTAAAGGATAAAACACTGGTGGCCTGGACGGCTCCCGCCAACCTCACCCAGCGGGGCGGCAGCGTGCTGACCATTGAAAAACCGGGCGCCGTGTTCGATGGCATCGTGCTGGGCGAACTATCCCCGGGCAAATGGATGGCCGGCAGCGACGGTTTCCGGCGCACCCAATCAGACCAGGCGACCTTCCCGCTGGAAACCGCCGATAGCCAGACTTGCGTGCAGGTGGCCGTGGTTTACCAGGACCGGCAAATCACCCTCTACCGCAATGGCGTCCGCTATGCCACTTATGCCGCGGAAGGAGTGGAACGGTTTGGCGCCGATAGCAAGATCCTGATGGGATTGCGACACCTCGACGCGGGCCTGGAAAACCGTTTCTACGCCGGGGTCATCGAAGACGCCCGCCTCTACGGCTCCGCCTTGACCGCCAGCCAGTTGGCGGCTTTGAAACCCAACCAAATGTCCGATCCCAAGCCGCTGGCTTGGTGGGATTTTGAAGACGGAACCGCCACCGACCGGATGAACACTTTCCCGGTAACCACCTTGTGCGGCCAAACCCGGATTGCCGGCGGCAAACTGCATCTGATCCACCACGGAGCCTACTTGCTGGCCACCAAAGACGCCCCGGACAAATCCGCGACCTCCACCTCCCCCGCTGGCGATGCCAACCATTCCGCCCGGGCGCTCCGGGAAAAACTCCTCAGCGATCCCACCCGGGCGGGCTACCACTTTGTGATCCCGGAAGGCCAGGCCATGCCCTTCGATCCAAACGGGGCCATATTTTGGAAGGGCCGCTACCATCTCTTTTACATCTTCCAGGACCATCGCGGGCACAACTGGGGCCACGTCTCGAGCACGGATCTCTTCCACTGGCGCCACCATCCCACCCGCCTGGTGGCCGGCATGTTCAGCGGCAATTGCTTCCTCAACAAGGAAGGGCGCCCCACGATGTGCTACCACCAGGTCGGGCAGGGCAACGCCATGGCGGTGGCGGTGGATGATGACTTGAACGAGTGGAAAAAGCTCGATTCCAATCCCATCACCCCCAAAACCAAACCGGGCGATCCGCTCCACGACAAATACCGTTCCTGGGATCCCTATGGCTGGCTGGAGGGCGACACCTATTACGCCATCTTCGGCGGCGAGCGACCCGCCATCGCCAAAGCCCCCAGCCTCGCTGGCGAGTGGAAATATGTGGGTGACCTGATGGCCAATACCGTCCCGGGGGTTTCGATCCATGAGGATGTATCCTGCGCGGACCTTTTCAAGCTCGGCGACCGCTATATGCTCCTGTGCATCAGCCACCGGCTCGGCTGCCGGTATTACCTTGGCGATTGGAAAAACGAACAGTTCCACCCCGCTTTCCACGAGAAAATGAGCTGGGTAGACAACGCCTTCTTTGCTCCGGAAAGCTTATTGGATGACCAGGGCCGCCGGATCATGTGGGCGTGGATTTTTGATAATCCCGGGTTCAAAATGCGCACCGATTATGGTTGGTCCGGAACGATGAGCCTGCCGCGCGTATTGTCCCTGGGCGCGGACGGCCGGTTGCGGATGAATCCTCCGGAAGAAATCACGCGGCTTCGTTACCACGGCCGGAAAAAGACCGGCCTCCAACTCAAGGCGGGAGCGGAACTGACGTTGGATGACATCCGCGGTAACAGCCTGGAAGTGGTGGTTCGAGCCACCCTGGAGGGTGCCAGCCAATTCGGAGTCAAGGTTTGTTGCTCCACAGGAGGCGAGGAGCAGACCTTGGTTTATTATGACGCCACGGATAAGAAACTGAAGGTGGACACCACCCAATCAGGATTGACTGAAGGAGCCAAAGCGATCGAAGCCGGTCCCTTTGAATTGGCATCAGCTGAACCGTTGCAACTGCGGATCTTTGTGGATAAATCGGTGGTTGAAGTGTTCGCCAATGGCCGGCAGGCGGTCATGCGGCGCATTTATCCCTCGCGTGCCGACAGTCTCGGCGTCCGGTTATACTCTCAAGGTGGCACCGCCAGCGTCTCCGCTTTGGAAGCGTGGGACATGATGCCAGCCAACGCTCATTAATCGATTGGTAGCGGCCGATGGGTCAAAGCCGTTTTCAGGAATGGAAACGGCGGTTGTTTGGCGTTGCCTGCCCCCCGACCGCCCTGATCCAGCGCGGCGCCTGCCGCCGATTATTGGAAGGCGGCCGCATATGACGCAATTACAAGAACCGGAGTTTTAGACCTCGGCTTGCAGAACTTGCTGGAAACGACTGATGGAGGATTGGTCGCCGTGCCGGAAAGGAAAGTAATAGAACGGATCTTCCGGGGCCGGTATTTCCCAAGCCATTGGGAATGAGCAAAATTAAACGCATATCTGAGCTCAACTTTAAAAAGGAAGATCCGCTGAAAAAACGTGGCCAGCAAATCTTCCTGAAAAACCCGCCGGCACCCGGTGCGACGCCAAAGCCAGGTTTGGAATTGCCCGCTTGGAGGGAGCGTTTTATTTAAGACCGCCCACAAACTGTTTCATGCGCTCGGTGGCAATCTCGATGCGATCCAGGGAAGTGGCGAAACAACAGCGCAGGAAACCTTCGCCGCAGGAGCCGAAGGCGCTCCCCGGGACACAGGCAACCTGCTGTTGCTCCAGCAGGCGGATGGCGAATTCCTTGGAGGTCAGGCCGGTGTGTTGGATGGACGGAAACGCATAGAAGGATCCGCGGGGTGAATGGCAGGGCAAGCCCATGTCATTAAAGGCCCGAACGATGAAATTGCGCCGCATCCGGTATTGCTCGCACATTTCCACGGCGTCAGAGCGCCCATGGCGCATGGCTTCGATGGCGGCTTCCTGGCTGATAATGCTGGCGCACAACATCGAGTATTGGTGGATGCGCATCATCGCCTCGATGATCTCCGCCGGGCCGCAGGCATACCCGATGCGGAACCCGGTCATGGCATAGGCTTTGGAAAACCCGTGCAGGAAAACCGTTCGCTCCAGCATTCCGGGGAGGGACGCAATACTGACATGCTCCCCCTCAAAGGTCAGATCCGCATAGACTTCATCGCTGATAACCAGCAGGTTGTGGCGCAGCACCACCTCGGCAATTTGCTCCAATTCCGCCCTCGTCAAGGTGCCGCCGGTGGGATTGGTGGGGAAATTCATGACCAACACTTTGCTGCGCGAAGTGAGGGCGCTTTCAATGGCCTCCGCGCGCACCGCAAAACCATCCTCGGCACGGCAGGAAACCGCCTTGGCCACGCCATGTGCCAGGGCGATGCTGGGGCTGTAACTCACGTAGCAAGGCTCGTGATAAATGATCTCGTCCCCGGGATTGATCAGGGCGCGCAAGGCAATGTCCAGCGCCTCGCTGACGC